>CAZCHF010000003.1:103301-120122 GCA_964498325.1 uncultured Candidatus Kuenenia sp.
CCCGAGGGAGTTCCACTGCCGCCGCAAGCGATCGTGCAGGCCGCCCCAGAAGTCGGCGTCGCGAACATCTCCCGGGATCGGTTCTGCCGCACCGGGAAGGTGACGGCCCGTAAAGGCCAGATCAACGGCCGCGATCTGCCAACCATTCGCCGCGAGTCGCTCGACGAGCGCCAGGCCCAAGCCGCTGGCCGCGCCGGTGACGACGGCCGTGGGAGAAAGGCGTGAAGCCATCGGGCCGTTCATGGACGGACGGAAACGAACCGGCGGCACCATGGGGCTGGTGCCGGGGTGGAAAGCGAGGGTGACGGGACTCGAACCCGCGGCCTCCAACGTGACAGGCTGGCGCTCTAACCAACTGAGCTACACCCCCGGGTGCCGGCCTTGGCCGGACTCGGGTTTTCCACCGATGACGCCCGAAGTATACCGCCCCGACCCTCCGCGCGAAGCGGGCGAACTTCGCGGCTCGTTTCGCCCGCGCGACAGGCGGCAACGTGCCGCCGCAGGATTCGGCGAACCGAGCACTTGGAAAGCCTTGACTTTTCCAAGTGCGACAAGCGGACGCAGGCCATGGATGGCTTCGTCCAAGCGCTCTACAGACCTACAGGATGCCGCGGGAGGGATCGAATCCCTTGCGCTCGGCAACATCAAAATCCTGGTCGGCCTGGCCCGTCAGGCCAACAGCCCGGCACGCGAGGCCCCGATGGTGGTGCATGACCGCCAGGGATTGATCTGCATGGAGGAGCCGGTATGCGAGATCCCCGGGATCGACGTGCCCGGCAAGAGTGAGGAGTCGCCGGCGGTCATTCTGGGCCGTGTCGATCGCCACATTGAGGTCGTCGATCGCTTGGTGATGCCTGCCGAGGAGGTGGAGGATGTAGCCGCGGGTGTCGAGAAACTCCGGGCTCGGCCCCGATGCTGCGAGCGCCCGTTCGATGTCGTCGAGCGCGGCTTCGAGGTCGCGGCCTGCAAGAGCCCGCATATAGGCGCGATGATTGAGTGCCTCAGGGTCGTCATCGCCGACGAGGTCGACAGCGGTTTGGGCGGCCTCGAGCGATCCATCGGTATTCCCGAGCACGAACAGTGCGAGGGCACGAACCTGCCAGGGTTGCATGCCCGTCGGTTCGTAGGATGCCGCCATGTTGGCATCCTCGAG
This sequence comes from uncultured Candidatus Kuenenia sp., assembly GCA_964498325.1. Taxonomy (GTDB): domain Bacteria; phylum Planctomycetota; class Planctomycetia; order Pirellulales; family UBA1268; genus QWPN01. Next base: position 104,455 of record CAZCHF010000003.1, read on the forward strand.
GCCGCCAGAGGCGTCTTTGTTTTTGATCCGGAGCGTGGCCCTCCAGCACAACAGTTGACTCTTGGCCAGGGGCAGTTCGTCCGCCGATCCCACCCAGTCGATCGCGCTACTCAGGTCGGCGACGGCAGCGCCGTAATCGCCTTGCCCCTCCGATGCAATCGCCCGCTCGAGCGACCACCGCACCACCAAGGATCGAACGGTCGGGAGCACGGCCGGGCCCAGGACTGCCGACCCGACGACGCCCAGCAGCACGAGCCCCACGATCACTCGCTTCAAGGGGCTGGCACTGGCGCGATGGTCACGGTCTCGTCTCGGGAGGGGCGACACGCCGCGATCAGCATCAAGTCGATCAAATTCCGTAGGGATCGGAAAACCGAGACTGTCGTAGCGCATGGCTGTCACCTGCCTCGAATCACACGGCTTTACGAACGTCACCTGCTCGACTCATAGTGTACGCATAGGGTTCATGGACGCCACGGCTCCGGCGACCGTTTGACGAAGCCGCAGCCAGTGCCGTAGCCTGCCGGGACCACTTTTGGAGGTATCTTCATGCCACTCTTCGAGATTGAAACGAGCGGGCACATCATCATCTCGTGGGCCCCCGACGAGGCGGCTGCCGCCGCCGTGGTGCAGGACGCCTATCCGGGAGAAGAGATCGTGCGGCTGACCCGCCGCCCTCGCGATACCTGGGTGATCTCGAAGTCGGCTCTCGGCCTCACGGACTCCCGCATCGATCCCTGCCATACCGCCCGGGAGTGCCTTTCGAAGGCCTCGGGCGACAAGGTTCATGCGATTCGGCTGTACATGCATGAAACGGGCGACGACCTCGACCGGGCGCGCAAGGTCATCGAGTCGAACATGGTCATGGGCTGGTGAGCCGAATGACGAAGACGACGACCTGATTGGGCTCTGCGAGCCCGCCATTGTCGGTGACACCGACGAGGGCTCGTGTCTCTGACGTGAGTGCTGGTCCCAGGCAGAGGCCTTCGAGGTTGCATCCCAGGCTGTCTCTCCAGAGCGATGTTTTCTCCATGTGGAGATCGGCCCGGTCCGCCAGGCCGCCCTCGACCGCAGAGACGTCGGGTGCGTGGCTGGCATCGACATAGGCGATGCGGCTCTCGAATGGTGGCAGTCCGTGTCCCGCCGATCGCTCGAGCACGAGGAGTCGCTCGCCGCCCAGGGCCACCAAGGCCACGACTCCGGAGAAGGGCTCGCCGTCCACCATGCGGATGAATGCATGGGGAGGTTCCACGGCGTATGCGACCTGGATCGTGGGACGTTCGCTCGACCCGTCGGCGTTTGGAATCGCAATCCGCGTGAGTCGGACGACCGTACCCGTGCCATTGCTCGGGGGTGGACCATCGGCCGGCATCGCCTCTTCGTTCGCCGTCCACAGCGTGGTGCCTTCGGGAGCCGTGGTCAACGCTTCGAGGCCCCGATTCGGCCGTGGCTCCGTGAGGTTTTTTGGAATCGGTATCTGGCCCACGAGCTTTCCGGAGTCGAGGTCGATGGCTCGAAGCGCCGGCGTCGTTTCCTCGCACACGACGAGACACCGGCCCGGGCCCGGCTCACCCCGCACGTGGTTTCTTTGGGCCACGCGCGCGGCAAGCCGTGGAGGACATGTGGCGATGTCTTCGTAGTCGAAGTGTCGGCTGAGGATGACGATCCGCGGCTCGCGGACCGCTCGCGGAGTGCCGTCGGATTCGAGGTCGAGCCGAAACACCAGCAGCCGGTCGCTGTTGTCCATGATCGCTGCGTAGCGATCGTCGCCGAGCCAGGTGATGCCGCTGAGACCGGTGATCGGCAGGTCCTTGCCATCGGGGCCCGGAGCGAAGTCGGGGAGGGCGAGCGTCTCAGCAACGCCGATCCGGGGCAACGGGCTTTGCGGCTGGGGATCCGCGGACGCAAACGCCGCGAGCGAAGCCACGACCAGGCCGAACAGCGTGCGCGGTTTCATCTCCGCACTGTATCACGCGAGGGCGCGGGCGGCCCTGGCGGGGCGCTCGCCGAAGTCGTCGCCGACTTACTGCGGCGCGCTCTCGAACGAGACGGGCTGGATGCCTTCATCCGTTTCCTCGCCGGCCAGGAGGGCCTTCGCCGGACGGTAGCTCGAGGTGCCGCCAGGGCGGTAGCCGGGATCGGGACGGCGCGTCGGGGGCGTGATCGAACCCGGTAACGCTGCCTCGGGGGCCGGTGGTGGACTCACCGTGGTCGGTGGCGCGGCAGGAGGTGCCGACCATTGGGGTTGCGGCTCGGTCGAGGGAGGGGCCTGCGACGGTTGGAAACCCGTCGAGAAGCGGCTGGAGTTCGCCGAACCGTAGCGAGCGTCGGTTGGCGCCGGCTGCGATGGAGTGGGGAACGCGGTCGTCCCTGGTGCGGCGGCTGGGGCCGTGGGCGGAGTTGGTGGTGGAGATGGGCTCCAGCCGGCCGTACCGCCGCTCGCGTCCGCGAAGCGTGCTCCTGCTGGAGGCGCCGGAGAGGCTGGTGGGGCCGCATTGCCGCCCCCAAACGCCGGCGCTGCCGCAAAGCCCGAGGTCGCTGCCGCGGCGGGGTCGCTCGGTGATGCGCTTGCCGGCGTCTTTTGCAATGGTGCGTAGGGGCCGACCTGCGGTGCGATCCCAGATGCTGCGGTGGCTGTCGGTGCGGGAGGAGGCGTCGCGCCGTAGGTGACCGCCGTCGCTGTCGATCCGGTCACGCTGGGCGAGTCGGTCCGCGTGCCGTTGTTCAGCACGTAGCCTTCCGGTGTGTTCGTGGTCGGATAGGGCTTGGCTGTCTCCGACGGTTTCGCGATGCCCTTCTCGAAAGCCGGGGCAGAGGAAAGCGACGAAGCCGGTGGAGGCGAACCGCCGAGCCATGACGGGCGCGCCATCCAGGAGCTTGACTTGCAGCCGCATGCGAGTGCGGCAACGAGCATCATGGGTGCGATCAGGCTCCGATGCACGGAGACGTTCGTAGGCTCGAGCCGGACCATGACCATGCGACTACTCCTCCACGCGAACCTAGTGCGCCACGAAATTTCAGCGGCGTGCATGGGAATAGGAATCGGCCGCATGCCGCGTCAATTGCAAAGAAACAGGCCCGCGTTTTTGGACGCGGGCCTGTCGCCAAAAGACGGGGAGTCTAGGGGTTTGAGGTGACTACTTCTTGGAAGCAGCAAACCGTTTTCCGACGGCATCCCAGTCGATCACGTTGTAAAACGCGGCGACGTAGTCGGCCCGGCGATTTTGGTAGTGCAGGTAATACGCGTGCTCCCAGACGTCGATGCCGACGAGCGGCACGTTCCCGTGCATGATCGGGCTGTCTTGGTTCGCAGTGCTCTCGACGAGCAGCTTGCCCTGCGGGTCGAGCGAGAGCCATGCCCAGCCGCTGCCGAACCTCTTCATGGCGGCATCGCTGAACGCGGTCTTGAAGTTCTCAAAACTTCCGAAGACGGTTCGCACCGCTTCGCCGAGGTGACCGGCTGGTTCGCCCCCCTTACCCTTCGCGAGCGACTCCCAAAAGAGCGTGTGGTTGGCATGGCCGCCGCCGTTGTTGCGAACCGTCGTGCGGATCGCCTCCGGCACCTTCTCGAGGTCGGCGATCAGCTTTTCGACTGGGAGCGCCGCGAGGTCGGCATGGCCTTCGAGTGCCTTGTTGACGTTGGTGACGTAGGCGGCGTGGTGCTTGTCGTGGTGGATCTCCATCGTGCGGGCGTCGATCCAGGGCTCCAACGCGTCGAAGGCGTAGGGCAGGGGGGGGAGCGAGTAGGCCATGGTGAGATGACTCCTGATCGAAAAAACGGACGAAACGGATGTCGCCGGATCGTAGCCGGATCGGTGACGACCGGCAAATGGCGGGGTCAGCCTGCTGACCCTGCGGATTCTGCCGATTCCCTCGAACGTGCCCGGCGAGCCGAACCTGCCGGCGATGCGTCCTCTCCTGCCCACGCATCGCCTGCTGAATCCCGGCCTGGTGGCAGGTCGAAGTCTGGAGGACAGGACCAGGCTACGGCGCGACCTCGCGATCGCTCTGGATCCTTGCGGGATGATGGATCGTCCCGCACGTACCCGAATGGATTCGAGTCGGACCCATGGCCCTCGCCACCTCTGCGCGCCGCGACCAGCGACGTCGTCTCGTGGCCTCGTGGAATCGCTCCGCGTCAGCCGAGGCCACATCCGACAATGACCCGCCGACGCCCGGACTGGTGGCAGCGTACGACGCCGCCGCCCGTCCGGAGCGTCATCCGGGTATCGCCACGCGACTCCCGACGACGCTCGGTGGCCTTGCCGGATTATCGCTGCTCATCCTCGGCGGAGTGGGAGGCGCCATCGCCTTGGCGGTGAGTGGACCGCTCTTCGGGCGGACGCTTCTGGAAGGGGGCGGTCGATTTGCCGGCTCCCTCGCCGTGGTGCGGAAAGCCATTGAAAGCAACGCAGCGCTGCCACTGCATACCTGGCTCGCTGTGCTTGCTCTGTTTGTGGCCGCACAGGTGGCGGGCTCGATCAAATACATGCGGCGTCATCGGCGCGACGATTACAAGGGACGGTTTCGCGCCTGGGGATGGCTGGCCACCATTTTTACCGTGGCGGCCTGGTCGGGCATTGTGCCGCTCGGAACACTGGTGGCCACCTTCTTGAACGAGGCCACCGGGATCACCCTCGGGCCCGGAGGCTCGGGCTGGTGGTATGCCATCGGGTGTCTCGCGTGTGTGGTCGCCGTGCCGTGGGCCATCCTCCCGCTTCGTGAGCGTGGAGGAACGTCGGTTTGGATGATCTTCGGCATGGTCGCTTGGGTTGCCGCGGCTGCCGGAACCTGGAGGCCAGCCTGGCTGGGAGCGGGCGAACGCGGAACCCTTCTCGCAGCGGTCGCCTGGTCCGCCGGCGCGGCGTTTCTGCTGATCGCCATGCTCACGGCTGCCCGCGGCGTGATTCGCGAGGTCCGGGGCGAGGTCGCCGACGCTGGCAAGCCGAAGGTCCGCAAGGAAAAGAAGCAGGAAGCGGTGGCTGAAGAGCGAGACGATGAATCCGAAGAAGCCGCCGAGGAGCCCTCATCTTGGACCGAGGCCGGTTCGGAGAACGAGTCTGACGACGATGGTCGGACCGACTTCACGGACGGTTCTTTTGGCAGCGAACGCCGTTTGTCGAAGGCCGAGCGGAAGCGGCTCAAAAAACTGGCGCGGATGAACGGCCACGCGGCATAATGCTCCGACCACGGAGCCCATGCTGAATGACTGTTCGAACTCGCTTTGCCCCCAGTCCCACCGGTTATCTGCATATCGGTGGTGTTCGGTCAGCTCTCTTCAATTGGCTTTTTGCCCGTCAGCACGGCGGGCAGTTCATCCTGCGGATCGACGACACGGACGTCGCTCGCAACGTCGACGAGGCCCTCCAGCCGATCCTCGACGGTTTGCAATGGCTCGGCATCGACTGGGACGAAGGGCCGGGCGTCGGTGGTCCGCATGCTCCCTACTTCCAGTCGCAGCGGGCCGACCGGCATCGCGCCGCAGCCGACCGGCTCGTGGCCTCGGGGCATGCCTACCGCGACTTTGCGACCCCAGAAGAACTCGACGAGGAACGCAAGGCCGCCCAGGCGGCCGGGAAACCGTTCTTATACAGCCGTCGGTTCGCGGCGTTCGACGCTGCGACCGCGGCGCGCTTCGAGGCGGAGGGCCGCAAGGGCGTGGTGCGGCTCAAGATGCCCCGCGAGGGTTCGCTCGTCATCGAGGATGCCGTTCGGGGGCGCGTCGAGTTTGCGTGGGACCGTGAGCAGGACCATGTGATCCAACGGGCCGATGGGTCGTGTCTCTACCATCTGGCGAGCGTGGTCGACGACCACGACCTCGAGATCACCCATGTCATTCGCGCCGAGGAGCATCTCTCAAATACGCCGCGGCAAGCCTTCATTGCGATGAGCCTCGGGTATGCATTGCCCGCCTATGCCCATCTCCCGCTCGTGGCCGAGCCCGGCAGCAAGACCAAGCTCTCGAAACGAAAACTTGCCCAGTACCTCAAGAACCAGGATTTTCGGCGGGTCATGGAGCATGGCCAGGCGATCGCGTCGCGGATCGGCCTCTCGGCCGATGCCGACACGTTCAATCCGGTGATCGTCGATTTTTATCGGGCCGTCGGGTATCTCCCGTGGGCGATCGACAACTACCTCGCGATGCTCGGGTGGTCGTACGACGACAAGACCGAGTTCTTTACTCGTGACGAATTGATCCAAAAGTTTTCGCTCGAGCGGATCAACTCGTCGCCGGCGAGTTTTGATCCCAAAAAGCTCTGGGCGGTGCAGGATCACTATGAGGCAACCCTGTCGACCGACGAGAAGCTCGCGCAGATGCTTCCCTATCTCGTGCAGGCAGGCCTCGTGGCCGATCCGCCGACCGAATCCCAATCGTCGACCGTGCGTCGCGTGATCGAGGCCTCGGGCGATCGGCTCAAGGTGGCTGGAGACATCCTTTCCTACGCCGACTTCTTTCTGGTCGAGGAGCCCGAGCTCGATCCGGATGCGGTTTCAAAGCGGCTCGCAAAGCCTGGGGTCAAGCAGCAACTCGAGGCTTTTGCGGCGGCGCTCGCGGCGGTCGATGCCTTTGAGCCCGGCCCGCTCGAGGGAGCCCTCAAGGCGACGGCCGAGTCCCTGGGCGTGAAACCGGGCGACCTCGTCCACCCGGTTCGGGTTGCGGTCACTGGTCGGAGTGTCGGTCCCGGGCTCTACGACTGCCTGGCGATCCTCGGCCGTGACGCGTCACTCCGACGAATTGCCCGCGCGCTACCGCTCGGAGGCTGAACAGGGCAGCCCGTACGGTGGTGGACGATCTGCCGCGGGGCCCCTACATTCGCGGCCACGAACCGATTCTCCCTTGGAGTTCCCCATGCCGCTGCTCGTCGTCGGAAGTGTCGCCCTTGATTGCGTCGAGACCCCCACCGCGAGTCGCGATGACGTGCTCGGCGGGTCGGCGGTCTTCTTTTCCTACGCCGCCAGCTTCTTTACGCCGGTCAAGATGATCGGCACCGTGGGCGAAGATTGGCCGACGGCTCACACCCGCTTCCTCGAGGAGCGGAGCATCGACACGTCGGGAATCGAGATGATTCCGGGGGGCAAGACGTTCCGGTGGCGTGGTCGCTACCTCCCCAACATGAACGATCGCGAGACGCTCGAGGTGCATCTCAACGTCTTTGGCGAGTTCAAGCCGAAGCTGGCGGCGAACCACCGCGACTCGAAGTTCGTGTTTCTTGGCAACGCATCTCCAGTCACGCAGCTCTCCGTGCTCGATCAGGTGCCCGGCGCCCAACTCACGGTGGCTGACACGATGGATCTCTGGATCAATATTCAGCGGGACGAGCTTCAGGAATTGCTTCGTCGCGTCGATGGCCTGGTGCTCAACGATGCCGAGGCCAAGCTCCTCGCCGAAGACGAAAACCTGGTCCGGGCTGGCCAGGCAGTCCGCGAGATGGGACCCAAGTTCGTGGTCATCAAGAAGGGGGAACATGGGGCGATGTTCTTCAGCGAGCATGAGATGTACGTCATGCCCGCCTATCCGACGCCCCAGGTGCTCGACCCGACGGGGGCCGGCGACAGCTTTGCCGGCGGCATGATGGGGCACCTCGCGTCCCTCGGCCGCTTCGATCCCCAGGCCCTCAAGGAGGCCCTGGCTTACGGCGTGATCACCGCCAGCTTCACCGTCGAAGACTTTAGTTTGGACCGGCTCTCGGCGATCGGGCGTGCTGACCTGGATCGTCGCCTTGCCGAGTACCGCCAAATGCTCATGTTCTAGATTGCAAGGCTTCGCGGCCATCCCTGGCCCGCGAAGCCTTGGCTCGGCGGGGGCAGCCAAGGTGCCCCGCGCCGAGCAGGCCGGCTTCCTGCCGGCCTCGGCAGGCGTCCGTATCACGCAAGACGAGCTCGGGGCTGCCCGTGTCATGGAGCCGGCGTAGAAAGCTAGCGCAGCCCGGAGGGCGAAGCGCAGATTTCTCCGAGTGAGCGGAGGGCATGGATGCCCGAAGCGAACGTCCGGCGACATGACACGGGCAGCCCCGAGCGGATTTTTCATGATGAACAGCCGTTCAGAAAAAGTGCTTGCAATGCTGTCGCACGTCCGATAGTATACCCGCGTTCAGTATTCGGTTTCGCGGCAAATCGCTCGATTCATGGTGGCGACGCAACCACCCCGACGACGTGCCGGGACCGCTCGAAAGCGCGTGGGAGGCAGTCGTCATGGTGACACTTACGGCAGGAGTGAATGGTCGGATGAGCAAGGACAAGAAGTCGAAGGGGGCTGACGCCAAGGGGAAGAAGGCGGGGCCTGAAAAAGACCGGCTGGCGTTCCTCCAGGAAAACACGGAACTGCGGCATGCCCTGGCGCAGATCGAGAAGACGTTCGGCGAAGGTTCGATCATGCCGCTCGGGGGGGATCATCAGACGGTCATCGAAGGAATCTCGTCGGGCAGCCTGTCGGTCGACCTGGCTCTCGGTGGCAAGGGTTTTCCGCGCGGGCGAATCATCGAGATTTACGGGCCTGAATCGAGCGGCAAGACGACGATCGCGCTCCACTCGGTCGCTGCAGCCCAGCGGGCCGGCGGTATCGCGGCCTTCATCGATGCCGAGCATGCCCTTGACCCGAGTTGGGCCCGCAAGCTCGGCATCTCGCTCGAGTCGCTCCTCGTGAGTCAGCCGACGAGCGGTGAGGAGGCGCTCCAGATCGTGGAGATGCTCGTGAAGAGCAATGCGGTCGACATCATCGTGGTCGACTCGGTGGCGGCCCTCGTGCCGCAGAAGGAGCTCGATGGCGACATCGGTGACTCGGTCGTGGGGATGCAGGCGAGGCTCATGAGCCAGGCGATGCGGAAGCTCACGGGAGCCATCGCCAAGAGCAAGACGACCGTGATCTTCATCAACCAGCTCCGTGAGAAGATCGGCGTGATGTTCGGCAGCCCCGAGACGACTCCGGGCGGCAAGGCGCTCAAGTTCTATGCCTCGTGTCGTGTCGACGTTCGACGGATCGGCACGCTCAAGGACGGCGAGGATGTCGTCGGTCAGCGGGTGAAGGTGAAGGTCGTCAAGAACAAGGTGGCTCCGCCGTTCCGAGTCGCCGAGTTCGACATGATGCATGCCAACGGCATCAGCATCGAAGGCGACGTGCTTGACCTGGCGATGGCCGCCAAACTCGTCGACAAGTCGGGCACCTGGCTGCGGTATGGCGAGACGCATCTCGGCCAGGGGCGGGAGAAGGCTCGTCAGTTCCTGAAGGACAACCCAGACGTCCTCAAGGAGCTTCGCGACAAGATCCTCGCCGCCAAGGATGCGGTGATCTCCGTCGACCAGACGATCGCCGGTGACCCCGAGGCCGCCGAAGAAGCCCCCGGCGACGAATAAATTCCAGAACACCATGGTGCCTCACGCCCGCGGCAGCCGACCCAAGCGGTTGCCGCGGGCGGTGTCGTTTTATGGGCACGGTGGCGGGTATAGTGCTGCGTTTCCAGACCCTCCCCACTCACAGTGAGCATTTTCCCGCGATGAAGGCCAACGAGCTCCGCGAAGCCTACCTTTCCTTTTTCGAGTCGAAGGGCTGCGTTCGCAGGCCGAGCGACGTGCTTGTGCCCCGGTGGGATCCGTCGGTGCTCTTCACTCCCGCCGGGATGAACCAGTTCAAGGACCATTTCCTCGGCAAGTGCAAGCTCGAGTTCACCCGAGCGACGACCTGCCAGAAGTGTCTGCGGACCGGCGACATCGACAACGTCGGCCGGACGCCGCGGCATCACACGTTCTTCGAGATGCTCGGCAACTTTTCGTTTGGTGACTACTTCAAGCGAGAAGCGATCCACTGGGCGTGGGAGTTTCTCACGGCCAAGAACTGGCTGAACATCGCTCCGGAAAAACTCTCGGTGACCGTCTACCTCGACGACGACGAGGCCTACACGATCTGGTCGGACGAGATCGGCCTGCCGTCGACGAAGATCACGCGGATGGGAGAAGACGACAACTTCTGGCCCGCCTCGGCACCCTCGCAGGGGCCCGATGGAGTGTGTGGACCGTGCAGCGAGATTTTTTACCGGATGCCTGACGGCAGCGATGTCGAAATCTGGAATCTTGTCTTCACGCAGTTCAATCGTGAGGGGTCTCCACCGAACAACCTGTCGCCACTTCCAAGCCGCAACATCGACACGGGCATGGGGCTCGAGCGAACCTGCGCGATGCTCCAGGGCGTCGACAGCAATTTTCACATCGACATCCTGCGGCCGCTCGTCGAAGCCGTGGCCGAGGTGTGCGGGCAGCGTTACGAGCCGGCGACCGACAGCGGTCGTCGGATGCGGCGGATGGCCGAACATGTCAGCGCCTGCCGGGTTCCGATCCATGAGAACGTGTTTACTGACGACACCGAAGAAAAATATGTCGTCAAGCGGCTGCTTCGCCGGGCGGTGCTCGATGGCCGGCAGCTTGGCATGAAGGAATCGTTCTTGCACCGGCTTCCACCGATGGTTGCGGAGCTCATGCGAGGGCCCTACCCGGAGCTTGGCGACACGACCGGCCATGTGGCGACGGTCATCGAGCGGGAAGAGGAATCGTTTCTGGCCACCATCGACGGCGGCCTCGACCGGATCGAGAAGCTTTTTGGTTCCATTGGTGCGGCTGGTGGCAGCGTGGTGCCGGGTGAGGACGCGGCCGAGCTGTATACGACCTACGGATTTCCGCCCGAGCTCCTGGAGACGCTGGCGGCCGAGCGGAACTGTGGCTTTGACTGGGACGGGTTTCGGGCCGCGATGGAGGCCCATGGCCAAAAGTCGGGGGCTGGTCGCAACGTCGAAGTTTTCACGACCGGGCCGCTCGACGCCCTCAAGAAAACGATGCACGGCACGGACTTCATCGGGTATGACACGATCGAAGCGCCGGCCAAGGTCATTGGGATCATTGCCCAAGACGCGCTCTGCGAATCGATCACCGAGGTGGGGCACGCCAAGCCGGTCACCATCGTGCTCGATGCGACGCCGTTCTACGGTGAGTCGGGTGGGCAGGTCGGCGACACGGGCGAGTTGAGTTGGCCCGGTGGCCGGTTCGAGGTCACCGACACGCAGCGGGAAGGAGGCTTTGTGCTTCACGTGGGTCACCTCCGCGAGGGCTCGCTCGCGCTCGGAGCGACGATCACGGCCAAGGTCGACGCCGGCCGTCGTGCGGCCCTGCGGCGAGCCCACTCCGCGACGCACCTTCTGCATGCGGCCCTCCAGCATTTCCTGGGAAGCCATGCGGTCCAGCAGGGTTCGAAAGTCGATGCCGACATGCTGCGGTTCGACTTTTCCCATCCCAGTTCGATTGACCAGGAAACGCTCCTTGCCATTGAATCGATGGTGAACGATCGCGTGCTCGAAGCCGTGCCCGTGTCGGCGACGCTCCTTCCGCTTGCCGAGGCCCGTCACGCCGGGGCCATGATGCTCTTCGGTGAAAAGTATCCGGACATCGTCCGCATGGTGACGATGGATGGCGTGAGCCGTGAGCTCTGCGGCGGGACGCACGTCTCAAGCACGGGTCAGATCGGCCTCGTGCGCATCGTGGCGGAGGAAAGTGTTTCCGCCGGAACGCGACGCATCTCGGCCGTGACCGGACTTCGTGCGCTCGATCGGATTCGCCACGCGGAGCGCGCGCTCGCGGAGGCCGCAAGCACGCTCAAGGTGCCGGTGTCGGACGTGCCTCAGCGGCTCGCGACGATTGCTCGCGAGCTCAGAGAGCTCAAGAAGGCAAAGCCGCCGGCGGCCACGGCCACCGTCTCGCCGGAGGCACTGCTCGCTGCCGCGGCGGACGTCAGCGGAACGAAGATCGTGGTCGCTGACATGCAAGGGGGCGATGCCAACGCCATGCGACAGGCGATCGACATCCTGCGCCGAAAGGCCAGCCCGATCGCCGTGCTCCTGGGCAGCGTCGAGGGCGACAAAGTCACGCTCGTCGCCGGCATCTCGAAGGAACTCGAATCGAGAGGGCTCTCGGCCGGCTCGTGGATTCGGGATGTCGCGACGGTCGTGGGAGGCAAGGGAGGTGGCCGACCTGACCTCGCGCAGGCTGGCGGCAAGCACGTAGCCAAGCTGCCCGAAGCGCTTGCCACAGCCCGCAAGGCGATGGAGTCGTTGCTCGCGACCTGAGGGCCCGACTACACCAGCTTTTCCAAGGAGGCCAAGGCGGCGTCGTAGTTCGGCTCGTCGGCAACTTCCTTGACGACCTGGGCATACCGCACCACGCCGTCGCGATCGAGCACGAAGACCGCACGGGCAAGGATCTTGAGTTCCTCGATCAAGACGCCCCACGCCGAACCGAAGTCGCGGTTCATGTAGTCGCTGCCCACCTTCAGGGCCGTGATGCCTTCGGCGCCGCAGAATCGATTCATGGCGAAGGGGAGATCGAGGCTCACCGTGAGGGCATTGATTTTGTCACCAAGAGCGCCAAGCCGCTGGTTGAACGTGCGGGTTTGGACTTGGCAGACCGGTGTGTCGAGCGAGGGCACCACGCTGATGATCGATGGCTTGCCGAGGAGATCGGCCTTGCGCACATGCTGCATGCCGTCCTTGTAAAACGTCAGGTCGAAGTCGGGGGCCGGCGTGCCAACTGCCACTTCCTTGCCCGCGAGAGTCAGGGGATTGCCTTTGAACGTGACCGCGCCGTGCCGTGCCATGGTGGGCTCCTGGGGACCGATAGGGATGAAGTGTCCGGACCGCAGTATGGGCGCCTTCGCCGCCGCGGCAACCCCCGGCCCCTCGGCGGCGGAACGCATCCGAGCTGACGGCCTGGAAACTCGCCTTGTAAGAGTGAGACGGCCGCGTACGATTTTGAGAAGGAGTGGCCATTTACGGGGCGTTTTGCCTCACCTCGAGGGGACTTCGAGGGGCCGCTTTCCAACATGGAGGGAACGCGACATGGCAACGACCGGGCGGTCGAGAGATGGGCAAGGGCTTTTTGGGCGACGCGGCGAGCCTCGTTCGTGGGAACTGGCTGCCGAGCGAGGGCCTGATTGGCTCTTTGTGCGGCTCGCGACGGGCGATACCGAGCCTGCTGAAAAAGTCGACCTTGCCGAGGCCATTTGGGGCATGATTCGTGAACACCATGCCAACCGCGTGGTCCTCGAGTTCGATCGTGTCGACTCGATTGATGAGCCCGTGATCGGGGTGATCGCTGAGATCGGGAGTCGCGTGCGGCAAGAGGGGGGCCTCATCCGTGCCTGCGGTCTGTCGCAGACGGATTGCGAGCGGCTCGAGAGGGCGTCGGCGTCTGGCGTGCCGCACTTCAGCAGTCGGTGCGAGGCGGTCAGTCCGCGAGGATGGTGCGTCGGCTCATGCGAGTGATCGGGCGACTCGGGCAGCTTGTCGGTCTCGGCATGCCGGTCTTGGCGGTCATGCTCGAGCTTGGAGGACAGATCACCTCCGGGCCGATGCTCGTCATGCTGGTCTTCTCGATCTGCTGCTTCGGCATCGGGCGAATTCTGGAGCGATACGCCTGATGGCTGATCATGGACTCGAGTCGAGGACGCCTGGGCTGGCCTCCCTCCCGCCGCTCATGTTTTCCCCGGTGTATCGCCGGTACCTCTGGGGAGGTCGCCGGTTCGCTTCGGCATTTGGTCGCGTGCTCCCATCGGGTGACGACTTTGCCGAGTCATGGGAGCTGGTTGACCGCGGGGAGGATCAGAGTGTGGTGGCGGCCGGTCCGCTCGCAGGTGCAACGCTCGGCTCACTCGTGCGCGCCCATGGCGACTTGCTCCTCGGGAAGCACGCGAACCACACTGCCTTTCCGCTCCTCTTCAAGTTTCTGGACGCCAACCAAGTCCTCTCCGTGCAGGTTCACCCGGACGACGTCCGTGCGGCCCGCCTCACGCCGCCTGACCGAGGCAAGACCGAAGCCTGGTACGTGATCGACGCTGAACCCGGCAGTCGGATCTACGCAGGCCTCCGCGAGGGAGTCGAGCCTTCCGACCTTGCGGCGGCCATTCGAGCCGGCACGTGCGAAGCCGTGCTCCATTCGTTCGAGCCTCGGCCCGGTGACTGCGTATTCATCCCGGCAGGCACTGTGCATGCCATCGGGGCAGGGCTGCTTGTTGCCGAGATCCAGCAGTCGAGTGACGTGACCTACCGGCTCTTCGATTGGAACCGCGTCGGGCCGGACGGCCGGCCGCGGCCCCTTCATGTTGAGGTTGGCGTGGAGGCGGTCACCCAGCTTGGCCCCGTCGATCCGGTTCGGCGGCATGCGACTTCGGATCCCGCCGTCACCCGGCTTGTGACATGTGACTACTTTGTGCTGGACGAGGTCAGTCCGGTCGGATCCTGGCGGCTGGGCGGCGATGGTCGACTTCACTTCCTCGCCGTCTTGAAGGGCTCGGCGCATCTTCGGGACTCCCGGTCTTCAGACGCCGTTGGACCAGGCGGTTGCGTTCTGGTGCCCGCCTCATCTGGTGAGCAGGCCATGACGGTCACCGACGGAACCCGCCTGCTTCGCGTGACGCTTCCATAAAAATCCATGTGAGAATTCGGCTTGGGCGGTTGGCGGCGGGACCCTACAGTCCCTGCCGTCCGAGTCGCCTTGGTCCTCGCCCCGGAACGCCACCGTGCCCTCCCACGCACACGCCACAACGCGCATACCAGCGACACTGCTCGCCATGGCCCTGATCATGGCGAGCGGTTGTGCGTCGCTGGGCCGTCCCGACTGGCTCGATCCGGGGCCGGTGCGGAACCAGCAACGGAAGGCCGTTCGCTTCGATCCGTTCATGCAAAACGACATCGGCCCGTACGCGTTCAGGCAGTATGGCGGCATCATGGACGGCTCGCGGCCGCGGGACTACGCGGAGCCGGTCCCCGAGGTGAAACGCTCCCGGTGGTGGGCGCCGGCCCAGTGACAGGCCGCCCCTGATCGCCCGATTCCGGGGCTGAGGCCTGGACAGCGTGCGGATCAACGGGGGGCGTGTAAGATCGCGGCACGATCTCGTGTCCTCGAAAGCCCGCTTCTATGCCCCGTCCAGAAAAGCCCCATGGTCGCCCTCAACCAGGCCGCACGCCGCGCCCGCCCGGCCCTCGCCGTCCCGGCGGGCCGCCTCGGCCACGCGACGCCGCCGCTGACGAGGGCCTGGAGCGACTCCAGAAGGTCTTGGCAGCGGCTGGCCTCGGGAGCCGTCGTGCGTGCGAGGAGCTCGTCACGTCAGGTCGGGTCGAAGTGGACCGCGAGGTCGTGACCACGCTTGGCACAAAGGTCAATCCGCGCACCCAAGAAATTCGCGTCGACGGCGAGAAGCTTCCTGATCCTCGGCGGGTCGTGTACCTCCTCAACAAGCCCGTCGGCGTGGTGACCACGAACTACGATCCGACAGGACGGCCCCGCGTGGTCGATCTGGTTCCGGGAGATCGTCGGCTGTTTGCCGTGGGACGGCTTGATCGTACGAGCGAAGGGCTCATCCTTCTCACGAATGACGGAGATCTGGCAAATCTGCTAGCCCATCCGCGCTACGGTGTGGAAAAGAAATACCTCGTGCAAGTCGCGGGGGTGCCGACGCCCGACTTGCTCGAGCGGCTTCGGAAGGGCATTCGCTTGGCCGAAGGCGAAGTGCATGCCAAGCGGGTGAGTCTCCGCAGCCAGCACAAACAGAGCGCGGTCCTGGAGATGGTTCTCGACGAAGGCAAGAACCGTGAGATCCGCCGCATGCTGGCCAAACTCGGCCATAAGGTGCATCA
>CAZCHF010000003.1:120132-174343 GCA_964498325.1 uncultured Candidatus Kuenenia sp.
AAACGGGTCGCCGTCGGTGGTCTCTCGCTCGGGAATCTTCTGCCTGGGCAATGGCGGCAACTCACGGGGAGCGAAGTCGAAACGCTCAGGCGCGATGCCCTGGCAGCAGTCGGTACGGATCGTGAGATGCCTCGGCCGCCGCGCCCGACGAGTGGTCGCCCCTTCGGCCCGCGCGGTCGGCGGCGGCCAGCCGGACCAGGGCATCGACCACCTTCTGCGGCGCCCGGCCCACGCCAACCAGGCGCGTCGCCCGGGCCGCGCCGACCAGGCGCGGCTCCAGGGCCGCGAAAGCCAGTCGTTTTCAAGCGAAAGCGGGCCGGCAAGGCTTCCTCCTGGCGGACGCAAAAGCCGAAGTCGCGCGGTGCGGAGTGATCCCTGCGATGCCAGAAGGTGCGTGCCAACCCGATCTCGACCGTTACCAGCAAGCGGTGATCGTCGATCACCGAAAAATCGCCGAGGGTACCTGGCGGTTGCGGGTCGAATGCCCAGCCATTGCGACCACCGCGGTCCCAGGCCAGTTCGCCATGGTGCGACTGCCAGGCCGTACCGATCCGCTCCTCGGCCGACCCCTGGCCGTTTATGACGTCTTCCATGATGGCGACGGAAGCCCCCGTTTCATCGATTTCGGCTACGTGGTCCATGGGCGGTTCACATCGGCCCTGGCTGGTCGTCCGCCCGGCGAGGAGGTCATCGTCTGGGGACCCCTCGGCAACGGTTTTGACCTTCCTGCCGTGCGGCATCTCGTGCTCGTGGCCGGCGGCATCGGGCAGACGGCTCTGCTTGCTCTCGCCCGGGAACGGGCTGGCCTCTGTCGCTACGGGAACCCCACCCGATCCGTGCCAAGGGCCGACCGAATCACATTCTGCTGGGGGGCCAGATCCGCCTCGTTCTTCGGTGATGTCGACGATTTTCACGCGGGCGGATGTGACGTCCACCTCGCAACCCTGGATGGATCCACAGGGCTTAAAGGCAATGTGGTGGACCTCCTCGACACCTTGGCGAACGAAGGACGGTTTGCCGATTCCGCTCCGCACGTCGTGACGTGTGGCCCCGAGCCGATGATGGCGGCCGTCGCCCGCTGGACCGCCGAGCGAGGCATGCCGTGCACTGTCTCCCTTGAAACGCCGATGGCCTGTGGCATCGGCATCTGCTTCACGTGCGTCGCGCCGATCCGCGATGCGTCAGGGGGCTGGGACTACCGCCGCACGTGTGTCGAAGGGCCTGTGTTCGACGCGAGCGCCGTCGTTTGGTGACGGCCGTCGGAATTCGCCCTGGCTCAGGCCTTCCGGGCTTTGCTGGCGGTTGCCGCAGAAGTGCCCTTGCTGGCGGCTAGGACCCGCGCTGAAAGGCGCGACTTGATCCGGGCGGCACGGTTCTTGTGGATGGTCCCCTTGGCAGCGGCTTGATCGGCCGTCTTGGCGGCGCCCCTGAGCTGTGCCTTGGCAGCCTCAGCGTCTCCGCTCGAGACGGCGTCGAGCACCTTTCGAATCGAGGTCTTGAGCGTCGACTTCACGGCGCGGTTGCGCTCGCGGTCGCGGAGGTTTTGGCGGTTGCGCTTCTTGGCACTGGCCGAATGAGGCATTGGATTTCCTGGAAAGCACTGGCGTAGGGAGGGTGGCAGGCCATCGGGGCTCAGCCGTCAGACTCACTTTTATCGCCCCCCGAACGCAGTTTGTCCAGTCGCTTCGCCACATCGCGGTATCCGAAGTCGAGCGTGGCCACGGCAGATAGGTGTTTCTGGGCCGCGTCGATGTCTTTCAGGGCCGCTGCCAGCACCCCAGCCCGGTAGAGGGCCCGCTTGCGGTTCTCGATCTCCCGATCTGTCAGGGCCTCGATCGCGACTTCGTAGTTTTGCATCGCGAGCTGGTACTGCTTGATCGCCTGGAAGCACTCGCCAAGCTCGAGCGAAATCACTCCCCGGCGCCGGACATCCTTGATCGCCTCCTGAAACGCCTTGATGGCTTCCTGGTATTTGCCTGCTGCCTTGAGGCGAAGGGCGAGTTCGTATTTCCAGGTGACATTGTCGGGATACCGGCTCACTCGGGCACCGAAGATCTCGATCTCTTGCCGCAGGCTTGCCAGCTTGAGCTTCTCGACGGCTGTGCGGTTTTCGGGCGTGTCTGCTGCCTCGAGGCGCTTTTCGGCCAGCATGAGTTTGGCCCGGCCCCACCGGAGTTGGCGGTCTTCGACGTGTTCGCGAACCTTCAGTTCGTTACCCGACGCAGCGAGCGCCTTGGCGAGCACCTTTTCTGCGGCCTCGATGGACCCTTCCTGTTCGAGCACGTCGGCCAGCTCGAGGTAGGTGTCGATGTCGGCGGGGTTTTCCTTGATGGCCTGTTCGAGTTTGGCACGCCGGCTGGTGGTCGGAGTTGCCGCATCGTCGTCGGTTGTCGGCTTCGCGCCACCTCGGCCTGTCAGGCCTTGGCCCGCGGTGATCGTCTTCTCGACCGAGAGCCTGGCGATCTCCTGGTCGGCCTCTTCGGCCATGCCTTTGACCTTGGCGATCCGACGCCAGCACTCGATCGCCTGGTCGTAGTTGCCTTGGCTCGCCGCGTACCGACTGCACTGCCGGTTCACCTCGACATCCGCCGGGGCAACGTCGAGGGCCGTGCGAAGATAGACCGCCTGGCACTCAGGCATCATCAAGTTTTCACAGGCCTCAGCCATCAGCAGAAGGCATGTATGATCGGCCGGATTCGACTTGAGCGTGTTGACGCCGAGCTTGATCACCTCATGCCAGTTCGCCTGAGAAGCCGCCTTCTTCATGGAGGAGCGGCCCCCCATCGTCGAGAGCGAGGCGAAGGTGCTCGATTTCTTGGCCCCGTGCTTGTGCCGAAGGGCGGTCAAGAAGGACTGAAGAAAGACGACATTCCCTGGATCCCCGGCCACGCACATCGAAAACATGTCGATGGCGTATTTCGGATCGCCTGCTTGGACACCAGTCCGGTAGCACTGGAGCAAGCGCATCCGATCCGAAGAGGAAAGGGCCGCCCACGACGGCGAGCGGGTGGGATCGACGGGAACCTGTGTGGCCGCTGTAGACTCGTTCGCCATGCCGGATCCAAATTGCCGTGTCGCGTGGTGTGCGAATAATGGCCCCCCGGATCTGCCCCGATGGAACCTGGAAAACCTTGAGTGTAGGCGGCTTTTTCACATGCGACAAACCCGAGACGACCAAACAGACCGGGCGTCCCTCAACCCTGCTGATTCATGAAGGCTGCTGAGACCATCGTTTTTGTCGGTGCGGGCCCCGGTGCCGCGGATCTTCTGACTCGCCGAGCAGTCGATCGACTGTCGCGGGCCGAAGTCGTCGTGCATGACCAACTTGTGCACCCGGAAGTGCTTGCCCTCGTGCCCGCATCGGCTGATCGGATTTGCGTCGACCGACGTGACGTGACCGACGTTGATCCTGGACGGACCACGGGCGAGTTACTCGTCCATCTGGCCCGCGCTGGTCGGCATGTCGTTCGCCTCAAAGGCGGAGACCCGACGGTCTTCGCCCGACTTGCCGAGGAAATCGAGCCGGTTCGGCAAGCTGGGTTGTCAGTCGAGATCGTGCCTGGGATCACGGCAGCGCTCGCAGCCGCCGCGGTTGCCGGCGTTCCGCTCACGAGTCGCGACGCCGCATCGAGTCTGACATTGGTGACCGGGCACCCGGCACGCGGCAAGTCGGAGCCCTGCGACCTCACGGACCTGGCTGCGGTTTCAGGGACGATCGTCGTCTACATGGGCGTGGAGCAGATTGCCTCCTGGTCGCAGCGGCTCATCGATGCTGGCCGATCGGGCGAGACCCCTGTCACCCTCGTGAGCCGATGTGGATGGCCGGATCAGCGGGTCGCCTCGACCACGCTCGCGACGTGCGCGAGCGATGCCGAACGCCAGGGCTGGCGTTCCCCGGCTGTCCTCCTCGTCGGTGCCGCGGTCACGGCGCCGACGCCAGGGCCGCTCGCCGGCCAACTCGTCATCGTGACACGGCCGGTCGGACAGGAAGGGGAGGTGGCGGCGCTCGTGAGAGCCGCCGGTGGGGAGTGCCTTCACGTTCCTGTCATTCGCATTGCGCCCCCGGATGACCTGGGGCCGCTCGACGCGGCGATTCGTCACCTCGGCAGCTACGATTGGATCGTCTTCACGAGCACCAATGGAGTTCGCGGCTTCCTCGATCGCATGAAGGCTGCCGGCCTCGACGGCCGGGCGCTTGGCACTGCTCGCCTTGCAGCCATAGGCCCTGCCACCACTCGCAGCCTCGAGGCGGCAGGATATGTCTGTGACATGACGGCAGACTCGTTTCGATCCGAGGGACTTGCCAACGCTCTTGCCGACCAACCGCGCGGCAGCCGCTTTCTGCTCGTGCGTGCGGCACGTGGTCGTGAAGTGCTCCGACAATCGCTCGAGGCAGCGGGCCATGTCGTTGACGAAAGAACCGCTTACCAGAGCGTTCCCATCGAAGAAATCGATGCTGCGACCGAGCAACTTCTCCAAGCCGCTTCGGCGCCTTGGCTCACGGTCACGAGCGGTGTGATCGCCGAGGCATCGATGCGTCTCTTTTCCCCGTGGATTCGCTCGTGGCGGATCGCCAGTTTGAGCACCGTGACGAGCGCCTCCCTTCGCCGTTTCGGTCTCGAGCCGACTGTCGAAGCGCAGGAGGCAACTTCAGAATCCCTGGTTGCCGCCATGATCGCGCACGAGCGCCGCGCGTGAGCCGGCCGGTTCCGTAGAGCCTGCGGGCTCTGCGGGGGAGCCGGCCGATGTTTGAGCGGGGCCGGCCAGGGGGTCGATACCGAGACGTGGCGGCGGGAATTCCCGTCGCTTTGCATCGGGAGGGAACGGATGCCCGCAGTGAAATCGCCCACCGTCATCGTCGTTTGTGGCGTGGCCTCAGGGTCGCCCAAGACCGCCCGCCACGGGCATCACGGTGGCGCCGTCCCTGTCACCTGGATTGCGACTGCTGAGCGGATCGGCACCGTTGCCTCGGCGGTTGGCATCGCCCGTGGGCAGCATGACTTCGTGCTCAAGCTGCCAGCCGCCGCGTTCGAGTCTCGGCAGAGACTCCGCCGGCTTTTGGCGATGGCGCGCGAGGCTGTGCCGTCACTCGCAGCGATCGCCGTCCATGGTGGCTGTGACGTCGAGCATCGGCCTCTCCTGGTCGAAGAGGGCGTGCGTGTCGTGCTCGTCGACACGCTCGCTGGATACGGTCGTGGCAGCCGTCGTCCTGCACCAGCAGGGTGGCGGTGCCACAATCCGGCATGGGGCCTCTGGGAAGTGGAGATGGCCCCGGCATCGCGTCGTGGTCCGTTGTCGGCCTTCGGCCTTTCCTCACGGCCTCGTGTCCGCCGCGGCGGCCTTGCCGTGCTGGGGACCGAGGCCTGGGACGCGCAGGGGATGCCCTGCCACCGACTCGATCGGCTCGCCACGTGGGCGGCCAGTAAGGCCTCCCGTGACGGCGTAGAGGTGACCACGCTTTCTGGGCTCGCGGCCCGGCTCACCGGTGACGATCAACAGACTCTCGCCGGTTCCGTGCTGCGGGCGGCGTAACGTTTAACGCAGGCCGCCCGGTTTCGCAGGTCGACGCTTGCCCTGATCGAGGATCGACCAACTCAGATAGCCGACGATCAGCCCCGACACGATGAACGCTGCATCAAGCAGCCAACTTGTACGGGCGAACGGAAATGCAGCCGCCAAATCGGCGACGAAGAGGACGACGACAAGGCCGGAGATGACCAATCCAGTGATCGCAAGCGACTTCGACACGAGAGGGTGGTTTCCCTGCCAGGTAGCGGACGAGACAACTCCATACCATACTTCGGTCCTGGCGGGGAACCAGTGAACCCCGAACCGAGTTTGCCGGCAGAATTGGCACTGCCTCACCCCCCGCATCACACGTGAAATCGCACCAACCCGTGCAGTCCTCCCCCCGCACTGCCGTGTATACCGGCTCATTCGATCCCATCACGCTCGGCCATCTCGACGTCATCGAGCGGGCCAGCCGGATTTTCGACAGGATCGTCGTGGGGGTCGGCATCAACTCCGACAAGCAGCCGCTCTTTTCGCTCGAAGAGCGCGTGGGGCTCGTCCGGGCGTCACTCGATGGACTGGCGAATGTGCGGGTTGAGCTCTTCAGCGGCCTGTCGGTCGCCTTCGTGCGCGAGCAAGGGGCCAACGTCTTGCTCCGAGGCGTTCGGTCTCTGACCGATATCGAGGCCGAGTTCACGATGACGCTGGCCAACCGCAAGCTCGACCCGTCCGTCGAGACGGTCTTCCTCATGGCCGACGCGGCCTATTCCCATATCTCCTCGTCGCTGCTCAAACAGATCACGCCGCTGGCCGACGACGAGGCGCTCTTACGGTTCGTGCCGGCCCCCGTCGTCAAAGCCCTTCGTGGCAAGCTCGCCGCCGAGTGACCCTCTCCGCGCTTACCCGAAGTGTTGTCGGAGGTAGCGGGCGCGCTCGATGTTGCGGTCCTTCGTGTCGAGCTCGATGCCGCGAATTTTTTGAAGGTGGGCCGGCTGGGTGCGGACGAGAAGTGAGTTGAGCTGGGCGATGTCGACGTTACCGAGCAGGCCGAGCAACACGCCCATGCGCACGCGGGACAGGAGCTGCATCGTCTCCTCCGCGGTGATCGTCTGGGCGGTGCGAAGGATGCCGTAGGCACGGCTTACTTGGTCGTGGACGTTTTGGCTCGTCTCGCGCACCAGAAACTCCCGGGCCCGTCGCTCGTAGTCGATGAGCACCGGCACGACGTCGCCGACCTGTTCGACGAGCTCCTCTTCCGTTCGGCCGAGGGTGGTCTGGTTCGAGATCTGGTAGAAGTCACCCATGGCCTGCGAGCCCTCGCCGTAGAGGCCTCGAACAGCCAGCGAAATCTTCTGCAAGCTGCGGAAAACCTTGTCGATTTGCCGCGTGATCACGAGGGCCGGCAGGTGGAGCATGACGCTCACCCGGATGCCGGTGCCGACGTTCGTGGGACAGGCGGTGAGGTAGCCCCAGCGTTCGTGGAATGCGTAGGGGACGACGCGGCCGATCTGCTCGTCCACGATCCGAATCTGCTCCCAGGCTCCATGCAGATCGAGGCCGCTGTGCATGCACTGAATGCGTAGGTGGTCTTCCTCGTTGACCATGAGGCTGACCTGCTCGAGTTTGTCGATGGCCACGCCACGGGCTCCTTGGGCTTCAGCATGCTCACGGCTGATGAGCTGCCGCTCCACGAGGAGTTGGCGATCGAGCGCTTCGAGGTGGCCGACGTCGATGTACTCAAGCTCCTTGCCAAGGGGAGCCGTCGCAATCCGCTCGCGGAGGAATCGCTCGATATCGGTGCGGTCCTGTTCGCTCGCGCGACTGATGAATGGAAAGTGGGCGAGATTGCGAGCCAGCCGCACGCGGCTGCTCATGACGATGTCCGACTCCGGGCCCGTGCCCTTGAGCCATTCGCCGGTCGATTTCGTGAGCGCGTCAAATTCCATGGGTAGCTCGTGGGTCATGGCCGGCCTGTGCCGAGCCAGCGCTCTTCAATGCCGCGGATCGTATCGCGAATCTGCTTGGCGACCTCGTAGTCTTCACAGGCGATCGCCTCCTGCATGGCGCGACGCAAGCCGATCAACGACGTCAGTTCAGCCGTGCTTTCCGGAAGCCCGCTCGTGCCTCGATCAGGGCGCCGGCCAGTGTGGGTGGTCGCCCCATGGACGTTGGCAATGAGGGGCTCGAGCTCCTTCTCGAACTGCGCGTAGTCGTGGGGGCACCCGAGGCGCCCTAAGTTGCGAAACTCGAAGAACGTGATCCCACACATGTCACAGGCTTTTTTGTCGAGCACCGCCAATTCATCGGCGGTTTGGCCGACCGAGAGCGGGCCGGTAAGGCCCCCGCCGGATGGCTCGTTCTCCGAACCTCCGTTGCCTTCCGACTGGTTGAGGTAGGCCCGGGCGTGGTCCTCACAGAGATGGAGCTCCCGCACCTCGCCCGTTTCGAGCTCGGTGATATGGAACACCGCCTGCTTGTCGCACTGCTGGCACTTCATGACATGCATCCTTCGAGACCTGCTCCGGAATCATAGCGAGTCAGGTTCGGTCGGTCGCCCGAAGCGTGTCGTCCCCGGGGAAGAACGGGGTCGCGTTGGCGGGGTGTCGTGGGCACAGGTACGCTCGTTCGTTACCGAAGTGAGAGTTCCAATGGCCCACCTCCCAGACACCACCCGTTTTGCCGAGTTGGCTGCAACGAGTCGTCTCGTGCCCGTCTACCGGCGCATCTTCGCCGACGCCCTCACGCCCTTGTCGGCATTTGCAAGGCTCGATGAGGGAGCGGCTGCATGCCTCTTCGAAAGTGTCGTGGGGGGAGAGAAGGTCGGCCGCTACAGCTTTTTAGCTGCCGATCCCTTCCTGCGGATCGAGGCCCGCGGCTCCGCGGTGAAGGTCACGAGCGCGGGTTCGACCGAGGCATTTGAGAGCGATGACCCCCTCGCCGAACTCGAACGCCGGGTCGAAGCCTATCGACCGGCACGCCTCCCTGAACTGCCGCCGTTCACGAGCGGGGCCATCGGATACGCCGCCTACGATGCGATCCGCTACGTCGAAGACCTGCCGAACGAGCCGCCCGATGACGTCGGTCTCCCGGACCTCGACTTCGCCTTCTATGACCGTCTCGTGGTTTTTGACAACGCCACCAAAACGATCGATGTCGTGGTGCTCGCTCGCCTCGAAGACGGTTCACGCTCGGCGGTCCAGGCTGCCTATGCCGAAGCATGTCGACGCATCGACGCCACGATCGGACAACTTGCCGCCCCGAGCGACTGGCCTCCCCCCGCCGACGTCGGCCCGCGGCATGAACCCCGATGCCTGACCGACGGCACTGCCAAGTCGGCCTTTCCTCGCGAGGCGTTCCTCGAGGCCGTCGAGAAGTCGATCGAATACATCCGCGCCGGTGACATTTTTCAGGTGGTTTTGAGCCGCAGGCTCGAGGTGCCATTTGCAGGTTCACCGCTCGAGATCTACCGCACACTCAGGGTGGTGAACCCGAGTCCCTTCATGTTTTATTTGCGGAGTCCTTCGTGCACGCTCGTCGGGAGTTCGCCTGAGATCATGGTGCGGGCGGTCGACGGCACCGTGACCGTTCGGCCGCTGGCTGGCACACGGCGACGCGGGGCGACGCCCGAGGAAGACCAGGCCCTCGCCGAGGATCTCTTGGCGGATCCGAAAGAGCGGGCTGAGCACGTGATGCTCATCGATCTGGGCCGCAACGACGTTGGCCGCGTGTCGGCGATCGGCTCAGTGACGCTCTCGGACGTCATGACAATCGAGCGGTACAGCCACGTCATGCACCTCACGAGCAACGTCACGGGGAGGTTGCGCGATGGCCTCACGGCTTTTGACGCCCTGCGAGCTTGCCTACCAGCGGGTACGGTTTCTGGCGCCCCCAAGATCCGGGCCATGGAGATCATCGACGAACTCGAGCCGGTGCGGCGGGGGCCCTATGCAGGCGCGGTCGGCTACGTCGACTTTGCCGGGTCAATGGACACTTGCATCGCCCTTCGGACGATCGTGGTCAAGGATGGCCGGGCCTTCGTGCAATCGGGGGCAGGGATCGTGGCTGACAGCGTGCCCGAGAAGGAGTTCGAGGAGACACTGAACAAAGCTCGTGGTTTGCTCGTCTCGATCGAGATGACCGCCGACCGCCTCGGCCGATGATTCGGTTCGATCGGGCGAGCGTTGCGTGCGGCGGGCAGCTCGTCGTCGAGGCAATCGCCCTCCATGTGCGGGCGGGGGAGGCCTGGGCGCTCGTGGGGGCGAGCGGGGCGGGGAAGAGCTCGCTGGTTGCCGCAGCGGCAACCGCCGTGCCGCTGCATGCTGGCGACATTCTGGTCGACGGTCACTCCGTGCGGCGCGCCCCCGAAGCCGTTCGGATGACCGCGGGATATGTGCCAGATCGGATGCCTGAGTGGCCCCGCATCCGTATCGACGAATTCCTCGAGTTGTTTGCTTCGGCTGCAGGGCTTCGGGGGGCTTCACTCGATCAGGCCACTCAAAAAGTCTTGGGCCTGGCTGGGCTCGCCAGGCGTCGTCGCGATGCCGTTGATTCGCTCGACGCGGGACGCGCGAAGCGGCTTCTCATTGCCAAGGCCCTTTTGCACGACCCGCAGGTGCTGCTGCTTGACGATCCTTTTGCAGGGCTTGACCCGGCTGGTCGACGTGATGTCGGGCGGCTCATCGGCGATGCGGTGCTTATGGGGCGATCTGTGTTCGCGGCGCTCGACGATGCGCGTGTTCCTGAGTGCTTCTCGCACCTGGCCGTGATGGTCGAGGGCAGGCTCGCGGCCGCCGGCAGGAATGATCTCGCGACCTTTGCGGAGGGCCGCCTTTGGCGTTTTGTGGTGCAGTGCCCAGGGCGCGCCGAGGCCTGTGTAGCGGCGCTCGAGACGTCTGGCGCTGAGTGTCAGGCCGTCGATGCCGACGCGGTGGCCGTGTGGCTCAATCTGGCCCTCATATCGCCGGCGGACATCGTGGCTACCGTCGTACGTGCGGGCATCCCTATCGATGCCGCCGGCTTTGATCCGCCGTGGCAGGCCCAGTTGATCGAGACGGAGCCTTCCGCTGGCTGACGAAGTCTACGCCGCTTCGCCCCAGGCACGGCGGACTTCGCCGAGGCCTTCCACGCAGAGGTCGTACTCGTCGGAGAGCCGTTCGAGGAGCGATCGCTCGTCGGCCGCGTCGTCGGGTTCGAGCGCAGCGGCCAGCCGGTAGGCCTGTCGGCCGGCGGCCTTGTAGCCCACCAGGTCGGCATGGGGGCCCGGCATCCGGTAGCGGGCCAGGGCTTCGGGGTAGAGGCCGCTCCAAAAAAGAGTGACGTCGCCAATATGGCGATATTCCTCGCGGGCCAGTGAGGCGTCGGCATGGCGTTCCGCAGCCAGCAGCATGTGGGTCACGTCGGCCGACTCTTCGCCGGCCCCAGGTAGTACTGCGAGCCGCTCGTTGCGCATGAACCGCACGAGCATCACCGAGACATAGTCGACCAAGGGCGGGTCCACGACACCGAGCCTCGTGTGGAAGGCGTATTCGGTGAGCCCGCGGAAAAAGCGATCGACGTCGGACGGATCACGAGCTGAAAACATCATGACGAACTTGACCTCCGTACGCATACGGGTCCGCCTCAAGCTCCATTGTAGTTTCCGCCAAGGGGGCGAAGCCATGCCATTTGGCACGTGACGGCGATGCCTTCGCAGGCGTCAGCCGCGGGCGGCCGCGGCGAGGTCACGAGCGAATCGCTCGACGGCGGCTACGAGTTGGTCTCGGTCGCCCTTGGCATGCTCCGCCACTAGTCGCACGAGTGCCGAGCCGACGATCGCACCGTCGGCCACGTCGCATACGGCACGAACCTGATCAGGTGACGAGATCCCGAAACCGACGAGAACCGGGACGTTGGTCTGTGTCCGAAGCCATTGCACGCGCTCGATCAACCCTGGTGGCAAGTCAGTGCGAGCTCCGGTGACGCCCGCAACCGAGACACAGTAGAGAAATCCGGTCGACTTGGCAGCGATCTTTGCGGCCCGCTCCGGTGGTGTCGTCGGGGTGACCAGGCGTACTAGCGCGAGGCCTGCGTCGCGGCAGGCGGCATCGAGGTCATCAGACTCTTCGATCGGGAGATCGGGGATCACAAATCCCGACAGATTGGCGGCGACGGCATCGCTGACAAAGCGGTCGATCCCACGCCGAAAAACCAGCGAGTAGCTCGCCATCGCGAGGATCGGCATCGTGACACTGCGGCTCGCCCGTTGTGCGATCCCGAACACCTGTTCGAGCGATATGCCGTGAGCGAGGGCCCGTGTGTACGAAGCCTGAATCACCGGGCCGTCAGCGATCGGGTCGCTATACGGTACGCCGAGCTCACAAAGCGATGCACCGGCCCGGTCCAGGGCTTCGAGGATCGCCACCGTCGCGGCCGGATCGGGATCGCCGGCGGTGACGAAGGGAGCAACGACCTTGTGGCCGGCAGCTTTGGCTGCGGCGAACATGGCCTCGATTCGACCAATCGGTTTGGCAGTGGTTGCAAGCATGGGGTGTTACGTGGGGCTCCCGTCGACGGAAAGGCCTCGCAGCCGGGCGATCTCGGCTGCGTCTTTGTCGCCGCGGCCGGAAAGGCAGACGAGGATGATGTCTTCAGGCCGTCGGCTGGCCGCCTCCGCCGTCGCCCAGGCGAGGGCATGAGATGTTTCGAGGGCCGGCAGGATGCCCTCACGGCGGGCCACGAGGTCAAACGCGTCAAGGGCCGCGGCATCGGTCACGCTTGAATACTCGACGCGGCCAAGGTCCCTCCAATAGGAGTGCTCAGGGCCAACGCCGGGATAGTCGAGGCCCGCCGAAACCGAGTGGACGTCAGAGGTCTGGCCGTCGGCGTCTTGGAGCACGTAGCTCAGGCTCCCGTGAAGGATGCCCGGGGCCCCGTAGGAAAGGCTGGCCGCATGTTCGCCCGGTTTCGCCGATCGCCCCCCCGCTTCAATTCCTACGAGACGGACCGCAGCGTGATCGACGAAGGGATAGAACATCCCGGCGGCGTTGCTGCCCCCGCCAACGCAGGCCACGACCGTGTCGGGGAGTCGGCCGAGGCGCTGCCGGCACTGGTCGACGGCCTCGCGTCCGATCACCGACTGAAAGTCGCGGACGATGCGAGGGAAGGGGTGCGGGCCCACGACCGAACCGATGATGTAGTGCGTGTTTTCAACCGAGGCCATCCAGTCGCGCATCGCCTCGTTGATCGCGTCGCGAAGAGTCCGTGAGCCGCTCTCAACGGGGCGAACTTCGGCGCCCATGAGCCGCATCGCCCGGACGTTCGGCGCCTGGCGGCGGACATCCTCGGCCCCCATGTAGACCACGCACTCCAGGCCGAACCGGGCGCAGGCGGTGGCCGTGGCGACGCCATGCTGGCCGGCACCCGTCTCGGCGATGATCCGCTTCTTGCCCATGCGCACGGCAAGGAGCGCCTGGCCGAGCGTGTTGTTGATTTTGTGGGCGCCGGTGTGGTTGAGGTCCTCCCGCTTGAGCCAGATGGCGGCTCCGCCAGCATGCTTCGTGAGCCGCTCGGCGAAGTGGAGCGGTGTCGGACGGCCCACAAACGTGGAGAGCAGGGCATCGAGCTCGGCTGCGAACGCCGGGTCGACCATGGCTTCAGCGTAGGCCTGCTCGAGTTGATCGAGCGCTGCCGACAGTGTCTCAGGCACATAGCGGCCGCCGTACCGGCCGAATCGCCCCAACGCGTCGGGAACACGGGAAACAGGGAGTGGAACAGTCGCCATGAGGGGTGTGTCAGCAGGTGTGTTGACGGCACAGTCGCGGCCGCCGTTTCAGATCGGAAAGTGTACCCTGTAGGCTAGTCATATCGCAGGGAGTTGTCTCTGCAGTCTTCAGGAGAATTCCAGCATGCCCGCCCACGACCCAGTGCTCACCCGTCGCCAACTCCTTGCCGAGGCCGCCGGCACGGCTGGGCTCCTCGCCTCGGGAAAGACTTTGCTCGCCGCAGAGGCATCCAAGGATGCCGTGACAGCGAAAACTGCCGAGTCGCTCGCCGCCGTTCTCCACGAGTCGCTGTCCGACGAGCAGCGAAAACAGATCTGCTTCCCATGGGACTACAAGCATCCGAAGTTCGGGCTCCTGCGAACCCGCGTCGGCAACAACTGGAACGCGACCGAGCCTGAGGTGGGGGGGAAATTCTTCACGGCGGATCAGCGGCAACTCATCCGGGACATTTTTGAGCAGCTCATCGAGCCGGAGTGGCACGCGAAGTTCGACAAGCAGATGGAAGACGACTGCGGCGGCTTCGGTCACGATCAGTCGATCGCCCTCATCGGCGAGCCCGGCAGTGGCAAGTTTCAGTTTCTCATGACGGGGCGGCACATGACGCTCCGGTGCGACGGTGACGCGGCCGACCATGTCGCGTTCGGTGGCCCGATCTTTTACGGTCATGATGCTGGCGGGTTCAACGAAGAGAAGGATCATCCTGGCAACGTGTTCTGGCCCCAGGCCGTGGCGGCCAATCGGGTGTTCGAGATGCTCGATGGGAAGCAGCGATCGGTCGCGCTCGTGGATCGCCTGCCCAAAGAGAATGCAATCGCGTTTCGAGGCAAGAAGGAACCGATTCCCGGTCTTCCTGTTTCAGAGCTTTCCCCCGATCAGCGGGAGGAACTCGAAAAGGTACTGGCCATTCTTCTCGAGCCGTACCGCACCGCCGACCGAGATGAGGTTCGTGGCTGCCTCGAACGGCAGGGAGGTCTCGATGACGTCCGCCTCGTCTTCTACTCGAAGGGCGACATCGGGAACGACAAGGTGTGGGACAACTGGCGGCTCGAGGGGCCCGCGTTCGTGTGGCATTTCCGTGGTGCGCCCCATGTGCACGTGTGGGTGAATGTCGCTGACTCGGCCGATGTTCCCACCAACGCGTGAGCCGCCGTGGGATCTCGCTCCTGTTGTGTCGTTGGCGGCGGCATCATCGGCCTGTCAATCGCCCGTGAGTTGGCATGTCGGGGCCACGAGGTGCGCGTCCTCACGCGCGAGCCGCGGCGTGCGACGGCCTCATGGGCGGCGGTGGGCATCTTTCCGCCGGCCCCGCCTGCCGGCCCCGCGGAGCCCAATGCGGCCCTCACGGCGCTGAGTACGCGGCTTCACCGCCAGTGGTCCCAGGAGCTTCGTGACGAGACGGGAGTCGACAACGGCCTCTTGCCATGCGGCGGCCTGTATGTGGCGGCCGACGACGAACGGCTCGCAGTGCTTCGAGAGTCTGCCGATGCATGGCTGGCTCGAGGAGCCCGGTGCGAGTGGCTGTCGGCGTTCGATCTTACGGCTACCGAGCCCGCGCTGGCTGCGGCGGTGGCGGCGGCCCGGCTGGTCGGAGGATACTTGCTTCCTGACGAGATGCAGTTTCGAGCGCCGCGGCACCTGGAGGCGCTGGAGCGATCCTGCCGCAGCCGCGGGGTCGTCATCGATGAAGGAGTGACCGTCGACCGGATCGACACCAGGGGAACACGCGTGACCGGGCTCGCCGTCACGACACCGCGCGGGCAGGATCACGTCACGGCAGATTGCTACGTGATCGCCACGGGCGCCTGGACAGGCGTCCTTGCCGCGGATCTCGGCCTTCGTCTCGACACCCGACCGATTCGCGGCCAGATCGCACTGGTGCGGATGCCGGGGCATCGGCTGGGCCGCATCGTGAATCGCGGGCTTCACTATCTGGTGCCACGCGAAGGCGATCTCATTCTGGTCGGGTCGACGATCGAGGACGTCGGGTTCGCACCGGTCACCGTGCCCGAAGCGATCGAGCATCTCCTCGGCGTCGCTGCCGAGCTCTTGGGGGACGTGTCGGGGGCAACACTCGAAAAGTCGTGGGCAGGGCTTCGGCCCGGTTCGGCAGACGGTTTGCCATCGATCGGGCGCGCGGGCACATATGAGAACGCCTACGTCGCAGCGGGGCATTTCCGGGCCGGGCTTCACCAGTCGCCGGCAACGGCCGTCGTCATCGCCGATCTCGTCGACGATCAAGAGCCAGTCCTTGATATCACGGCGTTCACGCCCGGGAGGACCATCCAGGATCCAAGTCCTGATGCGGTGCCCACGATGCTGGCCCGGGCTGCAGCGGAGGCCGCCGCGGCTCAGGCGGCCCGAGGCGACAGCCGGCGATGAATCATCTCGATGGTGCCTGGAGAAAGGCGACCATCGCGACCTGATCCTGATCCTGCCACGACACGTGCCAGATTGACGAGTCGGAGAACCTCGGCGGGAACGCCGCCGGTGATTTCATGAATCGCGGTGATGCTGGCCTCGTCCACCATCAGCCCGTCTGCGTGACGGTGCACGAGTACAGCAGTGTCGTCGAGGTGGCCTGTCAGGATCGCCGCCGTCAGTTTCGTAGCCTGCTCGAGCCGTCGGTCACGGGCCACGAGCGTCAGCAATCGCCCTTGGCCGGCAAGGACGAGTGCAGCGGAGGGGTGACGGGTCCGGCAGAGGGTTGCAAGGCGAATCAGGTCGGCGTCAGGTGCCATGTGGGCATCATCCGCGATGACCACCGATGGGAATTCGTCGTCGTCGAGCCAGTCGTTCACGCTTCGGACCGCGCATCCTGGATCTTCGGTTTGCAGATCAGCAGCCAGGTGCTGGAGGACCGTGGTCTTCCCGACGCCCGAAGGGCCGCAGAGCAGGGCGATGCCAGAACGCGATTCAATGCCGCAGGTGATCTTGGCGAGTGCTCCGAGCTGAGGCTGCGTGAGCGAAAGGCAAGTTGTCGACGTCATCATTCGTCTCCATCGCGTGACGCGAACGTCACGACTTCACCAAGAACCGTCATTCCGAGGGCGGCAAGTGCGGTCGCCCGTGCAGCCACCGGCTCACGGTCCGCTCGCCGCACGAGAATCGCGGCGTCGCAGCCGACGCTCTCTTGGACGAGTTTCTGGCGTCGGATGGGGCCGGGCGGAAACCAGACGCCCGCGTCGATCAGAACGATGCGTCGATCGTTCCCATGGCCGCCTTCGAGGTCGGTCGCGTCGTCAGTCGCTGTGAGCACGGCCACGTCGCGGCCGCGATCGCGGAGCGTGCGGGCAAGGCAGTCGACCAGCGTTGTCCGCCCTTCGCCCGGCTCGCCTCCGATCACCGCAATCACCCGGTGGCCGTCGCGCCTCGCGACCTCCACTTCGTCGGCGAGGCATTCCCATTGTTCTTGGCCCGCGATCAGCAGGCGGTCGATGAGGCTCGGCTCCTCCGTGCCTGCCACCGCGACTTGGTAATCCTCGGCCAGGCGAGGTTCCGCGCCGACCATGTCGAGATCGGGCAGGGGAGCGGCGTGTTTCGTTTCGGGGAGGGGAGCATGAAGTTCCTCCGTGGTCGCTTCGATGACCGCCTCTGGATGAACGGGCGCCACAGACTCGACGGACCGTGCTCGACGAGCATGCCAGCGATCAACAAAGGCGCGGTCGATGGTGTCGAGTGTCATCGGCGTGTCGTCCCCTTGTCGAGCGAAGCCGTCTCGGCTGCAATCCGTTCACCCGTCGGGGCCGGTTGCGGACGGCGCATGTCGCGAACCGCGACATAGGACCAGATGCCAGCAGCGATGATGGCGAGGACCGTGATCGAGCCCGAGGGAAAAATCGCCCTGGACTTGCGACGCCGAAACCGGGGCTTGTCCACTGGTCGAATCGATCGCTTTCGGCCAGATGCCTCGGGCGCGGTGCCGTCGTCGGCGTGAGCGACCGCGGTGTTGGCGCGCGTTCGTTCCGGATGGCCGGGCCTCCGCCGGCCAACGGCCGCGGATGCTGCTGGTGAAAGGTCGGGGATCGTCGCAAGCACTCGGATTGCCAACCCAGCCTCCTTGACCACCTTTGGCTCTCACAACCAGCGAGCGTGCGCACCGCACGACTCCTGCCTTCTGTCATCGTCCATCGCGGCTCAGGAATCGCGTCATCGGCAACCGGCCTTATGACGGCGTGGCCAAGTTGCCTATGATTCATGTTTTGGTTCCTCCCTTGCCGTGCTAGTTCACGGAAAGGCCCCTGACTTCCTGGCCCGCCACGCTAGCCAACCTTCCACGGAGTCCCATGACGACGAGAGCCAGTTCCGACACCGAAGGCCTTCTTCGCGAATTGATGGAGCAGCGCGTCCTGCTCCTGGACGGGTCGATGGGTGCCCTCATCTTTCAGAAAAAGCTTCCGGAATCGGCAATTCGTGGCGAACGATTCAAGGATCACCCCGCTGACCTCTCGAAGGCGACGGACCTGCTCGTGCTGACGCAGCCGGCGATGATTCAGGAGATCCATGCGGCGTATCTCGACGCCGGCTCCGACATCATCGAAACCAACACGTTCAACGCCAGTCCCATCGGGATGGCGGAAACGAAGTTGGCCGACATCGCCTATGAAATGTCCAAGGCTGGGGCCGAAGTCGCCAGAGCGGCGGTTGAGGCCTGCCTGAAGCGGGATCCGTCGAAGCCACGATTCGTGGCCGGCAGCATTGGACCGACGGCGGTCCAGCTTTCGATGAATGCCAAGGGCGATCCGGCAACGCGGCCGGTCA
This sequence comes from uncultured Candidatus Kuenenia sp., assembly GCA_964498325.1. Lineage (GTDB taxonomy): Bacteria > Planctomycetota > Planctomycetia > Pirellulales > UBA1268 > QWPN01. The sequence continues at coordinate 138,162 of CAZCHF010000003.1, forward strand.
GCTTCGAGCAGATGGTCGCCAGCTACGAGGTGAACATCGAAGGGCTGCTGGATGGGGGCGTCGATCTGTTGCTCCCGGAGACGTCGTTTGACACGCTGAATTTCAAAGCATGTCTGTTGGCGCTCGAGAACGTCTTCGCGAGGCGTGGTCGACGCTGGCCGGTCATGCTTTCGGCGACGGTTTTTGAAGGCGGAGTGACGCTCACCGGGCAGCAGCTCGAGGCGTTTTGGATCGCGGTCTCGCACTTCCCGATGCTGAGTGTCGGACTCAACTGCGGCCTGGGCGGCGATCGCATGCGGCCGTACCTCGAACGGCTGGCGAGCGTGGCGGATACGGCGATCAGCTGCTACCCGAACGCAGGGCTACCGAACGCACTCGGGGAATTCGACGAGACCCCGGGCCGCATGGCCGGGTTCATTCGCGACTTCGCCGAGCAGGGGTGGCTCAACATCGTCGGCGGATGCTGCGGCAGCACGCCGGCCCACATCAAGGCGATCGGCGAGGCTGTCGCCGGCGTGAAGCCACGGCATGCACCTGCCCGTTCACGCCTGTCGCAATTCGCCGGCAACGAGCCGCTCGTTTTCCGCCAGGACAATCCGTTCGTGATGGTCGGGGAGCGGACGAACGTTACCGGCTCCAGAAAGTTCGCGAGGCTGATCAAAGAACAGAAATTTGAAGAGGCCATTCGCGTGGCTCGCGCCCAGGTCGAAGGAGGCGCGAACGTGATCGACATCAACATGGATGAAGGCATGCTCGACGGAGCAGCTGCCATGGCCACGTTCTTGAATCTCATCGCCCACGAGGCAGACATCGCCAAGGTGCCGGTGATGATCGACAGCTCGAAGTGGGAGATCCTCGAGGTCGGCCTGCGGCACTCCCCCGGCAAGCCGATCGTGAACTCGATCAGCCTCAAGGAGGGCGAGGAGGAGTTCCTGCGAAAAGCCAAGATCATCCACCAGCATGGCGCGGCCGCGGTCGTCATGGCCTTCGACGAGCAGGGCCAGGCAGCCGATTACGAGAACAAAGTTCGGATCTGCACGCGGGCCTACAAGCTTCTGACCGAGAACGGCTTTCCCGCCGAAGACATCATCTTCGACCCGAACATCCTGACGGTCGGCACGGGTTTGCCTGAGCACGCCAACTACGCGGTCGACTACATCGAGGCGGTACGGACCATCAAGAAGGAGTGTCCCGGTGCCCGTACCAGTGGCGGCGTGAGCAATGTTTCGTTCTCGTTTCGCGGTAACGATGTCGTGCGGGAAGCGATGAACGCCGCGTTTCTCTACCACGCCATCCGTGCCGGCCTCGACATGGGCATCGTGAATCCTGAGATGCTCGAGGTCTACGACGAGATCGAACCCGAGCTTCGTGAGCGAGTCGAAGACGTCCTGTTGAATCGTCGCCCCGACGCGACCGAACGGCTGATCGAGTTTTCGGAGACGGTGAAGGCGAAGGACAAGGGGCCGGTGAAGGTCGACGCCTGGCGAGAAGGCCCGGTGGAGGAGCGGCTCCGGCATGCCCTGCTCAAGGGCATCGCCGACTTCATCGAGGTCGACACCGAGGAAGCCCGCGTCAAGTACGGTCGCCCGATTGCGGTCATCGAAGGACCGCTCATGGACGCGATGAATCTCATTGGCGACCTCTTCGGCCAGGGGAAGATGTTCCTGCCGCAGGTGGTGAAATCGGCGGCGGTGATGAAGAAGAGCGTCGCCTACCTCACCCCCTACATGGAGGCCGAGAAAGCGGCAGCAGGCGCCCAGGGGGGACACACGAGCCGTGGCAAGGTGCTCCTCGCGACGGTCAAGGGAGACGTTCACGACATCGGCAAGAACATCGTCGGCACCGTGCTCGCCTGCAACGATTTTGAAGTCATCGACCTCGGAGTGCTCGTGCCATGCGAGAAGATCCTGGCCGAGGCAAAGAAGGCCGGTGCCCAGGTGATCGGCCTCTCTGGACTGATCACGCCGTCCCTCGACGAAATGGTTCACGTCGCCAAGGAGATGCAACGGGAGGGTTTCGATGTTCCGCTCCTGATCGGCGGCGCGACGACCAGCGCCAAGCACACGGCCGTCAAGATCGCCCAGCACTACGACCATGAAGTGGTCCACGTTCTCGATGCATCGCGAAGCGTGCCCGTTGTCGAGAAGCTCGTCAACCCGAAGAACCGCGAGGCCTTCGCGTCAGAGATCAAAGCGACGCAAGAGGCGGAGCGAGCAAGGTTCGCCCTGCGGCGTGACCGCAAGCTCGTGGAGTTCCGCGAGGCCCAGGCTCGACGATTCACGATGGATTGGAACGCCTATACCCCGCCTCGCCCGGCGTTTCTTGGTGTGCGAAATGTCTCGACGACGGTGGCGGAACTCCGGCCATTCATCGATTGGTCACCTTTCTTTTCGACGTGGGAGCTGAAGGGCAAGTACCCGAAGATTTTTGAGGACGATGCGGTCGGGCCGATCGCGCGGGAACTCTTTGACGACGCCCAAGAAGTCCTCGATCAGTTCGAAAAGGATCCTTCGATCGAGGTCCGCGGCGTCTACGGGTTCTTCCCTGCGAACAGCCTGGGCGACACGATCGTCGTCTATGCCGACGAAGCCCGCCAAAGCGAGTTCGCTCGCTTCGAGATGCTGCGGCAGCAATGGGAGCGGGTCGGGCAGACATCCTTTCGGAGTTTGGCAGACTACGTCGCTCCTGTCGGAACTCCCGACTACATCGGCGCCTTTGCCGTAACCGCCGGCCATGGCGTCGATGAGATCGCGAAGAAGCTGCGAGCTGAAATGGACGACGCCAAGGCGATCCTCGTGCAAGCCTGCGCCGATCGGCTCGCGGAAGCCTTCGCCGAGATGCTCCATGAGCGGGCGCGGGCAGATTGGGGCATCCACGAGTCGCTCTCGAAAGAGGATTTGATTGACGAGAAGTACCGTGGCATTCGCCCGGCGTTCGGATATCCGGCGTGCCCAGATCACACGGAGAAGCAAAACCTCTGGAAGCTGCTTGACGTCGAGCAGCGCACCGGGATGTCCTTGACGGAAAACTTCGCGATGTGGCCGGCGGCGTCGGTGAGTGGGCTTTACTTCGCCTGTCCGGAAGCCCGGTACTTCGCTGTCGACCAGATAACGCGCGACCAGGTCGAGGACTACGCGGCTCGGAAGGGCTGGCCGCTGGCGACGGCCCACCGATGGTTGGGGCCAAACCTCGGCTACGACGCCTAGGGCTGGGGCGGCTCGGGGTTGCCCGTGTCATGTCGCCGGACGTTCGCTACGGCCATCCATGGCCTTCGCTCACTCGGAGAAACCTGCGATGCGCCCTCCGGGCTGCGCTGGTTTTCTACGCCGGCTTCATGACACGGGCAACCCCGAGCGGAATTCACCATTGGCTCGGCTGCCACGAATGCCGATAGAACGAATGAGACACGATCGAAAGCTCCGAAGCGTTGTTTCAGAATGCGGTGGAGATGCGCGTGGCGAAGCCTGCAGAACAACCGAAACGTCCTCGCACGCGGCGGATCATTCTTGATTCGGGGCCTGTAGCGATTGCACCGACGGCGACGAGTCTGCTGGTCGAGCGATTCCTCGAGCACGTTCGTCACGAGCGAGGCCTCTCGGCGAACACGCAGGCGGCGTACGCCCGGGATCTGCGGGACTTCTCCGGCTGGCTCACGGGTCGGTCGGTCGGGGCACTGTCGGTACGCGACCTTGGCGACTACCTCGCGTACCTTGCCAAGCGTGGACTGGCGCGCGCGAGCATCGCCCGGCAGGCCGCCACGCTCCGGACGTTCTACGCGTTCCTCCAGCTCGAAGGTGTCGTCATCGAGAGTCCCGCGGAGCTCATCGCGCCAGGCCGGCCGGACGACGCGATCCCGGGTACGCTCTCGCCAAGCCAGGTCGACCGGTTACTCGCTGCCCCTGACCCTGCGACCGCCAACGGCCGCCGGGATCGGGCCGTGCTCGAACTGCTCTATGCCACCGGTTGTCGGGCTTCGGAGGTGTCCAGCATGCGGCAGGCGGACGTTCACCTTGCCGAAAGCTTTTGCACCTGTCGGGGCAAAGGAGACAAGGAACGCGTCGTGCCACTCGGCAAACGCGCCGTCGCGGCAGTCTCCTCATGGCTCGAGCGCACTCGGCCGCAGTTCGCAGCCCGTGCCGGTGGCCAGCCCCCCTGGATCGTGCTCTCAGCCCGCGGCAATCGCCTCTCCCGCATGCGGATCTGGGAAATCGTGCAGGAGCATGCCGCCGCGGCCGGGATTCCCCCGGGCATCGGTCCTCACACGCTCCGCCATTCCTTCGCCACGCACCTCGTCGCCGGTGGCGTCGATCTCCGGCATGTCCAGGAAATGCTCGGCCACGCCAGCATCGCCACGACCCAGCGCTACACCCACGTCGATGCCGGCCGCCTCAAGGCCATCCACGGCAAGTTCCATCCCCGACGATAGTGCCTGGCTGCGTCTCCTACGTTCAACCACCGATGGACTGGCTCGGGGCTGCCCACAGCAGGTGGCCGGCGTAGAAAGCCGAGCGCAGCCTGGAGTGCGAGGCGAAGGTTTTCTCCGAGTGCAGCGACGGGCACGATGCCCGTCGCAAGCGTCCGGCGACCTGCTGTGGGCAGCCCCGAGGCGATGCGATTCGACGCTACTTCGCCTTCTTCGGCGGCGAGAACTTGATCTTTTTGATCAGGGGCACGACCTCGTCACCCTGCACGATGCCCGATGCAGCCGTGATGGCACTGACCACATAGTCGTACTTGAGGGCCGGATCGCAGTCGAGCTCGAGCTCCGTCAACTCAGCACGCGAGAGATCGTTTCCAAACGTGTCAAGAATCTGCTGCTGGATCGCTGCTGTGATTTGCGCCGCCGCCTCCTCCTTGGCACGCCGGGCGGCCCCCAATTGCTGTTTGTTGCCCGCCATGGCATTGGCAAGCATGGCATCCGCCGTCGCACTCGCGTCGAGGACCTCTCGGGCGACGATCCCTTTGCCTCCCAAGCGGACGTCGCTCAGACTCCCTTCAGGTGTCGCCGTCATTTTCACGATGAGCGGCGGGATGTCGACGTCCGCGGGACCGGCGCGCGATCCGAGCGGCATCCGGATGTTGAAGTCCCCCTCCACGATCACCGTCTTCAGCGTCAGCATGAAGAATGTGAGCAACTGAAACACGACGTCGATCATGGGCGTCATGTCGACGGGAACTTTGCTGAGCTTGCTCTCGCGTTTGGCCATTTCAGGGCCCCTTGTATTCAGCGCGAAGGACGAACTTGTCGAATTCTTTTTCCTGGCAGGTCTTGATGATCTGCTGGACGTCTCCCGTTGCGGCGCGGCTGTCGGCTCGCACCACCACCGTCGCTGCCGATGGTTTCTTGCCGGCGGCGATCATGCCCTGCTTCTCGTTCTCGAGGTAGTCCCCCAAGGCGTCGAGAGCGACGGGCTCGCCGGCGTAGATCACCCGGCCATCATCCATGAGCTGAAGCGTGAGAGGCTCGATGTCCGAGTTTTCCACGGGCTTGGCAACCTGGCTTGTCGGCAACTGAATCCGCTGATCTTGCTCTGCCTCGGAGAAGTTGATCGTGAACATGAAGAACGTGATGAGCTGAAACGTCACGTCGATCATGGGGGTCATGTCGATCTCCGCGCCGCTCACTGCCTTTCGCTTCTTGGCCATCGTCAACTCCTCCTGTCCGCCCGGCTCCGTATGGTCACTTCTTCGAGATCGTCTGGAACCGAGACATGAGCCGCCCCGACTCCTCCGTGGCGTCGGTGTTGATCTCCTCCAGGCGGTTGCGGAAAAGCTGGAAGAACGTGATTGCCGGGATGGCGATCCAGAGCCCGATGAGGGTCGTCACGAGAGCGGTGGCGATACCGCCGGCGAGCTGATCCGGCTTCGGAGCGACACCCGGATTGTCGGAGATCTGCTTGAAGCTGCTCACCATACCGGTCACCGTACCGAGCAGCCCGAGCATCGGAGCGAGGGCTCCGATCAGGGAGATGTAACTGATCTTGTGCTCGAGCTTCATCTGTTCTTCACTCTGAGCTTCTTCCATGGCCGCGACGGCCGCGGGATAGCCCGCCTGAAGCTTGCTCATGCCGGCCGCCAGCACGTGGCCGAGGTAGGAATCGTCGTTCTTCGCCAACTCGTAGGCCGGCTGATACTCCTTGGCCTCGAGGTGTGCCTCAAATTGCTGCGACAACGATTCGGGCAAGAGGAGTGTTTTTCGGATCTGCAGAAAGCACATGACCACGAGGGCTACGAATACGAATGACAGCAGAAGGAAGACCGGGCCGAAGATCCAGCCGCATGCCTCCGCGATGTAGACGAGAAGATTGCTGCCCCCACCCCCGCCTCCGGCAGATTCGTCGGCCATTTCTTCGTCCTGGGCGACAGCCACCGCCGGCGTGGCACACGTGATGGCCACGGCCACGCTTGCGACCAGACAGGACGCGATGAGCACCCGAGCGGCGGGCGCCGAAAACGCTCGCATGACTCGGAACCATCCTCCGTTGTTTCGGTGCTCAGACGCGGCCATGTTCATGAATCAACTCCTCGGTGAAGGGATGCTTGTGGTTCAGATGAAGATTGTGAAGGTTTGGGGATGCCCCGATTCCCGCCCTTGCGCTCGAGCGAACGACCGCCCCAGAGTACCTACGCGAAAGACCCTGTCTACTGCCTTTCTGGCTCACGAGGACTTTCCCGCTCCGGCCAGCTTGGCGGTCCAGGACGACGTCGGGTAGGCCGTAGCGAGCATTTGAGCCGCTTGCCGGGAACGCTCGGGTTGGTTGGACGCCGCCCACAGGCTCACCAGGTTGAACAATGCCTCGGCATGCGCCGATGGAACGCCGCTGTAGACCAGGTCCACGGTCAAGAACGCGATGATCGCATCCTGGTCCTGGCCTCCCGCCCGTTGGCAGGCGCCCAAGGCGGTGAAGGCGTCGGCCAGCAAGTCCTTTTCGTCCGGCTGGGCTGTCCGAATCACATCCTTGGCGATGGCCGCACCCTCGGCAGCCTTTCCGCTTTGAGCCAGGCACCGGGCCAGGCCCAAGGACGCCTCGAGTTTCTGGCGGATGCTGGCCGTATCGTCCTCACTCGTGGTGATCTTTTTCGCCGCCTTGAATTGCGTGATCGCCTCCGGAAACTTGCCTTGGCCCATCAAGAGTGATGCTCGCGCGGTTGCCGATCGAATCTGAAGGGCAGGGGGGCCACGTTCGAGGTTGCCGTAGGATGCCGCCGCCTCGCCGAACTTCCCCATGCGCGCCTGGACGTCACCGAGGATTACTGAACCCTCGTAAAAGCGATGGCTGCGAGCATTTTTTTGGAGGAACTGGACGAGTTGCTGCTCCCATTCCTCGACGGACTTGGCGTCGGCGTTCAACGCGTTGGCCGCGATTCGCACGAAGTCGTACTCCTCGCGAACACGAGGATCGAGTCCCTTGAGGTCCTCTGGCGAAACCTTGGTGAGCTCCTCGATCGAAGCGCCTGGGTCCCGTCGTCGGAGGAATCGCCGTGCATCGCGAAGCGGCTCGGGTTCGCCGTCGAGCGCAAGGTCTGCGATGTCGACGATGCTCACTTTTCGAATGACGCCTCGCTCTTCGATGTCGATGCCATCAGGCGCGACGCTGACGAGTTCACCGCGATACGTCGTGCCATCGAGCGTGGTGACCGTGTCGTACCCCACGGCAATCGCATGGCAGGACATCAACGCGACAGCAAACACGCCGGCTCGCCGGAAAAAAGTTTCATATCGCATGGTCAATTCGTACCTCCCTGCGGCTGCTGGGCCGCACCTTGTTGGACTGCTGGGGGTGGATTTCCGGCAGCCGGTGCCTGGAAGGCGCCGAGCCCCGCCGGGTTGGCGACCCCCAATTCCTGCTGAACCTGCTTGGCAACTCGATCGAACTTGGCGAACATGTCGGGCCCGCCGAGGGTCGGGAAGGTCTTGAACGTGATGGCAATGACGGTTTCAGCCGTCGTCAGCCGTTTCTGTTTTTCCGCATCTTTCCCCGGGAGGCGGGCGCGGGCGAGGAGGCATTCGATGACTTGGTAGCGGGCGTTGAAGAACGCCGCACGCGCCTGACGGGACTTTTCGTCTTCCCCGGACAGGCCCTGGCGCTGAAGTTTGTTGGCGATCTCGCCCCATCCCCAGATCTTTGCCGGTCCGCCTCGACGACCACTGGCAGCCTCCCGGTACAGCGTTTCTGCTTTCGCGGCGTCGTTGTTCTTCGCGGCGGCGTCTGCCGCCAGTTGGAGGAGTTCGGCGGCCTGGATCTGGGTGTCCAACGAATTCTGCCTCTTGGAGTCTGCGAGGATCCAATCAATCTGTTTTTGGGCTTCGTCCCACTGTCGCAGTTCCTGATAGATGCTGGCCATCCTGAGACGGATTGACGGTTCGAAGCGCGCCACCTCCGGATCCGCGGTCTTTTCCAAAAGTTTGGCGTAGACCTCGGCAGCGCGCTCCAGATATTGGCTGGCTTTGTCGGCAGGCACGATGGCACCGGTTCCCTTGCCGGAGCCAAGCGTCAAAAAGGTCGTTGCCACCCAAAACTGGGATGAGATCTTGGAATCGCGGGCGGCCACGCGATCGAGGAACTTCTCGAATCCGCCTAGAATCTTTTGAGCCCGCGCCCGCACCTGCGGGTCGTTTGGCTTTCCTGCGCCGAGCTGCTCGAGCTGGTTCTGAAGATCGCGGCCCATCGAGAAGTACATGGCAGTGAGCTTGGCCGAGGCGTCTTCTCCGGTTCCCGCCTGCGCTTCCAGCCCATCCATCGCCTGCTGGGCCTGTTCGAACTTCTCTGCCTGGATGAAGAGCCGCAGGGCGAGCGTGAGCGCGGCCTCGGTAAGCGTGCCCTGCTGAAGAGTCGGGCTCTTGGCGATTACGAGCGGCCATGGACCGTAGACAGGGTGCTCGAGCGTGGCGAGCGCCGTCTTCGTGTCGTCGTCATCCATCGCGATTTGAACGCGAGAGAGGGCTCCGGCCACGGCCAAGGCCCCGGATTGCCCTTCGGGAAGTGACGAGGCGGAAGCGACGCTCGCGAGTGCTTCATCGAGCGCCTGCCGGGCTCGGGTCTTCCAGGTTTCGATGGCTCCAGCGTCGGCACTCCCCTCGCTCCGACGAGACTCCATGACCTCCCGCCAAAGGGCGGAACCCGAGCGGAGAAGGACGTCTCGCCGTTGCGGCGAGTCGCCCGCCGTCTTGTCGATGGTCGCGATCATTTCGGCTGGGTTTCTTGCCGCGACCGCGTTCCCGATCGCGATCGTCAAGGCGTCGTTGCAGTCATTCGGCCAGACCCGAATCACGAGGTTTGCGAGGTCGGAGAGTTTGGTGCGAGCGGCTTGGCGAGTTTCCTCATCCGGCGCGCGTTGAGCGGCTTGCTGCAAGGCCGACATGCCGATGGTCGCGGCCTGGCGACTCCCGCGGGCATTTGGGTAGTGTTCCGCGAGCAACCGCGCCATGCCGGCGGATTCTTCATAGCGATCGGAACTGTACAGCAGGAAGGTGAGCAGATACCTCGCCTGATTGATCTTTGCGCGGGTCTCCTCGTCGAGATTGGAATCGGAAGCAATGTCCGTCGACAGCGGCGATGTGAGGCCGGCGAGCGTCATGGCCTCTTCGATTCCAGCCAGCGCCTGGCCACGAACTTCCGCCGTGGCCTTCTTCGCCTCCTCGATCTTCGCCGGATCCTTGGATGCAAGTGCCTGCTTTTCCTCGACGAGTCGCTGCTGCATCACGCCCATGGTTGCCTGCGCATCATCCCATGCCGCTTGGAAGGTGCGCTCGCCCTCCTCGACGACCGTCCCGAGTTTGGCCAAGAGTTTTCGAGCCTCGGCCGCGAAATCGGCATTCGCAAGGTTTACCTCCTTCGCCAACTTTTTGGCGTCGATCTGGAGGCGCCCTCGCTCCGCCTTGTTTTTTGGGTCCTTCTCGTCGAGTGCGTCTGCTCGCGCATCGAGGACCATCGCCGCGCGGTACTTGAGGCCGAGCCAGTCAGCGTCGACCTTGATTCCTGGAAGTCGCTTCGCGTCTTCAAGAGCGAACTTTCGCGAATCGTCGTCGAACAGTTCATACTTCTTCGTCGCGAGGATCGCCTCGAGGGTCGTGTTGAGGGCCCTTGAACGGATCAGGTTCGCGAGCGCGATCCGTTCCTTGATGGCCACGAGGTTGGCCAGTGTGTCGATGGCCTTGGTCCAGTCTTCGAGCAGGGCATAGTTGCGGCCCTCATAGCATCGAGCGAGAAGACCGGCGCCTTTGGCCGGATACTTGTCGGCAAGTTCCTTGAACAGTTCAGCCGATTCGGCGATGGTGTCTTTCCACTCCTTGGACTTTTCGGGGTAGGCTCGCGCCTTCTCAAACAGGGCGGCCGCTACGACCATCCGTGTTTGCAGGAGTTTGCCCTGGAGCGCCTCCATCTCCTCGGTCAGGGCCGCCAACTGACGGACCTCCTTGGGGGTGAGGCGATCGGGCCCGGCCGGCCCCTTGCCATCTCCCTTGGCTTCCGCTGCCGCTTTCTTGGCCGCCGCCGCTTCCTCTCCCGCCTGTTGAGCCGCGGCTACCTTTTGGGCGGCAACCTGTTGAGCCGACGCCGCTACTTTCTCCGCTTGCTCGGCCGCTTTTTTGGCGGGCCCGGCAGCGTTGCCTTGGGCGGCCGCCGCGGCCGCGCGGGCCGCCTGGGCCTGTGCCGCCGCAGCTTGGGCCGCAGCTTGGGCCGCAGCAGCTTCCTCGTTTGCAGCTTTGGCCGCCGCCGCCTTGGCCCTCGCGACCTGCGAAGGGTTCGCGTTCCCCAACGGCTTTTTCCCGGGGCCAGCCTGAACGTCTCGGGCTTTGAGCGCTTGGACCTGGTCCGTCACGTCGCGGAGAACCTTGAGCACCGCATCTTCGGCGTTGGTCACGGTCTTGATCGGTTCCCCGGGCTTGGTCGTCCCCTTGAGGCTCTTGATGGCCTCGTTGAAGAACTCGAGCGCTTCGGCCCGAAGCTTGGCGGCATCCGCACCGGGTTTGGTTGACTGATCTGCTTTCGAGAGGCCCCTCTCGACCAGCAGGTTTCCCTTCTGCGAGTACGCGGAGATGGCCTGCCGGTCACTGAACGCGCCCGACGCGAGGAACTCGTCGAGGGCCTTTTGGGCGTCGTCCAGATAGGCCGCTCGCTTCTTGCTGTCACCCTCCGTCTTGCTCATCCCGACCAGCGCGCCGGCGCGACGAAGCGGCACTTCTCTTTTGAGATCGACCGAGGCCTGCGGGTCGGCGGTCACACGCTCGAGGATGGCCAGGGTCATGTCGGGCATTGGCTGATCGTCCAGCGCATCCAGCAGTCGGCGGGTGGAGATGTCGGCGGCCGTTTCTTCAGCCGCATGACCCATCGCTGAAAGACCCAGCGAAGCACACAGAAGGATGAGCGGAATGCGCATGGTGCCCTGACCCAAGAGGAAGCGAAATCGAATGTATTGTGCGAGCCCCGCAAGGGGGCGTCAAACGACGAGCCGAAACGACGCTGTGCGATCACAACGCCTTTTGAGAGGGGGCAGCACGCCGATCGTGACTTCGCGCGAGGGCATCGCCCGTCGTCGTGACGTCGCCCCGGCTGCGCCATGCCTCAATGAGTTGCGTGACCGTGGCGGCGAGAGCCGGCCGGCGGGTCACGTGGGCGGAACCGCTTGCCAATTCGCCAAGCCCGGCAGCGAGGAGCAGTTCACAGCCGTGGGGCGAGGGTAGACCGTCCTCCAAATCGCTCGCAGATCGGTTCGGGCGGGCCTCGATCCGCTTTTGATCGCCTCGCGGGTTGGTCCAGGAGAGGGCGGCCGAAGCGAACCCTGGACCCGCACGGGGGGAGCGAGGCACCAGTTCATAGACCGCCCGGACGGTTTCTCCGGCATGAAGATCGGTACCCCGTGGCGACGAGTCGGCAAGTGATTCCACGGCAGATTGACGGTGGCCGATCAGCCGGTATCGAGCCACCTGCCGCGGGTCGAATCGCACCTCGAGATTGCAGGAGCGGGCGACGAGCGTGTCGCGACCGATGACCTGGCGAATGAGGGCCCGACGAATCGACACCGCGTCTGCCGCGGTTCGGCCGAATGTCGGCTCAGCAGGCTCCGTCGAGACCGGCGTTCCTGGATCGAGGACGATGAAACGCGTCCCGCCCGCTGGCGTGCAGGCCAGCGTGTCGCCACCGACACTGGCGAGCGCCTTGTGCCACGCAGCGAGGGCCTCGCCCAGGTGGTTCCCGGGTGCGTCGAGACTGTTGGCGTGGGCGACCACGATGATGCGATCCGACGGGGGCGCAAGGCGTAACCCGGAGTCGAGATCGGCTGAAGGTGACGCAGGCTGCCACTCGAGATCGGTGGCCAGCGATGCGAGTGCCCGAGGGCCAGACGCATCGAGGACAAGGCGCGGACGTGGCCCGCAGAGCACGACGCTGACCCGATCGTCTGCCATCAGGTGCTCGGCCAGGTCAACCATGGCACGACACAACCGTCGCCAGATCGTGGGGTCTCCCGCCGCAGACTGGTCAAGCACGAGCGTCACGGCGACGGGCCTCGCCGGGCGCGAGACCCTGCCGGCGGTTGCCGCCACCTCCAGGAGAACAGTGCGTGTATCCCCGAACGATCGGAGCCCCCGCACCTCATGCAGGTGAAGTTCGACCGCCTGGGGCTTCGGTGGTTCCGCAGAAGGGGGTGACACCACCGCAAGAATGTCCTCGACCCGCAGCGGTCCCTGTCCGCCATTGCGGCCCCCCGTCAATCGCTCGAAACCGATCGTTCCCAGGCTCAGAGGAGGCCGATTCACGGCCAGGATCGCGTTGGATGCAGGATCGACAAAAGGCTGCTCGCCGGTCGTCATCTCAAACGCCAGGTCGTAGCCACGCACTCGGGGCACGTTTCGACGGGCAACGTCCGGGATATCGACGGTTGCCATGGATGGCGGAACGTCCCAGCCCGTTGCCAGTGAGGCCGAAACGGCGGCGCCGCGAACCGTGGCCGTGCCGGCCGAATCTCCATCAAGGGCTGGTGCCGGGCTGGCCTTGGACGGTTCGGCCATGGCGACCGAAGCGGGTACGCCTTCATCGGGAGTCGCAGTCGGAAGCGAAGGCTGGATCTGGGGGGGGGCGTCTGCCCGTCTCCATACTCCATCGGGAACATCGAATCGGAGCGGCCGTTCGTCGGCCGTCACGTCGATCGGCTCGTGGAAGTCCAAGCGAGTAACCTCTCGCCGTCCACGAGGGGGGCCTTCCAACTGACGCGAGAATTCGATCCCAGCGACGGCCACGATGATCACCAGCCCCAAGGCCGAGAGGACCGAGACGATGTCACGTAGCACGGAGGGAAAACCTGCCGCTTCCCGTCGCATCGGTACCGGACGGCGTGATGGCTCTGGATCCGTGGGCCGGCGTGTCGCACCCCGAGAGAAGTCGGTGGAACGTTCGTGAGCGTGGGGTTGCTCGGAGCGGGCCTTCGCCCGAATGGTTTCTTCGAGCCCTGACGGCACCGGAACGGCTGTCAACAGGCGATCGAGTTCGCTGTCCGCAAAGAGGGACTCGGGCCGCAACCTCCCCCTGAGATCCTTCGGAAGAGGAACCCGCCCGAGGGCATCGTCGATGAATCGATGATCACTCATGACTTGTTCGTCCTACCAGCGGTGTGGCTCCGTTGGCGGCGGCGGGCGCCGCCAGCAATTGCTCGCGAAGCCGACTGCGGGCTCGGCTCACGCGTGACAACACCGTTCCGAGTGGAATCCCCAAGAGATCGGCCGTCTCTTGGTGGGTGAGTTCGCCGACGACCACCAAGAGCAAAGTCTCGCGCAACTCGGCGGGCAACGTCCCGAGGGCATCCTGCATCGCGGACGACAACTCGTCCTTGAACGGGTCGGTATCGTCGCGCGCCGTAGGCCCAGGCGACGTCACGCCCGAAAGCTCCTTGCCGTCGCGCCTGCGCCAATGGTCGCTGGCTCGCCGCCTGAGGATCGTCAGGAGCCATGCCCGCTCGCTGCGTGCCTCGTCGAACAGGTGGCGACTCAGCCATGCCGATCGAAACGCATCCTGCACCACATCCTCGGCATCGTGTCGATTGCCGAGTTGGCGAAACGCGACTCGGTAGAGAACGGCGGCGTGGTCGCTGACCCATCGATCGAAAAGATCACTGTTCGGAGACCCGTTTGACGGGGGCATGGCGAGAGTCCGATGGCCCTGGCAACTGCCCGGCGGGCCCGCTGCCCAACCGGAACGAGTTCCCCGGGAGATCCCAGCATTATTCCCGATCGGCCGGCAGGGCGTCGCCCTGGGGCAAGCCCTCAGGACGCAGCCTGGCGGGCCGCGCCCGCCAGCCAGGTCGGGAGCTTGCCGGCCGGCGGCAGTTTCACCACCTTCGCCGAACGAATGCCGGGACAGGCCAGGACGGCCTGGATCGCCTCGGGCGAAGGTTCTTGGTCGAGATTGAGCACGCCGATGGCGTCGCCACCAGGGGCCGCACGCCCGACGGTCATCTGCGCGATGTTGATGCCCGCTTCCCCGAAGGCAGTGCCGACGCGGCCGATGATGCCGGGCACGTCGTGGTGTGTGAATACGAGCAGGATTCCATCCAGGTACGCTTCGAGCCGATGGCCTTCGAGCTGGACGAGCCTCGGCATCGACCGCCCGAAGAGCGTGCCCGCCGCCCGATGCACGCGGTCGCCTGACAGAAGATCGACCGCCACGACCGAACTGAACGCACCCGGATCCGTGCGGCTCTGTTCGACCAACTCGATGCCCCGATCTCGAAGCAACACCTCGGCATTGACGATGTTGACGTCTTCGATCGCGTTCTCGAGGAGGCCTGCCGCGAAGGCGGCCGTGACGAGCTTCGTGTTTCGACCTGCGATTTCACCGCGGTAGGCAATCGAACATGAACGTGGCTGACCGGCGTCCAACTGGGCCACGAGGAGGCCAAGCCTCCACGCCAAGTCGAGAAATCCCCGTACGCCCTCGAGGGCGGCCCAGTCGATCGGCGCCGCATTGACGGCATGCTTGATCGTGCCGGCGGTCAGGAAGTCGACGAGCAACCCGACCCCTTCCACGGCGACCTGAGACTGAGCCTCCTCGGTGCTCGCTCCGAGATGAGGCGTCACGAGCACGCCGGGCATTCCGAACAGCGGGCTGTCGGTGCATGGCTCTTGCTCGAACACGTCGAGGGCCACGCCGGCGATCACGCCTCTTTGGAGCCCCGCCTGGAGAGCGGCCTCGTCGTAGATGCCGCCACGGGCGCAGTTGATCAACCGCACCCCCGGCTTCAGGATGTCGAGTTCCTTCATGCCGACAAGATGACGGGTTTCGTCGGTCAGCGGCGTGTGCACGGTGAGGTAGTCGACATGCGGAAGCATGTCACGAACGGTTGGCTGCAACTCGATGCCGAGCTCGGCAGCCCGGTCGGGCGCCAAAAACGGATCGAACCCGAGCACCCGCATGTCGAAGGCCCGGGCCCGCGCCGCAACCGCCTGACCGATCCGGCCGAGGCCGACGATGCCGAGCACTTTGCCGGCGAGTTGCACGCCCATGAACTTGTTGCGATCCCAGGCATGGCCCTTGAGGCTCGCGTCGGCGGCGGCAACGTTGCGCGAGAGGGCCAAGAGCAACGCGAACGCATGCTCGGCCGTGCTCACGGTGTTGCCGGCAGGCGTGTTCATGACGACGATGCCCTGGCGGGTCGCCGCTTCCTTGTCGATGTTGTCGGTCCCGACGCCGGCTCGCACGACGGCCCGAAGCCTGGTGTTCCCGGCGAGGGCTTCGGCCGTGATCTTCACCCCGCTCCGGCAGATGGCACCATCATGCCGAGCGAGTGCCTCGCGGAGTGCATCTCCCTTGAGCCCCGTCACGATCTCGTACGTGATGCCTTGTTTGGCGGCGGCATCGAGCGCGGCGAGACCGTCAGGGCTGAGGGTGTCGAGGACAATGATCGACGGCATGAGCAAGTCTCCCTGGGCCCGCATGCGGCGGGCGACTACCGAGCAGCCACGGTCTTCGACCCGGCCGCCGTGTGCATGAACGACAGCATGTGGTCGCGGAGCGCTTCGACGCCGGCGACCGGCATCGCGTTGTAAATGCTCGCGCGAATGCCCCCGACCGAACGATGGCCCTTGAGGTCGACGAGCCCCAGGGCAGCCGCCTTCGTCACGAATTCCTTCTCGAGCGATGCGTCAGGAAGGCGGAACGTCACATTCATGTCGGATCGACACTCCGGCTGGGAGTGGCCGGCGTAGAAGCCCCCCGAAGCATCGAGCACGTCATAGAGAAGCTTGGCTTTGGAGGCGTTGAGTTTCGACATCGCCTCGAGGCCGCCGATCTCGTCCTGGAGCCAACGGCATACGAGCCCGAGGATGTAGACGGCAAAAACCGGCGGCGTATTCGGGCGAGACCCTTCCTTCACGTAGGTGCGGTAGTCGAGCATCCGCGGCAGATCGTCGCTCGATCGCTCGAGGAGGTCCTTGCGGATGATGACCACCGTGACGCCCGAGATGCCCGCATTCTTCTGGGCACAGGCATAGATGAGGCCGTACTGGTCGACATCGATGGGCCTCGAGAGAAAGTCGCTCGAGCAGTCGCACACGACCGGCGCCGTGCCGAAATCCGGCAGAGCCTTCCACTGAACCCCTTGAATCGTTTCGTTGCTCGTCACATGGACATACGCCGGGCGGTCCGAGAGGGCGATCTCGCCGGCGGTCGGAAGTCGGTCGTAGTTCGTGGCACTTCCATCCCAGGCGACATGGACGCCCCCTTCACGGCGAGCTTCCTTGATCGCCGTCGAGCCCCAAGTACCAGTGAGGACGTAATCGGCTTTCTCCGAGCGGCCACGGAGCAGATTCATCGGCACCATCGAAAACTGCAAGCTCGCACCCCCTTGGAGGAGGACGATTTCGTAGTCCGAGCCGATGGCAAGCAGACTCCGAAGGCGTGCGAGCGTTTCCTCGAGAATGGTGTCGAAGGCCGGGCTTCGGTGACTGATCTCGAGGACCGACATGCCCACACCGGGCAAGGAGAGGAGTTCGTCCCGGGCCTGTTCCAGGACCGACACAGGAAGAACGGCCGGGCCCGGAGAAAAGTTGAAGACGCGTTCGGTCATCGAGTCATACCGGGGCTTGTGAACAAAGGCCGCAGAATAGGGGGCGGCCCCGGGGCGGTCAACGGCCCGGCCCCCAGGACGAGTCTCCGGTCACCCCTGCGTTGGTCGGCCCCGGTTGAACGCCTGTCGGCGGTGGGAGGGCAGCCGTTCGCACCGCCCCAGCTTGGCCTGATTGAAGGGCAGCGACTCTGGCCGAAAGGGCCGGCTGTGCAGGGTTGATCGCCAATGCCCTCGTGTAGTTGGAAACTGCCTGGGCAGGATCTCCAGCAGACTCGCGAAGTTGCCCGAGCGCGACGAGCGCCCGCGTGTTGTTCGGGTCCAGCCGCAACGCATCGATGAGCTGATTTTCGGCCTCACGACGATCACCGTGTTCCTCGGCCAGTCGGGCCAATTCGATGTGAGGCTGAGGATTCCCGGGGCGGCTAGCAGCCCATTGCTGGAGGTTCTTGACCGCGTCGTCGTTGCGCCCCTCCTCGACGAGGAGGACGGCCAGGGCACGCTGGCAGGCGACGTGGTCAGGATTGCGAGCCAGGCAGAGGTGGTAATACTGCTCGGCGACTTGACGATCGGCGGCGTTGCCGAAGACCTTTGCCTGCTGGTGGTACGTCGCGCCGAGGTTGTAGAAGCAGTCAGGGTTTCCGGGCTGGCGCGCGAGCGCCTGCTGGAAGTGGTTGACCGCCCCGAGGTAGTTCCCCTGTTGGTAGAGCTGCACCCCTTGGGACGAGTCATTGCGGCTCATCCCGCCGCAGCCAGACGCTGCAGCGACGACAAACAGACCGAAAAGGCTGACGCGGAGCGGCACGGGGAAGTGTTCCGGAAAGGGGCGGGGAAGGTACCCAGCCCCCGCCTCCTTCCGCAAGGCCGCCAATCCGCCTTAGCAGGCCGTTTCGCGGCGATAGCCGAGGGATTTCACGACCTCGAGGATCTCACTGCACGTTGGGAACATGCGCCCGCTGGTCCGCTTGTAGAGGTCCAGGGCCTGCATGAATTCGAGTTCTTCGGGGAGGTACTCGCGCTCGCAGGTGGTCGGGTCGATCATCCGACGGCGGCCATGGCGGACGGCAGCGCGATCGGCAGGGCTCGAGCGGCGGGCAGAACGGGGGGCTTTGACGGCGGTATTCATCGAGCGGATCTCCTCAAAGTGCCGCGGCTTCCGGCCTCAGGCCGCGTGGCAAACTCTGCCGAAAGCATGACCGCTTCCGGTGAGGCAAGCCGTGCCGGACGGCAAAAGTTATCCGGAAAAACGGGTGGGCCTGACCGGAGAATCGGACCAACCCCTCCAGGCTGCCCTATTTCTTGTCGAAGAACTTCTTGAGGGCCTCAGCCGCCGCGTCGCGCGACGAGTCGGGTTTCTTGATCGCCGACTTCGGAAGCGTCCCTGGGCCTCCGTGGGCCTCTTTGCCCCCCTCCCGCCCGACGGCAGCGAGCGATCGTGAGTGACTGGTGTCTTCCGAGCCGCTCTGCGTGAGCCCACTTTGCGTCGGATCGATCGTCGGGGAAATGGAAGCCGTGGCATCGGTGTGGCTGATGACGCTGCTGCCCTCGGTGGTAAGCCACTTCGATACCTGGCTCTCGCTCCCTGGCGTCGGGGCTTGGGCGGCACAGGCCACGCGCAGTTCCAGCGAGCCCACGCGGATCATGTCGCCGTCTGCGAGCTTGATCCGGCTCTCCTGCTCGATGCGTTTCCCGTTGACGAAGGTGCCGTTTCGACTCTTGAGGTCTTCGATCCAGACTTCGGCCGGACCAACGGTAATGGCGCAGTGGCGGCGGCTTACCTCCTCACTGAGCGGACGAACGTCGCAGTCCTCAGACCGCCCGATCAGGAGTTTGTCGCGCTTCAGCGAGATGCTGCGGCCAGCACTTTTGCCAGAGGCAACGATGAGCTTCGTGATCATGAGGTGGGAACGCGGCTGGCGAGAATGGGGGCATGAAAAGGATCGAACCCACGACCCTCTGACGCGAAGAATCTCAAGTGTAACAAGGTCAGGCGGCCTGCGGAACCGCGGCGTTTCAGCGGCGGCTGAGCCACGCTGGGTCGCGAAACCGATCCGCCACGACCGAGATGGTGGCTGCATGGTCGTCGGTGAACGAGCCGGCCATGACCTTGGCAGGTGTCGCCGTGCGGTCCGCAAGCGCTGCCAGCCAGGCAGCCACGACTTCGGCCTGGAGCCATTCCCGGGCCTTGGGAAAAAGGTCGGCCAGGCCTGGATACCTCGCGGACAGTCCGTTCCATCGAGGAGTCTCGAGCAAAACGCTCCCGTGCTGCAGGACTGCCGTGCGCAGGCGGCGCTGGGCGCTGCCCAGAATTTTGTGGCCATCGTCGGTGGCAGCCGGCACCACGAGATCGCCACGAGCGCGGCGTTCGAAGCAGAAGAGCCTGTGCTCGTCACCCGCTTCCGGCCCGCGGCCGCTGTGGAGCGTTGCGGGGATGCCGCGCCGAGTGAGGGCCTGAGCGAGGGCCTCGTGGAACACGTCATACAAGACCTGCGGCCGTGAGCCCCAGGCGTGGTCACGCGGGACGGCCACGGCATAGGTGAGATCGCTGCCGTGAATGATGCCCCCACCCCCGCTGGGACGTCGCACGACCGGAAGCGATGCGATCGAGGGCTCTGCCCGTGCCTGGGCCAGCGGCTGAAAGCCTCCGAGGGAGAACGTCGTCGAGGTCCACCGATAAAATCGGACGAGCGGACGATTACGGCCGACCGCTTCGGCCGCCAGGACTTCGTCGGCGGCCATGTTTGTCGGGCCGTCGGCCGGCTCGTCGATCCATGACAAAAGCTCGTTCATGACCGTTTGCGCGAGGCCCGGTGGCCAGGCGTTCTCCGCGCTGCGATCAATGCGACTGGCTCTTCACGAGCGCGTCGTACGCCGATTGATCGAGCAGCCCGTCGAGTTGCGCCACATCGCTTGGTCGAATCTTCACGAGCCAGCCGGCGCCAAAGGGATCCTGGCCGAGCGTCTCGAGGTTATTTGGAAGCGATGCGTTGACCTCGACGATCTCACCCGACACGGGAGCGTAGAAGTCACTGACGGCCTTGACGCTCTCGATCTCACCGATCGACTCACCGGCCTTCACCTGGCGGCCTGGCTTCGGGAGTTGCATGAAGACGAGGTCGGTCAGTGCTTCCACGGCATAAGCCGAGATCCCGACCGTCGCGATTCCGTCGTCTTCAAGGCGAACCCACTCATGGGTCTTGGCGAATTTTGGCGTGGCCATCAACAGGCTCCAGGGGAACGAGACACATTCGACGTCACGACGCGGTACCCGCGTCGTGCGAAGGATAGCGGATGACTTCAGGTTTGTGGTGACGGTCGCCGGTAGAAGGGGAGCGATGCCACGCGGGCGGGGCAGGGGGTGTCACGGATGAGCACATCGAGCGACGTGCCCTCGGCAGCGACCGCAGGCTCGACAAGGGCCATGGCGGCAGCCGACCCGAGCGTCGGGCAAAAACTGCCGCTCGTCACGGTGCCAACGGTGGCGGCCGCGTCGCCTGGGCGGGTCACCGGGGCCCCTTCACGGGCAGCTCGTTTGCCTTCAAAAACCAGGCCCACGCGGATACTTCTGGGGGCAGTCGCCTGCATGTGACGCAGCCGTTCCGCACCTGGAATGATACGAGGTGAGCCGTCGACCGCGGCCAAGTTGATGGCGAAGCCGAGGCCGATTGCGAATGGGTCGCCGGTGGCCACGAGCTCGTGGCCGTAGAGCGGCATGGCGGCTTCGAGCCGCAGGGTGTCACGGGCGCCGAGTCCGCAGGCCCGAAGCCCCCGCGACGAACCGGCCTCGTGGATCGCCTCCCACACGCGCACGGCATCGGCGGCGGCCACCACCAACTCCACGCCATCCTCACCGGTGTAGCCCGTTCGGCTCACTGCCGCAGGGCATCCTGCGATGGTGGCGGTCGTCGCGCGGTAGTTCTTCAGTGCAGTGATACGGGTCGCGTCGTCGGCCGAGCAGAGGCCGGTGACGATGCCGATCGCCAAGGGGCCTTGCACGGCGATCATGGCAGTCGCGCGAGTGTGGTCTTGGAGCACGACGCCCTGGGCAGGCAGCCGGCTCATGAGCCAGTCGACGACGCGGCGGCGATTGCTGGCGTTGACGACGAGCGAGAGTCGCGGCGTGCCATCCGCGGCGTCGGCATCACGGGCCACGAGGGCATCGTCTAAGATGCTCAACGAGTCAGGCCCCTCGTCACTCGTGACGAGCGTGTAGCGAACCTGACCGATCGCGAGATCAGCGACCCGTCGGGTGAGCAATGATTCGAGCCACGCAAGGGCGCCCGGGCCCGTGACCGAGAGACGCCCCATGTGCGACACGTCGAAGATGCCGGCGGCGCTTCGGGTCGCCAGATGTTCCTCCACGATCGAGCCGTACTGCACCGGCATTCGCCAGCCGGCGAAGTCGACCATCCTGCCGCCGTGGGCCTCCTGCCAGGAACCGAGGGGCGTTTCGAGCAACGAGTCAGTCATCGTGGAGATCCGAAGGAGTGGTCATCGGCGGCGAGATTTGGTGCCGCGTCGGGCCGAGGGACGTTTCGGGGAGCGACCTTTGATTTTCGGTCGGGACGGTTTGGCCGGTCGTTTGCCGCGGCGGACATGGCCATCGACCAATCGGAAATTCAGCTCACGACGGTCGAGATCCACCCGGTCGACGGCCACGCGAACCCGGTCGCCGAGCCGGTAACTCTGGCCTGCGCGGCGTCCTGAAAGTGTATGGCTCGCGCGGTCGTATCGGTAGGAGTCATCCGGAAGGGCGTCGAGTGGCACCAGGCCTTCGGCTGGGATCACGAGCCCTTGCACGAACATCCCGAACGCCTCGACACCGGTGATGACGGCATCCATTTCCTCGCCGATCCGCGACGACAAGAAATGGAGCAGCTTGAGCTTCACCAGCTCCCGCTCGGCCGCTTCGGCCCGGCGTTCCAGATCGGAACAATCTTGGCCGAGTTGGACAAGACCGTCGGCTGGAGGGCGTTTGCCGGCGGCCAGTGCTTCGAGCCCGCGGTGGATGGTGAGGTCGGGGTAGCGGCGAATGGGCGAGGTGAAGTGGCAATAGCACTCGCTCGCGAGCGCGTAGTGGCCTTCTTCCTGCGGGCCGTAGGCGGCCCGGGAGAGGCTTCGAAGGACCGCATAGTGGACGGCGTGCTCCTCGGGCAGGCCGCGAGCCATGTCGAGAAGGCGTTGGAGTTCGAAGCGGCTCTCGAGCGAGTCGACATCGAAGCCCAACTCGGTGACGAACTCGGTGAGCTGACGGAGCTTGCGCATGTCGGGCATGGGATGGATGCGGCGCAGGAATCCCGCGCCCGCTCCGGCGAGCGTCCTGGCGACAGCCTCGTTTGCCGCCAGCATGAACTCCTCGATGATCTGATGGCTTTCCGTGTTCTCGACGACGTGGGCGCCCGAAACACGTCCATCGCGATCGAGATCGATCTTTACTTCTGGTTTCTCGATCTGAAGTGAGCCACGGGCCATTCGGCGACGCCTGAGGATCCTCGCGAGGTCTCGCATGCGGCCGAGAAGCGTCCGCACCGCGGGCGTCATCTCGATCTCGCGGGTCTTCGGGTCAGCCAGAAAAACGTCGACCTCTTCGTAGGTGAAGCGGTGGCAGCTCTTGATGGCCGATGGCTCCACCGACGCATGCACCGGCACGCCTTCCGCCGTGAATTCGATCCAGCAGGTCTTGGCGTATCGCACCTTGCCTGGCTGGAGGCTCGCGAGATTGTTCGAGACGATTTCCGGGATCATCGGAATCACGCGATCCGGCAGATAGACGCTCGTACCGCGGGCTCGGGCCTCCTGGTCGAGCGGTGAGCCCGCACGGACGAAGTGCGACACATCTGCGATGTGGACGCCGAGCAGCCAGTGCCCGCGCTCCAAGGGCTCGAGTGAGATGGCATCGTCGAAGTCGCGGGCATCGACGGGGTCGATCGTGATGATCGTGTGGCCGGTGAGATCGCGACGCCCTTTCGGGATCGACTCATCAAAGCGGGCTGCCTGCTGCCGGGCATCCTCGAGCGCGGCCTCGGGGAAGGGGCCGGGGAGCGCGAACTCATGGATCACCGTTTGGGTATCGACGCCGACGTCGCCCGCCTTGCCGAGCACTTCGACCACCACCCCTTCGCCATCACGCAGATGGGTGGGGAAGTGCACCATCTCCACGACGACCTTGTCGCCCTCGTGGACGCCTTTCGCCCCGGGATCGCCCACAGCCACGGGCCGCGCGAATGTGGTGCCATCGACCTGCACCCAACTGCTGCGAGCCCGCTCGAAGTACGAGCCGACGAATCGGGTGGTCCGTCGTTTCACGACCTCGACAATTTCCCCCGAGGGCCCTTGGCGGCGGACATCGCGGCCACGCGCGAGACGGACGCGAACCGTGTCGCCACTCGCCGCATCGAGACTGGCTGCCGACGTGACATGAATGTCGCCGGTGCGATCGCCGGGGAGGGCGCCTTCGGGTCGGACGAAGCCGTAGCCTCCAGCCGCGCGGCGAAACACGCCGACGAGATCGCCCGAGCGAGCCGCCGCGCTCCCTCCGCGGGAAGACGATCGCGAAGACTTCTCGGGCTTCGGGCGCTTTCGGGTCATGAGCCGCTCCCTCGAAAGAATTTTCGCCCCTGGGTCTGTTGGTACTGCGTCCAGCCACCGTCGAGGGATGATTCGCTGCGAAGCAACTGGATGGTTCCCGCCATCTTGGCGTCGAGATGGTCGAGGTGATGCAACGCCACCGCTTCGAGCGTCATCGGCAACCGCGGTGAGCCAAACTCATAGGAGCCGTGGTGGCTTGCGATCATGTGCTTGATGCGCATGGCAGTCTCGGCATCGAACGGCGTTCCCGTGCGGGCCTCGACTTCCCGGATCTTGGCGTCGACGATCTCGAGGCCGAGGAGCACATGGCCGAGCAACTGGCCGGGGTCGGTGTAGGAAAAGCCCTTTTCGCTTCCGAGCTCGATCGTCTTGCCGATGTCGTGGACGAGGACACCGACGAGCAGGAGCTCGCGGTCCATGTCGGGATACAGCGGCGCGACGAGGTCGGCCAGCCGCATGAGGTTGACGACGTGATCCAAGAGCCCACCGGCATAGGCATGGTGGTGCTTGACGCCTGCGGGCGTGCGGGCCACCGCGGCCATCAGGGGCTCGTCATCGAGGATCGCAGCCACGAGCGCGTTGAGTGGCGGGCGGAGGCCGGCGAGCAGTCCGCGCAGTTCGGCGAAGAGGTGCTCGATGTCGTTTTGGGAGAGGACGCGAAACTCACGCTCGTCGACCATGCCGGGATCGGCCCGCTCAATTGACGTGATGATGATCTGCATCGCGCCGGAAAAGAGCTGTGTGTGTCCTTCGACGCGCACGTAGTCTCCATCCGCGAACGACGCGTAGTCTGCATCCGACGCATTCCAAAGCCGGCCGGCGATCGTGCCGCTTTTGTCGGCGAGATCGACCTGGAGATAGAACTGCCCGTTGCGATTGGGTCGCAGTTGCTTGTGGGTGGCCAGGAAGACCTGATCGACCTTCGTCTGGGGCGGGAGTTCCGAAATGAGGCGTCGCGACATTGGCGAGAGTCTACGGGCCGCCGGAGCGATCCCACAAACGGAGGCGTCGTCGGTACAATCCCGCCTCCCAAGGAGACTGTTCCCCGATGCCTGCCAACGCCATCAGCCCGACCCGCGCCGAAGACTATCCCGAGTGGTATCAGCAGGTGGTGCGTGCTGCCGACATGGCAGAGACCTCACCGGTGCGCGGCTGCATGGTGATCAAGCCGCACGGCTACGCGATCTGGGAACGGATGCAGTCGATCCTCGATCGCATGTTCAAAGAGACGGGGCACGTGAACGCCTATTTCCCGTTGTTCATTCCGCTATCGTTCCTTGAACAAGAAGCCAAGCATGTCGAGGGCTTTGCGAAAGAATGCGCCGTCGTCACGCACCACCGCCTGGAGGCTGGCCCCGATGGCAAGCTGATCCCAACAGGAAAACTCGAAGAGCCGCTCGTCGTGCGGCCGACGAGTGAGACGATCATCGGGGCGATGTACGCCAAGTGGATCCAGTCGTGGCGGGATCTGCCGGTGCTCATCAACCAGTGGGCAAACGTCGTCCGCTGGGAGATGCGGCCGCGGGTGTTTCTGCGAACGGCCGAATTTCTCTGGCAGGAGGGGCACACGGCGCACGCCACGAGGGAGGAGGCCGAGGAAGAGACACGTCGGATGCTCGAGGTCTACGCCACCTTCGCCGAGCGCGATCTGGCCATCCCGGTCCTCAAGGGCCCCAAACCTTCCGCGGAACGCTTTCCGGGTGCCGTCGACACGCTCTCGATCGAGGCGATGATGCAGGACGGCAAGGCGCTCCAGGCGGGCACCTCGCACTTCCTCGGCCAGAATTTTGCCAAGGCCCAAAACATCAAGTTCGCCGGGCCATCGGGCGCCGAGGAGTTTTGCTGGACCACGTCGTGGGGTGTCTCAACCCGGCTCATCGGCGCCGTGATCATGACTCACTCCGACGACGACGGTCTCGTTTTGCCACCTCGCATCGCCCCGCATCATGCCGTGATTCTGCCGATCGCGCGGACCGACGAAGAGAAGGCCACCGTGATGGAGGCCTGTCGCAGGCTCGAGACTGCCCTGACGTCGACCGGCTTCGCCGACAAATGTATCCGCGTGAAAACCGACGCACGCGACATCCGTGGCGGCGACAAGGTCTGGCAGCACGTCAAGCAGGGCGTGCCGGTGCGGATCGAGATCGGCCCACGCGACCTTGCCGCCGGCACCGCGAGTGTTTGCCGCCGCGATCGCGGGCCCAAAGAGCGCGAGGCCATCGCGCTCGCCGAACTTCCGACCAGGCTCCCTCATATCCTCGAGGAGATCCAACGCGGCCTCTTCGACCGGGCCGCCGCGTTCCGAGAGTCTCGCTCGGTGAAACTCCGCTCCACCGCCGAGGTCGTGGACTATTTCGGGCGGGACGACGCAGGCTTCGCCTGGGTACACGTCGCTGACGACCCGGCTGTGGCCGCCCAGTTCGATCCACTCAAGGTCACCGTCCGGTGCATTCCGATGAACGGGCCCGACGATCCCGGCACCTGCATCGTCACCGGCCAGCCCGTCAGCCGCCGCAGCGTCTTGGCGCGGTCGTACTGAACGCCCCCGAGCGATTACGAGGTTATGGCAACAGCGAGGGGTAGCCCACGTCACCACCGACGGCGTTGGAGATCGAGCGAAGCCTGGAGGGCGAAGCGAGAGCTCCATCGAGTGCAGCGACGGGCACGAGGCCCGTCGCAAACGTCCGGCGGGGTGATGTGGGCTGCCCCGAGCCGCGTCAATGAACGCAAAGAGGTGAACCTTACCCCTTGACGCGTTCGAGGTAGTCGCCGGTGCGGGTGTCGATCTTGATCGTGTCGCCTTGCTCGATGAATGCCGGCACGATCACTTCGGCGCCCGTCTCGAGCTTCACCGGCTTCTGAAGGTTGGTGGCGGTATTGCCCCGGACAGCCGGTTCGGCGTACGCGACCGTGAGCACCATGTGCTGCGGTGGTTCCATCGAGATCGGATTGCCGTTATAGAGCAGCATGGAGCAGATAGTGCCTTCCTTGATCCACTTCCAGGCGTCGTCAACCTGCTCCTTCGAGAGCTCGTATTGCTCGTAGTTGTCGTTGTCCATGAAGACGAACGCCTCGCCCTGCTTGTAGAGGTACTGGGCGTCGATCGTCGAAATGTCGGCCGCATCGAGGGAGTCGCCGCTCTTGTAGGTTCGGTCAAGCACCGTGTTTCGCAGGAGGTTTCGCAGCTTGCACTTGTAGAGGGCCTGGCCCTTGCCCGGCTTCACGAAGTTGCACTCGATCATGATGTAGGGATCGCCGTCGATCTGAACCTTGAGGCCCTTCTTGAATTCACTGGTGTTGTAGGATGGCACGCCTGGTAGCCCTCGAATGGTGAGCGGTGGACCCTGGCGAACGAGAGGCCAGGAAGCCCCACAGGGTCGCCACGACGTGAGGAATTGTCAACGCCGCGGTCGGGGAGGCCGCGAGGAGCAAGACAGGCTGTGGCCGCAGTTGGAGTGTCAACCGCCGAAGAACCGCGGGCCGCGGCAACGAAGGCCCCGAGTGGCCGAAGGCCGTGGCAGCACGATCTGGCCGACGCGTTTCGTGACCCCCGTGAGCTCTGTCGGTTTCTGAGTCTCGGCGATGACGTGGGCACCACAGCCGTCGCGTCGACCGGAGGCTTTCCGTTTCTCGTGCCGAGGTCGTTCGCCGATCGCATGCAGAGGGGCAACCCACGCGACCCCTTGCTCCTCCAGGTGCTTCCTCGGGTGGACGAGGTTGGCCTTCAACACGGCTACTCGTCTGATCCGCTCGACGAGTCGCGTTACCTCACGTCGCCCGGGCTTGTGCAGAAGTATTCGGGCCGAGCGCTCCTGCTGGTCACCGGTGGCTGTGCCGTCAACTGCCGCTATTGCTTCAGGCGATCCTTCCCGTACGCGGAGAGCGGGGCAACGCGGAGGGGCCTGGAAACTGCTCTCGATGCCATTGCCGAGGATCGCTCCCTCAACGAAGTCATTCTCTCCGGTGGTGACCCGCTCCTTGCGGATGATGCGACGCTCGCCACGATCATCAAGCGGCTCGACGGGATCCCGCATGTCGCGCGGCTTCGCATCCACACCCGGCTGCCGATCGTGCTGCCAAGTCGCGTCGACGAAGGGCTGCTCGGCGTGCTGGCGGCAACGCGGTTGTCGCGGGTGATCGTGATCCATGCCAATCATCCGGCCGAACTCGACGAGACGGTGGCCGGCGCCATCGGCCGCCTCCTGCGTCTTCCAGCCATCATTTTGAACCAATCCGTCCTGCTCGCCGGTGTCAACGACTCGGTAGCGTCACTTCAGGGACTCTCTGAGAGGCTTGTCACGATCGGCGTGGTGCCTTACTACCTCCACCTGCTCGACCGGGTGCACGGGGCGGCCCACTTTGACGTACCTGAAGCGGTGGCCGTCGGCCTCCATCGGCAGCTCATGGCCAGACTCCCCGGTTATGCGGTCCCCAAACTCGTGCGGGAAATTCCGGGGGAAACGTCGAAAACGTGGGTAAATGTCGGGTGAAACCCGGCTCTCTGTGGCGGTGTATACGAAGGTGTGACGGCGGCTCGTGACGCTGGCCATCACGTCCTGCTGATTCGAAACACGTAGCCCTCGGAAGGAATCTTCGCCATGAAAATCTCGATGCGTCCGATTGTTTTTCCGGTCGTGTGTGCGGCGGTGGTGTTCGCGGTGACGGCCCGGGCCGAGCCACTCGATGCCGCCAGGGTTCCCGCAAAATCCGTCTGGCTCATGCATCTCGATGTGGATGCCGCCCGTCAATCGACGGTGCTCCAGAAGATGGAGAAACGCATGTTCGAGAAGCATCCGCACCTCGAACAGATGATGGCCATGGGGGCCGGCATGATCGGCATGGACATCCGCAAAGACCTTCATGACGTGACCGTCTATGGCCTCGATACCGACAAGCACAATGCGGTGATGATCGTGCACGCCAAGGCGGATCGAAAGAAGCTCGAGGCGATGGTCGAGAAGGCCAAGGATCATGTCACGTCGGATCATCGCGGCTATACGCTTCACGCCTGGACCCACAAGGGGTGGCGGCAGTCGGAAGGCAAGCCGGTCGTGGGGGCGTTCTACGACGACTCCACGATGGTGTTCGCGCGGACCAAGGCCCAGGTTATGCAGGCCATCGACGTGCTTGACGGGAAAGGCCAGAGCCTCAACGACAAGAGCCCACTTGCCGGTCGTGTTCGGCCGGGCACGATTCTCGTCGGGCGTGCCACCGCGGTGAATCCTGACACGAAGTGTCCGGTCCTCAAGGAGGCGAAGGGATTTCGGGTCGCCATGGGTGAGCACGAAGGCAAGTCGTTCTATCGTGCCCTCCTCGAGATGAACTCAGCCGAGGCGGCGGAGCAGGCCAAGACCGTGACCGAAGGCATGGTGGCCTTGGGATCCCTGAGCCTCGGTGGCGAGCCCGCGGCGATGAAACTCGTCAAAGGCGTCGAGTCGATGACTCGTGGTGACACGTGCTTGATTTCGTGGGACGCAAACGCCGACGACGTCTGGACGGTCATCGAGCGGGTCGCCGAGAAGATGGAAGCCAAGATGGCGAAGCGAAAAGCCGAGTGGAGCAAGATGCACGAGGGAAAGGCTCACGGCGAGGCGAAGAAGAAGGGAAAGTCTTCGCCGAAGGCCGAGAAGCCGTTCCGGGATGACGAGTTCTGAAGTAACGCCGTGGCTCGGGGCTGCCCGTGTCATGTCGCCGGACGTTCGCTGCGGCCATCCATGACCTCCGCTCACTCGGAGAAATCGAACGGGCGGCCGGAGGGCCGCCGAAGCGTCCTGGACAAGGATGGCCAGGACGCGCTACAGCAGCCGCGCCGGCTCCATGACACGGGCAGCCCCTCGCGGCCGCGCCCAACCGTAGCCCGGTCACTCCGTGACCGGGTCCATTACACTCACGCTCATGGCTCCTCTCGACCACCTGGATGACGCAGAGCTTGCCCGGCGGGCGGGTGCTGGCTGTGTCGAGAGTTTTGCCGAACTTGCACGTCGGTATCAGACGCGGATCGTCCACTATGTGCGGCAAGTACTCGGAGCGAGTGGCACCAGTGACGCCGATGACGTGACCCAGGATTCCTTTGTCCGGGCGTGGCAGGCCATCGGCAGCTACGACGGACGGTGGGCGTTCTCAACCTGGCTTTTCACGATCGCTCGACGGACGTGTTTGAACCACGTGCGTAGCGTCAAGCGACGACGCGTTCGAGAAACGGTCTCGGTGCCTGTTCTGGATGGGACGGATGACCCGTCTTCGACGGCTGTGGCGGTGGAGCGGGCCGTGAAGCTGTGGGACGTGGCTGTCCGCAGCCTTTCCGAACGCCAGTTCACGGCACTCTGGCTTCGGTACGCGGAATCCAAATCCTTGCCGGAGATTGCCGCGGTGGTCGAGACGACCGAGGCGAACGTGAAGGTGATGCTGTTTCGGGCGCGACAAAGACTCGCGCCGTTCGTTCATGATTTGATGGAGTGAGGAGGGCATGCCATGAATACGACATACGATGATGCCGAATTGCCTTCAAGTCTTGCGGCAAGGCTCCGGAACGAGGCCCGCGCGACAAGGCCCGACTTCTCGGATGGATTTCATGCTCGTCTCATGGATCGCGTTGCAAGGAACCAGGTGTCACTTCCGTCGCGTGACAACGGCGTGGTGAAGCCGCCATCGACATGGCGCGGTCGCCTTACGATGCCAATTGCCGCTGCTGCCGCCTTCGCGGCGGTGCTCACAGTGCTTTTCACCGGCAGTGGTCCCGAGGAGGCACCGAACGGTTCGGTGTCGTTCCAGCCAGTGGACGTGCGAAGCGTCGACGAACCGCCGGCTTTGGGAGTCGAGTCGCTTCCCATGTATGACGACATCGACGCGGGCATGCGAGCGGGCGTGTGGATGCTGGCATCGTCCCTTGTGGAGATGCCCGATTGGGCGACTCTTGCCAATTTTGGCGATGATGCCGAGTCTCGCGATGCTCAGGGCCGGTGACGTCGTCCGTTTTTCAGGCGGACCGATACACTTGGTCGCATGGATTTGCCGGGCATGAGGAACGGCGGCGACATGGCTGTGCGGGCACCTGGAGCGTGGACGGTGGCGGTGGCGGCAGTGATTGCCGGGGCCGTGGCGGGGGCCGGCAGCGCGATGCTCCAAGCAAGCCTGGTGCCGTGGCGTATTGGCGAGTTCCTCGCTGAGCCCGGAAACGTGCCACCTGATGCCCCACGGGTCGAGGTCACGGAGACGACTCACCTCTTCGGGACGATCGGTACGGGTACATCAGGAAGTCACCGTTTTGAAATTCGCAACACGGGGGAGCGACCGTTGACACTCTCGCGAGGCAGCTCGAGCTGCAGTTGTACGGTGAGTGATTTTGACGTCGCGGATGGTGCTGCTGCGGACTCCACGAAGGTCGTCCCTCCTGGCGAACGCACGTTTGTCACCGTGAAGTGGCAGGGCAAGCCACCGGGGGGGCCGTTCCGTCAACAGGTGACGATCGTGACAGATGACCCCCGTCGCCCAGAAATCGTGTTCGCGGTGGAAGGGACCGTCGTGCCAACCTGGCTTGCCGTGCCTGAATCACTGTCTCTGGATCAGTTCTCGACGTCGAGCAGTCACCAGGCTTCGGCCACCATCTACACTTTCGGCCAGGCGCTGCCCGAGG
This sequence comes from uncultured Candidatus Kuenenia sp., assembly GCA_964498325.1. Lineage (GTDB taxonomy): Bacteria > Planctomycetota > Planctomycetia > Pirellulales > UBA1268 > QWPN01. The sequence goes on from CAZCHF010000003.1 coordinate 169,438, forward strand.
TCGAATCGGTCATCGTTGATGGCCCGGATGCTGATCGGTTCTTTGTCATCAAGACGACGAACCTGTCGGCCGAAGAAGTGGCAACACAGCCTGAAGCCACCGGAGGCTTTCGGATCGATGTCGAAGTGAAACCAGGCTTGCCGATCGGTCCGCTTCGCCGAACCATCACGGCCCTGTTCAAGATGCCCGAGGACGTGACGGCGAGCCTTCCGATGCAAGGCAATGTCAGCGGGGATCTCGCGCTCGCCGGAGCAGGTTGGGACGCCGCGCGGCAGACGCTGGTCTTGGGCACCGTATCTGGCCGCCAGGGCTTCAAACGGAGGGTGTTCTTCACCGCGAAAGGTGAGCACCGTGAACTCGTGCGACCGGTGGTGCGTGAGGTCGTGCCCGATTCGCTGCAGGTGACGGTGGGAGAGGGGGCTCCTGTGGGCGCGGGGAATGTCCTGCGATTTCCGATTGATCTCGAAATTCGGCCCGGCAGCCGGCCTGCGAATCACCTCTGTTCAGAACAGGGCCCGGCCGGGAGGATCGTCTTTGATACCGGTCATCCCGACGCGCCAATTCTGTCGATTCCAGTGTGTATTGCCATCGGCCCGTAGGCTAGGAACACATATGCCATTCCCGCTCGTTCGTGCCCTCGTCACGCTTGCCGTCGTCGCCGCTGTCTGCTCACCGGCCGTGGGCACGATGCCCGACCGCGGCGTCGACGTCGCTGCATCGGTCGTTGAAAAATTTCAGGAGCGCAATGGTGGCGTCTTCACGGACTGGCCAAAGCCGCGGGCGGTGCTCGTGCTCACCGGCGAACTCGACGGCTACATCGAACCCTGCGGTTGCACGGGCAAGGAGAACCAGAAGGGGGGCCTGAGCCGGCGTCAGAACTTCCTGCGGGCGCTTGCGTCTGCCGGTTGGGATGTCGTGCCGCTGGATCTCGGTGGCCAGGTGAAGCGTTTCGGTCGGCAGACCGAGGCAAAATTTCAATCGATCGTCGATGGAATGCGGGGCATGCGGTATGCGGCGATCGGATTCGGTCCCGGCGACCTTCGCCTTCCAGCGGAAGAGCTCGTGGCGGCTGTCGCCGCCATCGGTGACGAGCCCACGCCGTTCGTGAGTGCGAACGTCGGTCTCCTCGGTCTCGACGCCGCCATCACCCCACGGTTTCGAGTCATCGAAGCGGGTGGCTTGCGCATCGGAATCACGACGGTGCTCGGCGACGACGAGGCGGCGAAAGTTCGTAACGACGACATCGAAGTCGTGCCGGCGGCCACGGCGCTGGCAACGGTGGCTGCCGACCTTGCGAAGGAGCGGTGCGACCACCAGGTGCTGCTGAGCTGGGCGAGTCCGGAGCAGACCAAGGCTCTGGCGGCGAAGTTCCCACAGTTCGACATCGTGGCGACAGCCGGTGGTGCCGATGAACCGCCCCGGGATCTGCCACAGCTCCCGGGTGGGGCGAAGCTTGCAGAACTGGGCCATAAGGGCATGTTTGCGGTGGCCATCGGTTTCTTCGACGACGCGTCGAAGCCTGTGCGATCGCAGCGTGTGCCGCTCGATGCCCGCTGGGGCGAAGCCGACGACATGATCGCGCTCCTGGCCACCTACCAACAAAAACTCGAAACGCTCGGCCTGGCCGGGCTCGGCCTCGTGCCGATCCGCCACCCCAGCGGCCGACGGTTTGCAGGCAGCGCCGCGTGTGCGGAATGCCATCAGGAAGCCTACGAGGTCTGGGAGGGCTCAGGTCACGCCAAGGCGCTCACCACGCTCGAAGAAGCGAAGCCCCGCCGCGATGGTGACCCCGAGTGCCTGTCATGCCACGTCGTCGGCTGGGCTCCACAGCGATTCGAGCCGTTCGAGGGAGGCTTTCTGGGCATGGACAAGACGCCGCACCTCGCCCACCAAGGCTGCGAAAACTGTCATGGTCCGGCCGCGGCACACACGGCGGTCGAACGAGGCGACGTTCGGGCTACGGAAGCGGAACGAGACCGCCTCCGCGCCGAGATCCGCCTCACGCTGAAGACTCCTGAAGGCAAGCAGAAGGTGGTGAACAACTGCCTCGAATGCCACGACCTCGACAACAGCCCGCAATTCGACTTCGACGAATACTGGCCCGCCGTCGAACATTGATGCTTCGGCGTGGCTCGGGCGCCCCCGAGTGAATGCAGTGTTGGGGCTACGGTACGCGAACCCGGAGGGGTGAGCGGCGGCCGGAGGGCCGCAACAAGACCGGCTGGGCCATGGATGGCCAGCCGGTCGTCAAGATAGCGCCGCCAGCGCGGCGTCGGGGATGTTGAAGTTTGCGGAGACACTCTGGACATCGTCGTGGTCGTCGAGACGTTCCATGAGGTTCAAGACCTTGCGGGCGGTGTCGACGTCATCGACTTCGACGGAGTTCGTGGGGATGCGCACGAGCTCGTTCGATTCCGGCGGCATCCCGGCCGCTTCGAGTGCCGCAATCACCGCCGTCATCGCCGTTGGACCACAGGTGATTTCCCAACGGTCGTCGGACTGCTTCACGTCGTCGGCGCCGGCTTCGAGCGCGATCTCCATGATGCGGTCCTCATCGGCCGCGGCTGTCGGGACGCGCACCAGTCCCTTCCGCTCGAAGAGGTACGCAACACATCCGGTGCCCCCGAGTTTGCCGTCGCACATCTCAAAGATCTTGCGGATCTCGGGGGCCGTGCGGTTCTTGTTGTCGGTGAGGATCTCGCACAGGACGGCCACGCCACCGGCGGCGTAGCCCTCATAGAGTGACTCCTCGAGATTGCCCCCCTTGAGTTCACCGATGCCCGTCTTGATGGCCCGCTGGATGTTGTCCTTGGGCATGCTCACGGCCTTCGCAGCATCGATGGCATAGCGAAGGCGGAGATTCGCATCGGGATCGCCGCCGCCGTGCTTGGCGGCCACGATGATCGCCTTGGCAAGCTTGCTCCAGAGCTTGCCACGCTTGGCGTCGACGACAGCCTTCTTGCGGGAGATGTTCGCCCAATGGGAATGTCCTGCCATGGATCGCTCCTCCCGTCAGCGGGGCTTTCGCTTCGTCAGTTGGTCCGAATGTTTGCCTGGCGCGGACTTGGCCGGTGCTGGTTTGGCGACAGCGGGGGCCTTCTTGGCCGGCTCCGGCGGTGGTGGCTCAGCGGGAGGAGGCGGCGGCTTGATCGACAGCGGCTTCACGACGAACGGTTTGGGACCACTCTTGGCCTTGCCGTCCGTCTTCTTCGGACCGGACCCGGCAGGCGGCTGCGGGGTCTTGCCCGCCGGACGGGCAGCGGCCTGTGGCCCCGCTGGCCTGAGGTGGTCTTCACCTGCAGCGTTTGCTTCTTTGCCCGTCGTCGGCGGTGGCACCGGCTCGGGGAGCGACTCGCCCCGCTTGGGGAACCGGTCCTTGGCGGCTGGATTCACCGCGAGCACGATCTTGCGGACCGTGTTTCCATGAAGGTTCGTGAGGACGTCGATCCCGAACTGATGGAGAAGGGCGGCGAACTCCACGCCGGCCTTCTTGGGGAGCGTCCGCTCGATTCCCGGCACCTTCCCTGAGTCGTATTCCTGCTTCGTGATCAACCCGCAGAGCCAAAGGGCTGCAAGCGCCCCGCGATCAAGCGGAATCAAATGACCGCCCAGGGCAGTGGCAGCGACGTGCTGAACCACGAACGGCGGGACGCCTCGGAGACCCTCGAGAACTTTGATGCCGTGGGCCAGCGAGTGCTTTTTGGCATGCTCGAGGGAAAACGCATATGTCGACTCGAAAACCCCTTGGAGGGCCCGGCGGAGCGAAAGAGCCGCGTGCGACGGATCAGGAAGATCGTTGAGCACCTCGGCGAGTTCGGCCACCGTGGTCACACGGATCTCGTTGAGATCGAAGTACGTCCCAACGAGCCGGGCGAACGCCTTCTCGGCCACATCGGCCGGCGCGTTCTCAAGACAACAGGCGATCAGCACCTGGTCGAGAATCGGTCGCGACGTGTCGGTGGTGAACGGCTTGTAGTGGGCCTTCAGCGCCTTGTGGAGCTTCGGAATGAGCGTGCCACGCGGTGGTACCTTCTCAGGCACCGGCTTGGGCTCCGGAGCCGGCTTCACAGGTGCCGGCGGTGACGTCTTTGCGACCGGCTTCGCACTCGTCTTGGCCACGGCTTTCGGAGCCACAACCGCTTTTGACGCTCCCTTCGCGACGGCCTTGGAATCGCTCTTTGCCGATGTGGCGGCCTTCTTGGGAGCAGGCTTCGCCGAAGGCTGGGGTTTGCTTGCTGCGGGGCGTTTGCGAGCAGTCATGCGTGGTCCTGGGAGGGGGATTCGGGTGTTTCGTCAGATGGGGGTGGAGTGTCTTCCGGTGGAAGGACTTCGTGGAGCACACGAGCAAGCTCGATCGAACGCTTGACCCCCTCGTCGATCTCGAATCGAAGGCGAGGTGTGTACCGAGTCTCGATGCGATCGGCAATGCGTGATTGAAGGAAGCCGGCGGCGTGAGCCAGACCCCGCAAGGCGAGTTGCTCCTGGGCAGGGCTTCCCATGACCGACACGTGGACCGTGGCGGATCGCATGTCGGGTGCCATCTCGACGCGAGTAACCGTCACATCCCTGACACGCGGATCGCGCACCTCGGTCAAGATGGCCATGCTCACCACCTCGCGTACCGCCTCGGCCGCCTTGAGAAGTCGTCGTGTGCTCACGAGAGAGTACGGGCCACTTCCTCGATCCGGTAGCACTCGAGGATGTCGCCCTCCTTGATGTCGTTGAAGCCGGCGAGCTTGATGCCGCATTCGAGGCCGTCCCGGACCTCGCGGGCATCATCCTTTTCTCGCTTGAGCGAGTCGATCGCGTAGTCGCCAAGGACAACGCTGTCTCGGATGACGCGATGCCGCGCGTTGCGGGCGATGATGCCTCCGATCACACGGCAGCCAGCGATCACACCGAGACG
>CAZCHF010000004.1:0-6255 GCA_964498325.1 uncultured Candidatus Kuenenia sp.
AGAAAGCCAGCGTAGCCCGGAGGGCGAAGCGCAGATTTCTCCGAGTGAGCGAAGGCCATGGATGGCCGCAGCGAACGTCTGGCGACATGACACGGGCAGCCCTGAGCCTCGTGTGGTAGCCACCTACTGCCGGTCGGTGCCGGTGTCGAGGACGGCGAGAAACGCTTTCTGCGGAATGTCGACGCTGCCGACGCTCTTCATCCGCTTCTTGCCTTCCTTCTGCTTGGCCCAGAGCTTCTTCTTGCGCGAGATGTCGCCGCCGTAGCACTTGGCCGTGACGTTCTTGCGCATCGCCGAGATCGTCTCGCGGGCGATGATCTTCGTGCCGATCGCCGCTTGGATGGCGATCTCGAACATGTGCCGATCGATCTCGCCGCGAAGCTTCTTGACGATCGCGCGGCCGCGGCGGTCGGAGTCACGACGGTCGCAGATGATGGAGAGCGCGTCGACTTTCTTGCCGCCCACGAGGATGTCGAGCCGGACGAGGTCGGCCGGAAAATAACCGACCAGTTCGTAGTCCATCGTGCCGTAGCCGCGGGTCACGCTCTTGAGCTTGTCGTGGAGGTCGTAGATCACCTCGCCGAGCGGCAGGTCGAAGGTGAGCATCGCACGGGTCGGGGAGAGGTACTCGGTCTTGAGGTACACCCCTCGACGGTCGGTGCAGAGCTGCATCACCGGCCCGATCTGTTCGACCGGCACGAGAAAATTCGTCCGCACGATCGGCTGGCGGAACTCCTCGATCTGCCCGGTGTCGGGCACGTCCTGGGGATTCGTGATCTCGATCGTCGTGCCGTCCGTTTTCAGGATCTGGTACGTGACGTTGGGGGCCGTCTGGACAAGGTCGAGGTCGGCCTCCTGTTCCAATCGCTGCTGGATGATCTCCATGTGGAGAAGCCCCAGAAAGCCGCAACGGAACCCGAAGCCGAGCGCCTCGCTGCTTTCCGGAGCGTACTCGAACGACGGGTCGTTGATGGCGAGCTTTTCCAGCGCGTCACGGAGCTCCTCGAAATTCTCGCCATCGCTCGGGTAGAGCCCGCAATACACCATCCGTTGGGGCGGCTTGTAACCGGCGAGTGCCGGGGCCGCGTCGTCGCCAGGGATCGTGACGGTGTCGCCGACATGGACGTCCTTCACATCCTTGATGTTGCAGACGAGATAGCCGACTTGGCCGGCCACGAGCTCGTCGCAGGCTCTCCGCTGCGGCACGAACTGCCCAAGCTCGAGGACTTCGTAGGTCGTCGCTGTCCTGAGGAAGCGGATCTTCTGTCCTTTGCGTACCGTGCCAGCGACGAGCCGCACATAGGTGATCGCGCCGCGGTAGGTGTCGTAGTGGCTGTCGAAAATCATGGCCTGGAGCGTGGCGTTCGGATCACCCTGCGGCGGCGGAATCCGCTCCACGATGGCCGCGAGCAGGCCATCGATGCCCAGGCCCGTCTTGGCACTGACCTTGATCACCTCGTCAGGATCGATCGCCAGGCTCTGCTCCATCTCGGCGAGCACCTCGTCGACGCGGGCGTGGACGAGGTCGACCTTGTTGATCACCGGCACGATCGTCAGGTCTTGATTGATCGCAGCGTAGGCGTTGGCCACCGTTTGGGCTTCGACGCCTTGAAACGCGTCGACAAGCAAAAGAGCCCCTTCGCAGCAGGCAAGGCTTCGCGATACCTCGTAATGAAAATCGACGTGGCCGGGCGTGTCGATCAGGTTGAGCTCGTAGAGCTCCCCGCCATGACGGTACTCCATCCGCACGGCACGCGCCTTGATCGTGATGCCACGCTGCCGCTCGAGCTCCATGTCGTCGAGCATCTGCTCCTTGAGTTGCCGCTTCTCCACGGTTCCGGTGGACTCGAGCAGGCGGTCGGCGAGCGTGCTCTTCCCATGGTCGATGTGGGCGATGATCGAGAAATTGCGGATGTGGCGGCAGTCGATGGGCATGGGAGCGATTGTAGGGCCGCCTGCGGCACGGCGTAACGGGTGTGCGTCTTTTGGCCTGGAGCCATCACCGGTGGTGCCGGGCCAGTCGGGCGAGACCGGCGGCGCCGATCGAGCCGGCGTCGCCGCCGAGACTCGCGTAGCCGATGACGGTCTTCTCGGCGAGGGTGGGAAACGTCCGGCGATGAACTTCGTCGACGATCCGCTTGAGAAACGCCTTACCCACGGGGTGGCTCGTGCCGCCAAACGTCATCGCGCCGCCGATCATGACGGCCGCCGGGTCGATCGTGTGCAAGAGTGTCACGATACCGATGCCGAGCCAGCGGGCTGCTTCCATGATGAGTTCGGTGGCGAGCGGGTCGCCAGCGGCCACTTCACGGCCGATGAGGATCGGAGTCAGTCGTTCGCCCGCAGCGACGGCTTTGGCGAGCGAACCGGTCACGCCTGCGGCAATCGCCTCCTCCGCACGGGCGATGAGCGACTTGGCACTCGCGTAGGCCTCGAGGTGCCCGGCCTGGCCACAGGGGCACATGCGAGCCGACTCTGACGGGTCGACGATCATGTGGCCACATTCAGAGCCGTGGCTGTGCGCTCCTTCGATGTTCGTGTCACCGATGATGATGCCCCCACCGACACCGGTGCCGAGCGTGAGCAGTACGAGTGAGTCGAACGCGCTGGCCGACCCCACCCAAAATTCGCCGTACGCCGCGGCGTTGGCGTCGTTGGCGAACGTCACGGGGAGGCCGCAGTGTTCGGCGACGCGATCTCGAAGCGGAAAATTGTCCCAGCCGACGAGGTTGCCGGCACGGACGATCGTGCCGGCGGCGAGATCGAGCGGGCCGGGGGAGCCGACACCCACGGCATGGATGTCGGCCGTCGTGATACCAGCGTCTCGCGCGAGCAGGTGCACGGCCGCGCCCATTCGCTTGGCGGCATCCTCGGGACCACGATCTGCGTGCGTCTTCTCGGTGTGAAAGGCGAGGAGCCGACCACGGTCGTCGACGAGGGCCGCCTTGATGTTCGTGCCGCCAAGGTCGACCCCCGCCCAGAACGGACGGATGGCTTCAGCCAGTGGAGTGAACGCGCGAGAAGTATTCACTGGGCGGCCGCCACAGGCAGGCGGCCCGTCTCCACCGGCGGCGTGTCACTGGTGCAGGCCTTCATGAACTCGACCAGGTCGGCTCGCTCCTGTTCGGTGAGATTGAGCGGCTTGATCTTGTCGCTGAGCCAGGCATTGGGGTGACCACCTTTGTCGTACCAGGCGACGACCTCTTCGAGGGTGGCTTGCGAGCCGTCGTGCATGTATGGGGCCGTCAAAGTCACGTTGCGGACCGTCGGGGTCTTGAAGGCACCCTTGTCTTTCTCCTCTTTGGTCACCACGAACCTGCCGAGGTCGGGCTCCTCGGCAGCCATGCCGACGCCGAGGTTGTGATACTGCTCGTCGGCAAGGTTCGCACCCACGTGGCAGGCGGTGCAGTTCGCCTTGCCGAAGAAGAGGTCACGGCCTCGCTTGGCCGAATCAGTCATCGGATGGGCCTCCGCGGCCGCCTTGGCTTCGGCATACTTGGCCGCAAGTTCGTCGTCGTCGGCGATGTCTTCCTCGTCCATCTTCGAAAACGGCAGGAGTTGTTCGTAGTAGTCGAACGGTGCCGGCTGCGTGACGATCGCCCGCTCGAAGGTTGCAAGCGCTTGGCCGACACGGTCGATCGTGAGCTCCCCGAAGATCGCTTCGAACTGCCGTGCATAAACCGGGATCGATGCGAGCCTTTCGACGACACCCTCGTGGGTAAAGCCCATTTCAATCGGGTTGGCAATCGGACCGACGGCCTGGGCCTCGAGCGACTCGGCACGGCCATCCCAGAACTGGGCGCCGGTGAGAATGCGGTTGAACGAGACGGGGGAGTTGCGGCCGCCTTCCTGACCGTTGATCCCGACGCCCGTCTTGGTGTTGGCTGAGTATCCCGTTGCCGGGTGGTGGCAGGTCGCGCACGACACGGTCGAATCGAGCGACAGCCGCGGATCGAAGTAGAGTTGCCGACCGAGTTCGATCTTGGCACGCGTGAGAGGGTTCTCGGCCAGGCCCTGAATCTGTCCGGCTCCCTGGGAGAGGCCGAGTGGCAGTTCGGGGTCGAGGGCCACGTGGTTCTTCGATTCGGCAAGCCACGCATCAATCTGGTCGAGGGTAAGTGGACCGCTTCCGGGCACACCCGCTGTCAGTGATGCCTCGCCGAGCATGACTTTCTCACGCTTGCCTTCGGCAGCGGCAACAGCTTCGCGAATCTCTCCGGGCAGGGACGGTTCGGCTGATGCCGTCGGCGTGGGGGGAGCGATCGATTCCTTGGCGTCTTCGATCGCCTTGTCGGCCACGGCCTTCTCGTCGTCAACCGCCTTGCGTGCCTCGGCGGCGGTCTCGGCCACGGCCTTCTCGACGGCCGGAGCGTTGCCCGGTTTTGCCGGTGGCTGCGTCTCGATCTCTTCGATTTCGACGACTTCGTCCTTCGTCACCGCACCACCCCGAGGGCCACACCCTGTCAGTGCCACGGTCACGACGCCCCAGGCGGCGATGGCGTTCCAAAGGAACATCTGGCGGAAGGTGGACAACGTGGCGCTCCTCAGAGTGAAGTGATGATTTTTGCGTCGTCAGCATCATAGGTCTTCGGACCCGCAGCGTGAATCGTCGCGGCTTCCTGCTGTCACCGTGTGCTGTCACCCCTCGGGGCAAGCGACCTGCGCCGGCGCAGATTGCCCCCGCTTCCCACTTGCTTGGAAAATAGCCCAAAAGAGGGGGTCTGGAGGTGCGGCGGCGTCGGTTTTCGCGGTACAAGTCCGGGCCCAAAATTCGAGGGTTGAGCCGACCGTTGCAGTGCCGTACAAGGGCGGATGCAGGGACGGTTTCGACTGTTCTTCGCCAGCGTGTAGACGAGGGTGCCCAAGCCTCGTCTACACGCTTTTTTTGGCTTGTTTGGCGGGCGTGGGGCCTGTATTTCTCCCCCCGTCATGCCGAAGCCGAACACTCCCGCTGTCGCCTCGATCGTCGCTCGTGCGACGGTCTCTCTGCGTCTTGTGGTGGTGACCTGTGCCGTGCTCATTCCGGGTGCGGCCATCGCAACCGACCTTCCTGTGACGGTCGAGTCTGCCGCCCCCGCAACGCTGCTCCGTTCAGGCCCTGGTGACGCGTTCTATCCCACGGCGCGAATCGCTGCGGGGACATCGCTCGAAGTCTGGGCGATCGACGAGTCTGGCTACTGCGCGGTACGGCCGCCGTCGGGCAGCTTCAGTTGGGTGCGAGCCAATGACGTGGTCGACGAGGCTGCCAACGACGGCTCGTTCGGACAGCCGTCCCTGAAGAATCATTTCACCGGTGTGGTCGTGAAGGACGGAGCCGTGGCCCGTGTCGGCTCCCAGCTCAACGAACTCCGTCATGTTTCGCAAGTCGCCCTCGAGGCCGGAGAAAGGGTGCGGGTGGTCGAACGCGTGCGTATCGACAGCGGTCGCCATGCCGGCGAGTGGCTGCGGATCGAACCACCTGCCGGAGAGTTTCGCTGGGCATGGGGCCCGGACTTGAACCTGCCAGCCGATCTTGCCCCGCGCCTCGATGAGCCACCCGCGGCGACCGGCCTGGCTGCAGCGGGAGAGGCGCTCGCGGCGATTCGCGATGCCGGCACGGCGGTCCGCCAGGCAGTCGCTGAGATCGATGCCCCTGCAGATGCTCAACCGATGCCTGCCGACATGCCCCAACAACACAGCATGACACGGCTCCTTTCAGGCTGGCTCCCGCGTGGCACGAACGTCTTCGATCTTTCGTCGCCACCGCCGGCCGGTCCGGCAGTCGCCGGTGCCGCCGCTGTCCCTGCCGACGAGCTTGCGGATATCGACTTGGCACTGTCGCTCGCCGTCGCCGGCCCGACGGAGAACTGGCACCTCGAAGGGCTTCGTGAGCGGCTTCGACTGGCAGCAACCCGCGCGACCTCGGCAGAGGAGCGGACTCGTGCCGATGCGATCGATGCCCGCCTGGCACGCTTTGAGGCGATTCAGGCGCGACAAAAGGCCCTCATGCCATCGGTTCCTGAAGAAGCGTCGACGCTGCGGCTGGGCGGCATGTGGTCGAGTTTGTCGGCCCTCGGTTCACGACCGGTGCGACCAGGCGTCTTGCCCGGAGGGCGGCCCGCCGACGGTCGTCCCGACTGGACACCCCCCGATCAAGTCGAAACGACCGGCCGCCTTGCCACCGTCGTCTCTCGTCGTCCGGATGCGCCGCGCTGGGCGCTCGTCGACGGCAACAACAACGTCTTGGTCTTCGTCACCCCACAGCCAGGGGTGAAC
>CAZCHF010000004.1:6265-81629 GCA_964498325.1 uncultured Candidatus Kuenenia sp.
TGAACCTCGCTCCCATGGTCGGCGAGCAGGTGACGGTTCGCGGGGCTCGCGGCTACATGCCCGAATACAAGCGTCCGTACATGGTGGCCTCGGAGGCCAGAACTCGCATGGCCGACCTGCCGAGGCCGACCGGCACCCCCGACTCCACGCAGTAGCATCGTTGAGGCTTGACTCGCGCAGCGGATCAAGAGCGGATCAGCCCGGCCCAGGGGCTGTCGGGAGCGAGTTCGAGGAAACGGCGGCGATGGCGCGCGGCTTCGTCGTCGCGCCCCAGCGAGGCAAGGACGCCGGCAATGTGCCAGTGGGCATCGGCATAGTCAGGCTCTCGGCGTAAGACGCCTTCGAGCGCGGCGAGGGCCAGTTCTCGTTCATCCAACTCCGCGAGGACACATCCCAAGCTCGTGCGGGCACGCACATGATCAGCATCGAGCTCGATCGTCATGTAGTAGCGCTCGCGCGCAGCTGTGAGATCACCAGCTCGGTAGAGCAACTCGGCGAGCATGAAGTTGACATCGGCCGAGGGACCCTGCGCTTGGAGCACCGCCCGCAAGGCTTCGGCGGCTTCGAGGTATTCGCCAGCGGCTTCGAGATCATCAGCGAGATCCAGAATCTCGTCGACGACATCGCCGTCCGGAAGCCGAGGGCACGGCGCGGCCACGTGATCGCTCCCGAAGCGTTCGGCCGCGGCGACGACGATAGGGCCATCGTCTTCAGACGCGTGTGGCTGGGCGTCGGTGATCGAATCGGTATAGAAGGGGAGTTGGAGTTGGCCTCCGGCGCCGAGCACCCTGCCGCCGCTCGTGATCGAAAGCCTTCGGCCATCGACGACGATGCGGTCCACGGCGCGGGCGGCCGCCGTACCGCCGCCGGGTGCGAGTCCGGCAAGCTTGGCATCGATCTCGCGAAGCGAGAGTCCCGAGGCGAGGAGTTTGGCGAGCCGCCGCCCCACCACGAGCTGGCCGAAGTCGAGCCACTCGACCGAACCAGAACGCTGCGCCACCCGGAGCAGGCCTGTGCGAATCCAGTGTCGGATGGCCACCGCGGGCACACCCAGCACATCGGCCATCATGGCCGACGTGTGGAGGTTGCGGACGCCGTGGTCTGCTTCGGAGGGATCTGCGGTGGCTCCCGGCGAATCCGCCAGGCCCGGCACTTCGAGCGAGAGGTCATCCGTGACAAGCTGCGACATGACCCGGGAGTTCTACCAGGCGAAGGTCCGGCTCGAGACCCTTTCCCCAGGAAAATCGTCCGGTAGGGGAGTTGTGACCGTGCCGGTGGCCGCCCACTCGCAGCCGCGCTGCAGTGTCGACACGAATCCGACGCATTCCATCGAATAGGTCTCGTGCCCCATCGGGGTGTGAAACACGCGTCCTTTCCCATAGTCGATCGTCATGATCATCGGCTCGTGTCGTTTCGTCTTGGGCGACCAGGCGGTGGCCAACACGTTCAAGTTCTCCGCCGGGCCGCGGAGGCTGTCATAGAGCTCGTCCTTTGCGTGCATCCAACTGGCCGGCATGCCTTTGGTGACCGGGTGGTCGGCATCGCGAACGACGATCGGAAACTCGTGCTGCGGGCCATGATTGCCTCCGTTGCCGGCTGACGTATCGCGGACGAGTTTTCCCGCTTCGTCAAAATAGACATAGGGGCCGCTCTTCTCGTTGCGTCCTCCCCAGCCGCCGAGGCCGATCATCTTGTTGTAGGCCTCCCACGCCGGGAACGAGTTGTCCGCGGCGTGGATGACTACGAAGCCTCCGCCATTCTTGACGTAGTCATCGAAGGCGGCCTCGGTTTCCTTCGGCCACTCAGCGGCACCATGGCCGAAGTTGCTGACGACGACGTCGTAGTCGGAAAAAGCCGGCTTGAACGTTGGATCCGGCCCCTTTGGAGCGTGGGTGACGACGTCGACGGTGAACCGCTTGGTGTCTTCCAGATACCGCTTCATCATCTGCGTCGTCTTCGGCCAGCACTTGTGGTTGTTTTGGCCGTCGATGATGAGCGCCTTGATCGGCTCGCTGGCTGGGTCGGCCGCATGGGAGCGACTGACTCCTGAAACGGTTGACAGAGCCGCTACGCAGCATGTCAGAAATAGCCGCAACCCATGACTCATGAAGAGTGCCCTCCGAAAACCGAGAAACCTCGGCGACAGTGGACACGCCATCGTGGCCGCGATCAAGTCGTGTGCACGGAAGGCTGCATCGGCCGCAGAAGCGGGCGGCCGCTCGTGCCGGAGGCCGGCACGTCGCGTTGGTCATGGGCCGGTGGGGCCGGTTCGACGACTGGGCCTGGTGCCGCGAGGGTCGGCTCTGCTTCACGGGGAGAGGGAATCGCTTCGGGCGTCGTGCTTCCTTCGGTCTTCGCTCGGTCGGTCACCCGTGGGTCGGCATGGGGCATGTCGGAGGAGCCCCAGCCTTCAGAGGTGGCAGGGGCAGAGTCCGTCGGTCGTTCGCTGTAGGTTCGGACAGCGCCGGCCGATGCGGTCGATCCAGACGCGGACCCCGTGGAAGCAGAAGACGCAGCAGGGCTCGAGTTGAGCGATGGTGCCGATATCGGCGCGTTCGTCGGGCGACTCGATGAGGCGGGCGCCGGCGCCGCTGGAATCGGATTGCCGCAGGCATCCAGAGGAACTCGTGTGACGACCGTGCGTGGGATCTTCTGGGTATAGGTGACGGGCACCCGCTTCTCGACGACCCGAGGCACCTGCACCGCCCGCTCCTCGGTGACGTACTTCATGACCTGAACCTGCACCGGCTCCACCCGTTCCTCCGTAATCATCTTCATCACCTGGACGGGCGTCTGGCGAACCTGCTCTTCGGGCACCATGCGGCAGACCTGCACCGGCACCTTGTTCTCGACCCGCTCCGTGACCTTGCGAACCGTCTGCACGGGAACCTGACGCACGGCCGTCTCGGCGACCATCTTCATGGTTTGCACCGGTACTTCTTGGACGACCTGCTCGTCGACATATCGAACGGTCTGCACCGGGACCTTTTGTGTCACGACGCGGTTGACCATCGTGGTCTGCGGAACCTGCACGGGCGTGTAGACCGGCCGAAAGGTGCGATTCACCTGGTTCACGACGGCGCCAGGTGTCATGGTCCAAGCCAGGCCGCCTCGCTGGAGCACCGCGACACCGGTGAGCGGATCGACGACCCATGCCGATGGCACCCACCCGAGCGACGTGGTGCCCGGTGTGACCACCGGCGTGACGGTATCGACCGCCTGGGTGCCGACCGAATAGGCCGTGTGCATCGTGGTGACGGGTTCGGCGACGGTGTAGTTTTGCTCACGCTCGCTCGTTTCAATCACCTGCTTGCGGACCGTCTGCACCTGCTGCTGCATGACCGTCTCGTACACTGGCTTCATGACGGTGTATTGCTCTTCGCGGGTGCTCGTCTCGACGACATCGCGGGTGACGTCGTAACTGCGGTCTTCGACGATCGTTTCCCACACCGGCTTCATCACCGTGACGCGTTCTTCACGGGTCTGTGTTTCCCACACGGGCTTTTGCACCGTGTAGCGGCGTTCTTGGGTCTGCGTTTCCCAGACAGGCTTCTGCACCGTGTACGTCTTCGTGTCGTAGACCGTTTCTTGTTCGATGCGATAGGCAGTGATCTGCTGTTCGTCGTAGACGGTCTGGTAGTCAAGACGATAGGTCTGCGTTGGCACGGGCACCGGAGCGCTCGCCGGCGGCGCCGCACAGCCGCACGCGTCCTGTGCCAGGGCATCGCCACACACACATGCCAAGGCCAGGGCGACGGCCATTCCGCGATCCGAGAGAAATCGAGCGACGCGAATCATGAGTGGTTTCCTCCAAAAGAACTCTTGGAGCCTAATCCGACCTACGCAGCCCGCAAGCGCCTGCTTGAGGGAAAACCGTGCATTTTTCTCGGGAAAACGGCGCCTGCTCCGTTATGAGCCATTTAACCCACACATATTACGACGGTGGGAAAGCGCCCTGGCGGAACCTGGGAGGGGGGCGACCGCTACGAGGAAAGGGGGCTTTGTTCGCGGCCCTACAAGGCTCTGTCGAGCAGTCGACGATTGCGCGGTTCGCGGGCGGAAGCCACGGGAATCTTGTACCGGATGCCATCGGTGTCGGTGAGGATCATGCTGCCGTCGGCTTGGCGCGACACGTCGTCGGGATGGGCGATCGTAAAGCGATGCATCCCACGGTCGGTCGTCACGCTCCACTCGGCCGGCCGCCCCTCGGAGACCGATTGAATCCGACTGATGACCGGCATGAACTCGCGTTCCGAGAGGACGCGCTCGATGAGAGATCGCGCCGGCTCCTCGACGAAATCGAGGACGTCGATCCAGGCAAGCTCACGGCCGCCAGCCGAGATCACCGCCACGCCCTCCCGTGGTGCCGAAAAAGGGAAGCCACGGCGAATGTCGACGTCGTCGTGACGGATACCCTCTGCGGTCACGAAGTCGATGCGGCCGTCATCATGTCGTTCGAGCTGCCATGACCTTGACGATGGAGGAGGCGTGTTCATGCCAGGGCCTCCGCTTCTTCGGCCTTGCGCTGGGCACGTTCGAGGCGGGCGTACACGCCGTCGAGGGCCAGCAGTTCGTCGTGCGTTCCGGTCTCGACGATCCGACCGCCATCGAGGACGACGAGTCGGTCTGCCCGCCTGAGCGTCGAGAGCCGGTGGGCGATCGCGATCGTGGTGCGGCCGGTCACGAGTCGGTCGATCGCTTCTTGAATCACGGCCTCGGTCTCAGGGTCGACGCTCGAAGTCGCTTCGTCGAGGATGAGGATGCGCGGATCGACAAGGAGGGCCCGCGCGATCGAGATCCGCTGCCGCTCCCCGCCAGAAAGCGAGCTGCCGCGCTCGCCGACGCGCGAGTCGTAGGCTGTCGGAAGCCGGAGGATAAAGTCGTGGGCGCCGGCAGCGCGGGCGGCTCGCACAATTTCTTCCCGCGTGGCGTCGGGCTTGCCGTAGGCGATGTTCTCGGCGACCGAACCGAAAAAGAGGAACGGCTCCTGGAGCACGACGCCGAGGTTCGCGCGGTAGTCGGCCAATGACAGACGTCGCAGGTCCACGCCGTCGATGCGGATGACGCCACTGGATGGATCGTGAAACCGACAGACGAGGTTCGCGAGCGTCGTCTTTCCTGAGCCGCTTGTGCCCACCAGTCCGATCATTTCGCCGGGCTCAATGGTCAGATTGATGCCGCGGAGCACCTCGCGGGCACCGTAGCGGAACCGCACACCATCGAGCTCGATCCGTCCGTGGATCCGCCCAGGCGACACAGGCCGTTCGACTTCCGCCACCGTCGGCGTGCAATCGAGTATCTCGAAGATCCGTTCTGCACTTGCCGCAGCCCGCTGGGTGGCCGGAAGCATGCGGACGATCGATTCGAGGCGGATGTAGAACCGGCTGATGTACGCCAGGAACGCGGTCAACGTGCCGACGGTGAGGCCGTCTCCAAAAACGAGCCAGGCACCCGCTGCCCAGACGACGAGCAGGCCAAGTTCGTTCGTCAGGCTGACGAGCGGACCGAAGAACGACCAGACGACGTTGACCCGGTCATTTGCCGCGACCACCGCCGCGTTGGCCGCCGCGAACCGGTCGCACTCCCTTTGTTCCTGGGCAAACGCCTTGACGACCCGCACGCCCGGAATCGCGTCGGCCAAGACGCTCGTCATGTCGCCCAAGGCGGTTCCAGCCTGGGTGACCCCGCGCCGCATCCGTTCCCGGACCACGTTGACCACCCAGGCCATGAGCGGGAAGGGGAGAAGGGTAAAGAGCGCGAGCGTCGGGCTGAGCCAGACGAGGACCACGGCGGTGAGCACGACGAGCAGGACGTTGGACGAGAAATCGACGAGATGGATCGACAGAAAATTGTTGATCCGTTCGGTATCGCTCCCGACTCGGGCGATCAGGTCTCCAGTGCGACGGGTGGCGAAGAAGTCGAGCGACAGCCCGTGCATGTGGGAGTAGGTGCGATTGCGAAGGTCGGCGGCGATGCGTTCGCTGACCCACGCAAGTGTCCATTGCTTGGCCCATGAGAGCAGCCAGGAGATGACAGCGGCACTGGCAAGGATGCCGAGATACCACCACACGAGCGTGAATGCGATGTCCTGGCCCGACTGTCGCGGGATGAGCACGTCGTCGACGAGCGGCATCGTCACGTACGGAGGCACGAGTGCCATGCCAGTGCTTGCAAGCGACAACACCGAGCCCAGGATGGCCATCCCCGCATGGCCACGTACGAACGACATGACCCGCCAGAGTGGTGTCCAGGTCGTCCCGGCGGGCTCCCGATCGTCGTCATCCCAGCGGGGCGATGGCATCGCAACGGACGGCTCGTGCACCGGCTCGGTGTCGTGATGCGACATGCGGCCGCGGGACTCCCATGCTTCGGCGAGTGCCTGCATGCCGGCCGCCTTCGCGGCGGAGAACATCCAAACGGTTTCCGTCCTCCCATCCCGAACAAGTTCGAGACTGCCAAAGGAAGTTCGCAGGCGTGTCCGAAGATGGACACTGGCATCCAGCGGCCACGTCAACGGCGATCCACCGTGGTCTCCAGTGGCGGGGTTGTCGCTGACGATTTTGCCGCGCGTAAGGATCATGCGACCCGACGTGAATCGACCCTCCCCGTCCAAATCAAAGCGAGCGACCGCCAGCACGGCCTCGCCGCCGTCGACCATGGACGCCCATCCCGGAGGTACGGCATCCGCGGCCGGACCGGACAGGGTAGGGGGGGGGCTGCCTTGAACGGCCATCGGGAAACCAGGCTTTGGGCGGGGGAAACCTGCCGGAGCGGGCCAAAAGAACCGGGGTATACCCCCATTCTTGAAATGGGACTTTCCCACTTCTACCATTTTGTTCTGTGGAGGCTTCAGTTCAAAAGCCGCCATACGCCCCGGAACCCACGTGACACACACTGGATCGTTCACGAGCGGACGATCACGTCGAAGTCACGAGGCGCAAACTTGAAAAATTTTCGCACGCCGGTCCTTCCCCACCCCGCTCGACTCTCACCTGGATTGTCATTTTTTCCATGAGCACGTGTGCGGCCCAAGGCCTGCATGCCGTCTCCCGCGGGGCTTTCCTCCCGGAACGCATTTGTGTTGCCGTATGGCACGCGATATGCAAACTGACGATTTGGTTTGGTTCCCCCCCTTCGCTGCGGACGCATGTCCGCTGGAAATGCGAGCGTCGAAGCCCATGAGCTTTCTGACGAGCCCGCGGCGTGCATCGCAACGCCCGGTGCGTGGTTTTCTGTCGGTTCATTCGGGTGGAGGTGTGGCATGACGCAACTCCTCGCCGGCGTCGAGCAGACCTTTGAAACGTTCGACCGTCACCCGGGCCTCCTCGACCGCGGCCTCGGCTGCTACTCGCTCCGCATGCTCGACTGGCTCTCGGGCGACTTCCTCGCGCCGCACATCAATGTCATGGCGATGACTCGCTATGGCAAAGAGCCGGCGCGCGCCGAGAACTCGTTCGACCACTTCTTCTCGTGGGAGAAGGCGTCGGGCGTGCGTACCGACTCGAGCATGGAGGAGTTGAGCCCGTTCTTCGAAGAGAGCCTTCGCAAGCTCCACGAAGACTTCCCCGAGTCGTATGTGCTCTGCTACCAGGCCTCGGCTGAGCTCGAACAGCTCGTCGCGAAGTATCCCGGCATCCGGATCATGAATCCGGCCGCTGCGATCACCGACCAACTCAATCGTCGGACCTGGGTTCGGCGACAACTCAAGGCGATCGGCGTTCCGGTCATTCCGGGTTCGGAAGTCCGGCTCGATCCGGCCATGTTCGAGCCGCTCGTGCGGCGGCATGGACTGCCGCTGGTCATCAGCTTGGACCGGTCTGCCGCTGGCTCCGGGATCCACCTGGTCCATGACGAGGCTGATTTCAAGGCCATCGCCGAGGCTCACCGCGGTGAGGCGGCGGCCGTCATGCAGTTCATCCACGGCCGCAGCCTCAGCATGGCGGCGGTACGGACCGACAACGGCACGCTTCTCGGAGAGCCTTCCCTCCAGATCATCGGCCAGCCGGGGCTCACCAGTCTGAACTTCGGGTGGTGCGGCAACGACTTCTCGGGGTCGCTCCTTCAGGACCACGAGATCGCGCAGATGCAGGCGATGCAGAAGCGCATCGGTGGCTGGCTAGGAAGCCTCTCGGCCGAGGGGCACAAAGGCTTTCACGGCATCTTCGGCATCGACTACATCTCCGACGGCAAACAGGTCTATTTCACGGAGATCAATCCACGGTTCCTCGGCACGACCGCGCTCATGGCGGATCGGGAGCAGGAGTTGGGGCGGATTCCCGTGAGCTTCCTCCACATGGTTCCCTTCCTGCCCACGGTCACCGTGGACGAAGACTTCGTGGAGGAATACAACGAGTCGAGTCGTCCGCTCGACGTGTCGCAGCTTTGCGTCCACAACACGGCCGGTGAAGACGTCGTGGTCGAAAGCGTGATCGAACCGGGCCGGTATGTGCTTGAAGACGCGGGGCTCAAGTATCTCGGGCCGGCGGAGCGGCTCTCGCAGACCGAGTCCTATGACGAGATCGTGATCAGCGGCGAGATCCCGATGGAGGGCACGCACCTCCTGCGAGTATCCGACGAGTTCTGCAAGGTCTATTCCTATGAGCCCGTGCTCGGCCCCGATGGCCGGACGCTCACGGCCCGGGCGCGGCGGATCGTTGACTCGATCCACTCGGCCTGCCGCTTCAGACCGGTGCGGAGGTAGCCCACCATCGCCACGTGTGTCGACGGCAGGGTGGCCTCATTGGCGACCGCGTCGCCGGAAAAGCTGCAGCGATTCTTCGAGGCTGCCACGCGGCGGCGGGCCTATGACGGGAGCGATCCCGAGCCCTGTGATATTTCCATCATTTCACGGGTGGTGACGCCCGCCCAGGCGTCGGAGTTCGCGGCGATCTGTCGGCCAATCGTCGCGGCATCGCTCGGCCGGGTGCTCGACGTCCATGCTGGAAAAGACCATGTGTCCGGCTGGTCGCTCGATTGGATCACCCGGTCGGTCAACCAGTTGCCGGACCAACTGGTCGGAAACGTCCGGCTCGATTTTCTCCTCGAGGGGGGTAGGCCGCGGCTCCTCGAAGGGGGCTGGGTCAATCTGAGCGCCGTCGACTACGCACCGCAAGCGGCGCTCGCGTTCCTGGATGTGGAACCTGACCTGCGGGACATATTCACCGTCCAACGGCCCGCCGAATGCTTCCGGAAACGCCTGCTCGAACGAGGTGTCCGGCGGCTCGCGATCCTCGTGAAAGAGAAGCGATCGATTTACTCGCAGCACGACTGGGAGCTGATCCAGGAGGTGCTCGCACCTGTGGAGTCGGTCGTGATCGCCGAGCAGGATTTTGCATCGATCGAGGCGGGGGATCGTGTGATCGTCGTTCACGGCAAACCGTGCGACGCGGTCTACCTGCGTTCGCTCGACGGGCCGGCGGCCTTTGCCGGGCCTCATGCCACGACCAACCGCCAGACGCTCGCCATGCTCTTGGAGTCGGGCGTGCTCTTTCATGACCATCCGCTCACGCTCCTTGTCGAAGATAAGGATCTGGGATGGATCGTGGACCGGGATCCGAGTCTCGCGAGCGTCGTCCCGCGAACCTGTCGTCCCGCCGACGTGGCTCGGGACGACGCTCGCCGCTGGGTGCTCAAGCTGCGCGACCTCCACTCCGGCGAAGGGGTATTTCTCGACGATGCCGAAATACGCGCGCGGTGGGACGCGCCCGACGCCATTCTGCAGGAGCGGATCGAGCCCGATCGGTTTCCCGTGCTGACGGTCCACGGCCTGGCCGGGGAGGCCGTCGCCGACCTGGCCGTCCATGTGTCATATCGCTATGACGTGGCCCGCCGCGAGCTCGTCACGGCCGAGGTGGCCGGGTACTTCAGCCGGTTTTCGCTGACGAGCGGCAAGGTGAATCTCTGCAAGGGAGGGGGGATCGTGCCGGTCCTGTGTGAGCGCACGGAGGGGAAGACGACGCATGCCACGACGCCTGCCTGACGATGTCGAGGCGATGGTAGCTCGACTCGACCCGAACGCGTTTCGCGAGCGGATCGTGGCCCGCAAGTTTTGCGCGGTCGACGACGTTCGTGACGTGGCGCTCGCGCCGATTCTGATCACGCGCGATGAGCATGCAGCTTACGACGTCCTTGCTCGGCGGGTCGCAGCGGCCGCCCTTGCCGAGTTTGCCGCACGGCTCGACCGCGCCGCATTCACAGGCGACGCCTTCCAGCGGCTCATGCAGTCGCTTCCAGTCCGACAGCAAGTGGTATCCGGCAACGCCCGCTTCGACTTTCTCGAGACCGCCGAGGGGCCGAAGCTCGTCGAGTTGAATTTCCTGGGTGTGGGCACGACCGCCAGGCCGCATCAGGTTGCCGCGGCGCTCGTCGACTGCGTGCCGAAGTTGGCAGCGCGGTATCAGGTGCTGTGTCCCACCGACGCCTTCCGTCGGCAACTCAATCGGCACGGCTGCCAGACGCTCGCCCTGCTCACGAAAGACAATGACCGCGAGTATGTCACGCCGTGGCTCGACCGGATCCTTATCCAGGAGCAGCTCGCGCCGGTCGAAGTCCTCATCATTCCTCGGGCCGAGTGGGATGGTTTTGCCGCCACGCCCGATGGGCTGGCCTATCGCGGAAAGCGAATCGACGCGATCTATCCTCGGGAGTTGACGTGGCGGCCATCGATCGAGGAGGGCATCGATCTGTGCCGCTTCTTCCTCGAGACGGGAGTGCGGTGCTACGACCATTGGGGGCTCGTCCTCATCGAAGACAAGGACCTTCGGTTCCTCACCGATCAGGATCCCTCGCTCGCATCGAACGTTCCGCGAACCTGGAGCCTCGGCGAGCAGCCCGCCGATCTCACCCCCGACCGCATCGTGCTCAAGCGGCGGCATGACCACGGCGGGGAAGGGGTGTTCGTCGGGCCAGCTGCGTTTCCGACCGATAACCACGAACAATGGCTGGTCCAGGAACGAGTCACGATGAACCGGCTACCGGTGCGTTCGCTCCTGGGGTTCGAAGGCCTGGCGGCCCACGATGTGGCGACCCACGTGTGCTTCGACTACGACCTCGCCCGCCGTGAATTGATGCACTGCGAGGTCAGCGGCTACCTTGCTCGGTACGCACCTGCGGGCGACGTCGTGAACATCTCGCTCGGGGGAGGCGTGATCCCGGTACTCGTCGAGCGATGAGGAGCATGATGCCTCGCACAATTGGTTGCCTTGGCTACATCGGTCGTCCGAACTTTGAGTACGACTGCCTTTCGGACCAGCGGCAGATCGAGTCGATGCTTGCTGCGCGCGATGACCGGATCATCATGACGCACTGGGATGACGTGGACGCGCAGACGCTCGTGACCAGGGCCTGGGATCTGCGTGCCGGATCGTGGAGCACCGAGGATTACTCCCAGTGTGATGCGTTCATGATTCTCGAAGCGCCTTCGCCGGGCTCGAAGAATGCCGACTTTGCCCATGCCGACGCGGCCATGCGGGAGATCCTGCGCCGCGGGATCCCGGCCGTGAATTCGATCCGGACGTTTCTCGAGTATGCGGACAAGTGGTACCTCGCCAAACGGTCCGACATGCCGTTTCCAAGAACCTTTCACATCACACGCGACACGGATCTCGAGCCAATCCTCGTCCAGCTTCCTGACGAGGTCGTGGTGAAGCCCGTCATCGGCTGCGGTGGCAAGGGCGTGATGCGGCTGCCGCGGGATGCCGAGGCGATTCGGAACGCCTTGGAGTCGGGGCGAGACTATCTTCTTCAGGAGTTTTGCCCGGAGATCTTGGATGGCGAAAAGTCGCTGTATTTCTACGCCAAGAAGTTTCGGTATGCGGTAATCAAGCGGCCGAATCCAGGCGAGTTTAGGGCCAACGAGGAGCATTCGACCGGCGCCTGCTACGAGCCGACGGCCGACGAACTCGCCCTCGCCGAGGAAGCCATCGCCCGTTTTGCGAGCCCCTCGCTCATCGAGCGGGTGGACATGACCAGTCGCCACGTCATCGAGATGACGATCGAATGCCCGGGCCTCCGACTCAAGACTTGCAACGTCTTGAAACAGGCCGGCCCGTGGACCTACGAGGCCATCGACATGGCCATCGCCCGCGGTTGGTAGTCACTTGAGGCCTGGTTTGCGGTCGAGGGCGCCGCGCACCCCGAGCTGCTCGGGGTGCCGGGCGATCTTGTCGGAGAAGACGCGGATGTCATCGACGATCGGCCGGAGTTCCCGCGAAAGTCCCTTCACGTTGGCTGCGGCGGCGGCAAGGTCTTCATACACGCGTGGGTCACGGACAAGGCGGCCAAGCGTGCCGTCCGATTCGTTGAGCGCCTTCGTGAAGAAGACCGCCTGCTGCATGACCTCGTCGAGCCTGCCGATCGTCTGGTCGATCTGGGCCACCATGCCGGCACCGCGCTCGCCGAGGGGCTTGGTGAGCCCCTCGAGGTTGCGGAGATTGCGGTCAGCGGTGTCGATCGTCGTGCCCATCCCCTGAACGGTCTGCCGCAGGTCGGCGAGGGTTTGCGGGAGGCCTTCGAGCATCGCCTTGATGTTGGCCCGAGCCTGCGGGTCGCCCATCACGTCGTTGATGTTGGTCATCGCCACGCTGAACTCGTCGAGAGCCCTTTCCGTTTTCTGCATGAGTTTGCCGAAGTCGTTGTTGCCGACGAGCAGCCGGTCGATGTCGCCCGAGAGCTTCGTGACCGCGGTACTCGCCTCGGTGAGGGATTCGAGCGCCGCACCGAGCTTCGGTTCGAGCGTCGAGAACACCTCGAAGGGATCGCGCGACACGAGGCCGATGAGAACCTCGCCTTCGGTCACGCGCTGCCGCGGGGGCCGGATGATCCCGGGCACGAGCTGGATTTCGGCGTCGCCAAGGAGGGTCGTGGCGATCCGTGGCTGCTCGTCCTTGTAGATCGGCACATAGGCGTCGATCTCGGCTACCACGCTCACGCCACCGCGTTCGTCGAGCGCGACCTTGGAGACGCGGCCAACGAGAATTCCGTTTTTGCGAACGGGCGTGCCGTCGGCAACCCCTCGAGCGTCGGCAAAGCTCATGTTCAAGGGGTACGTCGCCTGCACGAGCGAGGGCAAGTCGCCAAAAAGCACGATGAGAATGCCGGCGATGATGGCCGTTGCCAGCACGACTACTCCCACACGAAACTGCATCACCCGCTCGTTCATGCGTCATCCTCCGAAGTTTCGTCTGTCGTCGCGCTCTGCGTGGCGGCATCGATCCGGGCCTGCTCTTCGCGGAGCTCCATGAGCCGCGTACCCGCTCGGCCTTCGATGAACTGTCGAATCCGTGAATCCTTGCACCGGTCGAGTTCGGCCGGCGTGCCGTCGAAGACGATCTGAGGCTCATCCGGCCGGAGTCGAAAGAGTGGGTAGAGCATGATGATGCGGTCGCCCACTTTTCGCGCCGTGTTCATGTCGTGAGTCACGACCACGCTCGTGACGGTGGGGCGACGCACTCGGAGCATGAGCTCGTTGATGACGTCGGTCATGATCGGATCGAGGCCGGTCGTCGGCTCGTCGTAGAGGACGAGCGTTGGGTCGAGGGCGAGGGCTCGGGCCAGTCCAGCTCGCTTCCGCATGCCGCCCGAGAGCTCGACCGGCTTTTTCGGAAGGACCGACCGGGGGAGACCCACCTCGTCGATGAGTGAAGCGACTATCTCACGGACTTCGGCCTCCGGGAGCCGCGTGTGTTCCCGAAGCGGAAATGCGACGTTGTCCAGGATCGTGAGGCTGTCAAAGAGAGCGGCGCCTTGAAACACGAACCCGTACCGCGTTCGCAGGTGAGCTAGTTGCCGATCGTTCATCCGCGAGAGTGACCTTCCCTCGAAGAGCACGTCCCCCGAGGTCGGTCGCACCAGGCCGATCATCGACTTGAGCAGCACCGTCTTCCCGCAGCCGCTCTCCCCGATGACGACGAGGGTCTCGCCGGCGTCGAGGTCGATCGAGATGTCACGGAGCACTTGCTGGCTGCCGAAGCGGACATTGAGTGCATCCACCCGCAGCACCGGTGGTGAAGCAGCCTCGGAACGGTCGATGGGTGCGGGGGCGGTGGAGTGCATGGTGGCGACAGCGGCTACAACAGCCTTCTGGGGCCTTCCGGGCGGAAGAAGTCGTGGACATTGTTGAGCCAGATGCCCAGGAACAGGTCGAGCACGAGAATCATCACGAACGAATGGACGAAGGCGTTGGTCGCCGCACGGCCGACCCCCTCGGCCCCCTGCTTGCAATGAAAACCGTGGTGGCAACTCACCAGGGCGATCGCCGAACCGAAGAATAGGCTCTTGAACACCCCCATCAGAAAATCAAAGACGTCGACGTAGGCCCGTGAGTTGGTCCAGTAGTGGTGGTAGTCGATGCCCAGGAGCACATGCGAATAGAAGTAGCCGCCGAGCACGCCCATGAAGTCGGCCATGACGGTGAGCGACGGGATGAGAATGAGGCAGCCGAGAAATCGGGGTACCACGAGGTAGTAAATCGGGTTGGCCCCCATGCTCTCGAGGGCGTCGATCTGTTCGGTGACCCGCATCGTGCCAAGCTCCGCAGCCATGGCGCTGCCGACTCGGCCCGCGAGCATCGTTGCCGCAAGCACCGGCCCGAGTTCGCGCACGAGCGAGAGATTGATGACGGAGCCGAGGCGTGTCTGAAGGCCGAGCGCCTTGAACTGGCCGTAGCTCTGGACGGCCAGCACCATGCCGATGAAGAGGCCCGTCAGGGCGACCACTGGAAGCGACATGACCCCGATTTGGTAGAAGCAGGGCACGAGGACGTCCCGGCGTTGCCGGCGGGCGAAGATCCAGCCGAACGTCTGAAACGAGAAGATGGCGACATCACCGATGCCTGCGACGGCGCGGATGGCGAAGTCGCCGAGATTGGCCACCATCGCGACAAGCCCGCCGGTCACGGCCGACGGAGTTGGCTCGGGGGATGTTGTGGCGGTGGCCATCGGCAAGGGGGGCGCAGGGCGCCGCTTCGTGGAAACGGGAATTCCTGCCGTTTGTATCGGCTGTGCCGGTCAGGCAGCATGAGCCGGACGGATGCCCGGCTCGCGATCGAGCGAATCTGGGATGCCTGGGATGGCATCAGGATCGGTAGCCTGGAGCCGAAACGCGTGCGCTTCCTGGCGGTCCGCGTCAGTAGTTGATCTGGAACTGGAACCGCAGCAGGTCGCCTTGGAACTGCGCGTAGTTGTCGTCGATGATCACAGCATCGGGGCCGGTGTTCGTGCGATTCACGAAGTCGTACTCCATCGTGAACTCCATCTGGGGCTGGATCTGCCACTCGAACCCCATGTTGAACTCGTTGAGAAACGTGTCGGGGGAGTTGCGTTCCCAGAGGTAGCCCCCTTTGTACTGCTGCCAGCGGAAGAACGGAAACCAGACGCCCCAGTCCTCGGTGTCAATCTTGTAGTTGAACATGACGTAGCCGCCATTGAGCGGGCGGCTCTCGATCACCGGCTGGGGCTGATCGAGGTCGGTAAGTTGCGGCCCGTCACCGACGGCCCATTCGGCCGTGACACCAAATGGCTGCGGGTAGTAGACGAACGTGCCGCCGATGCGCTGGTCGAGCACGCCCCCTTCGGGATCGACGACGGGAGTGACCGTGCCCTGGCTCGTCTCGATCGGGGCGAGATACGGTGAGTAATTGCCCGTGTAGGCCTGAACCCCGGCTTCCATGATCTGGCCGTTGTCCATCTTCCACGGTGTCTCGAGTCGCATGACGAAGTGCATGTTGTTGTTGGCCTCGGCCCGCGACATGCCTTGCCCGTTGTAGACGCCGATGCCGAAGACGCCGTAGTTGCCCGAGCCCTTGAGCCCCTCGTCGAGGACCTCCTTGTAGAGATCTTGGGCTCCTTCGGGTGTCCAATAGTAGAAGACACCCATGCCACGCTCGCCGTTGGTGGCGCTATTGATCGGGTCTGAGCGATCGAGCGGAATACGGTTCGAGCTCGACTGCATGTTGTCCCAGCCGAAGGGCACTTTCGAGAGCCCCACGCGGACGCGATTGACCTTGTTTTCGGTCAGATAGACGTCGCCGTAGCAGTCGCGAAGTTGGGTGAAATTGATGGCGTCGTCACGGGCTCCCGGCACGCCACTGGCGAAGTCCGGCTGGATGTAAAAGTAGAGGCGGTCACTCAAGTCGCCTGAGAAGATGATGCGGCAGCGACGGATGAAGAATTCGTTGAAGGGGCCGAGCGACTTGTCGGCCGGGTGGTACGGCGGGGCCTGGCTCTCGTCGTTCCAGAGGACATCGTTGATTCGGAACTGGGTGTAGCCACGGATGTTGATCCGCTCGTACCACTGTTTTTCAGTTGGTTTGGTAGTGCCGTAGGTCTGCTCATCAACGGTGCGAATCGAAGGATCGCGAATGGAGTCCCACCACTGTCCGGCAGGGCGTCGCCCGGGTGGCGGGGGTGGGCCGGCCGGTCGGGTGTCCATTTCGTCGACGGTTTCGATGGCCGGGTCTTGCACCTTCTGGGCGAGGCGAAGATCGGGGTCAAAGTTAACCCGCGGCACGAGCACGTTGTCAGACTGGCCGCCTTCGGTCACAACGCTGGCATGGCCGACAACGCCAGGCGAATCCTCAAAGAGTGGGGCCGGGAAATCCGCCCGGCCTGCCTGCCCAAGGAGCACCAGGCCAAACCATACGACGGAAGGAATCGCGGCCGAACGCTTCAAGGATGTCCTGAGAGTCAAGCGCACGCCACGTCCACCCAGTTCTCACCGCCATTCGCACCCGCGGCGGTACAACCGGCATAATCGGCACAGTCTTGCTCACATTGTGAGAATTCTGTTCCAAATTGATGATCGCTTGAGAGGGGGCAGAGAAGCTCGAGAATCTACGCAACCTTCCGCCCAGGAGCCGCTCCCGATTCCGACTGTGTGCCAGGCTGTCCTGGGCCGTCGAACCAGGCTTCTGGCAGGCCTTTGACATGGAGCTCCCGCTGCGGGAAGGCGATCTCGATCCCGTGATTTCGGAACGCATCATCGATTGCGAGATGCAGATCGTGCCGCACGATACGGGTGTTGATGACACCCGATGTGAACACCCGCAGTTCGAAGTCGAGGCTGTTCTCGCCGAACGCCGCGAAGACCACCGTAGGGGGTGGGTCGGCAAGGACGAGCGGGTGGGCTACGGCCACCTCTTCGAGCAGCCGAGTGGCCAGTCGCGTGTCGGATCCGTAGGCGATGCCGACCCGGATCACGACCCGAAGATTCGGATTCGTGAGCGTCCAGTTGACCAGTTTGCCCGTGACGAACTCGCGATTGGGAACGATCAGTTCCTTGTGGTCCCAGTCACAGACGGTCGTGGCCCGGATTCGAATGCGTGTGACGGTGCCCGTGACGTCGCCGATCGTGACGACGTCTCCCACGCGGATCGGCCGCTCGAAGAGGAGGATGAGCCCGGAGACGAAGTTCGCAAAAATTTCTTGGAGTCCGAAGCCGAGGCCCACGGTCATCGCGGCCACGAGCCACTGCACGCTCTGCCAACTGATGCCGATCTGCCGGAAGCAGAGCACCACACCGATCGCGGCCACGACATACTGGGTCACGGCCGTTGCGGCATACCGGGCTCCGGCATCGAGCGGGAGCCTCTGAAACACGGCCAGGTCGAGCACGCCCGGAAGATTTCGGCAAGCCAAGACCGTCACCGCGGCGCCGAGCCCCGCCAGCAGCGCCTCGACGAGCGTGATTCGCACGAGCGTCCCGGCCTCACCTCCTGATCCCACGCTGCTTTGCCACAGCGTGAAGCGGCTCAGGTATCCGACCGCTGGCACGATGTCATGCCAGATCATCGCCAGGCAGCCGACGGCGGCGCTCGCGATGGCCAGCTGCGTAAGCCGGCGAGCCTGGTCTTCGATGTCGGAAAGTGGCAACTGGAGCGAACGATCGTCGGCGACCGGGAGCTCGGCAGGGGTGTCAGGAGAAGACTCCTGCCGCGCAGCGAGCTGGGCCCGCCGTTCGCGTGCGCGACGGAGGGTGAGCCGGCTATGGACGATGCTGAGCCATCGCATCGTGAGCGACCAAAACGCGATGCCCAGCCCGATGACACCCCACGTGGCCGAGAGACGCCAGGACAGGCGAACAGCGGTGTAGTGATACC
Source organism: uncultured Candidatus Kuenenia sp. (assembly GCA_964498325.1). Taxonomy (GTDB): domain Bacteria; phylum Planctomycetota; class Planctomycetia; order Pirellulales; family UBA1268; genus QWPN01. The sequence continues at coordinate 24,360 of CAZCHF010000004.1, forward strand.
CGGCCAACGATAGCCCGGCCAAGGCGATCGGAAGCATCACGAGGAGCCGAGTCCCTGCCCGGTCCAAGAGTTGGAACCAGGCGCCCGGGTGATGCTGTGTCAGCATGGCCTGCACCGGCCCCGATCGCCGAAAGAGCCGGTGGGTGATGATGGCGATGGTGAGGCAGCCTGCCACGAGGGCAAGGCGGCCTACGGTGCTGATGAACAGGTCGTCGCCCGAGGCTTCCGTGAAGAGGACGACCATCCATGCCGGCAGCGCCGTCGCTCGGCCTGCCTGGAGCGCACGTCGCAGGGCGGCCGTGGCCGCACGATCCCAGGAAAAATGAGCTTCGCCGAGCCCCTTGGGCAAGCAGATGGCAATGGCAAGATTCACCGCCGCGAGCGCCGCTGCGCCTGCGACGAGCGCCGTGCCCACGGCATGGGGAATATTTCCATCCGGGCCGGCAGCCGTGAGCCGCCATCCACAGAAGATCATCACTGCCGGCACGGGGAGGGCGATCGCCGCCGACACGGCGATCGCCTCGAGCGTGGGACGGAACCCTGTGGCCGTCGACCGGCAAGCGTCATGGGCGAGCGATTCGAGCTTGGCCAAGAGCCTCCGCCGGATCGCCATGAGCCAGATCACCGGCACGAGGAATAGCTCCAAGAGCGGCTGGGCGCGAACGTCGGCGGCAATCGCTTGGGCGGTTTGCCACCAGGCGGATGGATCGAAGAGGTCGCGAGCCGCCGTGACGAAGAGCGGAAACACGGCAGGGGACAGGGGCGTCGTGCTGCGAACCCACAGCACGTGCTCGGCGATGAACGTGCGCTGGTCTTCGACGACCCTGATGAGCCCGTCTTCGGCTGACTGGAGTGACGCAAGTCGGCCAAGTTGGCTCCGGGCGTGTGTGATCAGGTCGCCGTAGAGTTCAACGCGACTTCGAAAGACATCCTCGAGTTCCTCGCGCACATCGAGCTGCTCCGCCATCCCGAGGTCACCCCGGATTCCGTCGATGTATCCGGCGACCGTCTCGTCCGAGTTCTGGAGCCTGCGCCGTTCTGTCTCCCACTGGAGAAGGTCGAGATTGATCTCTGCCTGGCGTTCTTCGCGCTCGGCGGCCCGTCTCCGATATGCCGACGTGTCGGGGAGCTCGGCCTGCTGGCTTCGGAGCAAGAGGCCGATGGCTGGCGAGAACTTCGACTCTTCAGCCCGCTTGCGCGTCTCGGCATATTGCTGAGCGAGCTCGGTGCGCAGGGACTCGATCCGCTCGAACTCCAGACGGGCTTCCTTGCCCTCTTCGACGAGCTTCGCATGGGCCTCGGCGAGCATCGTGTTGATCCCGGCGGCCTCACGCACGGCGGGGTGGGCCATGACTGCGGCAGCCCTTGCCTCCTCGGCCCGCGACTCGGCGTCGCGTTGTTCACGCTCGGCCACCGCACGTGCGAGGGTGGCAAGCCTCCTTGAGGCCTCATTGGAGACCCGCTCGAGCCGCTCTCGCTCGAGGCTCAGGACCCTCTCGGCCGCGGCATAGGTCCGCCCTTCCTGTTCGAGCATGGCAAGCTCGGCCGTGCGGTGCCGGCGGGCTGCCTCGAATCGCACGCGACGAGCCATGACCAGCTCGGTTGGCTCTCCGGCCGCCGGCGGCGCGACAAGTGACTCCGCGATGGAGTCGAGTCGCCCTCGAACATCCGCGATCGACTGGGGTAGCTCCAGAAGGCGCGCCGTCCGTCGCTCAATCTCTGCCGTGACGGCGGCGAGCCGCTTCTTGGTTTCGGCGACAGCGGTTTCAGCTTCGAGGTGAGTTGCCCGAAGCGACTCGGCATCTTCGGGAATGGCGACGGCCTCCGGGCGTTGCTCCGGAACCGCTCCCGCGGCTTTCTCGAGCTTCGCGAGTTCTTCGGGAGCCCGTGCAGCCTCGGCTTCCAAAGCCTGCAGCTGTGCCGTGAACTGGGCTGCTGCCTCAAGTCGCTCAATCGCCTTCGTGTAGTGATCAGCGATCTCCGAACGCACTTCTGGCGTAAGCTGCTGGATCTCATCGAGCTCTGACCGTCGTCGCTCGATCTCGGCGACCGTCATGACCCCAGGAACTGGCTCGACGGCGGCAGGTGCAGAAGAAGCGCCGGCAGGAGTTTCCTCAGCCCGCGCGCGATCGACGGCGGGCCACGACCAGGCAACTGCCAGCAGAACGAGAGAAATGAGAAGCTTGAACCGAGTCTGCATCGCGCCAAGTTTCCGAGGGGAAAACGGCGGGAGGGTAGGGAATTACGGCCCGAAGGCCAACCCCGGAGGACGCTCTGAATACGCCTCTGGAAAGGCAAACCAGGCTCAGGGCCGGGCACGTCCCGTCGGCCGGACGCTTGCGGTGGCCATCGTGGCCACCGCTTCGCTCGGAGAAATGCTTCGCTTCGCCCTCCAGGCTTCGCTCGTCTTTCTACGCCGGCGACAGGACGTGCCCGGCCCTGAGCCCACGCAGGACGTCGCCTTTACGACGCCCCTTCAGCAGGCGCCGCTGCGACAGGCTCGACCGTCGCCACGCCGGTGAAGGTGAGCTGCTTCTTGCCAGCCACTTCCTTGCAGTCGACGCGAATCGTGTCCTTGCCCTCGAACTCGCCCTTCAAGAGCTCCTCGCTCACCGGATCCTCGATGTAGTTCTCGAGGGCCCGACGCAGCGGCCGCGCACCGAAATCGGTGTCGGAGCCCTTCTTGATGAGGAACTGCTTGGCCTCGTCGGTGAGTTCGAGTGCGAGCCCGCGCTCGGCGAGCCGCTCGCGGACCTTTTCGAGCTCGATGTCGATGACGAGCTTGAGGTTCTCGACCGTGAGGTGGTGGAACACGATCACGTCGTCGAGCCGGTTCAGGAACTCCGGCCGGAAGACCTTTTCGATCCGCTCGTTCACGCGGGCTTTCATGCTGTCGTACGACGCGTCACCGTCTGGCTTCTGGAACCCGAACGCGGCCTCGTTCTTGATCGCTTCGGCGCCGGCATTCGTCGTCATGATCAGGATCGTGTTGCGGAAGTCGACGTTCCTGCCGAACGAGTCGGTGAGCCGGCCTTCCTCCATGACCTGCAAGAGCATGTTAAAGACGTCGGGGTGGGCCTTCTCGATCTCGTCGAGCAGAACCACGGCATACGGACGCCGTCGGATCTTCTCGGTGAGCTGGCCGCCTTCCTCGAAGCCCACGTAGCCCGGAGGAGCGCCGATGAGCCGGCTCACGTTGTGCTTCTCCATGTACTCGCTCATGTCGATCTGGATGAGCGCGTCGGAGTCGCCGAACATGAACTGGGCAAGGGCCTTGGCCAAGAGCGTCTTGCCGACGCCCGTGGGTCCGGCGAAGACGAACGAGCCGATCGGACGCTTCGGATCCTTGAGCCCCGATCGACTGCGGCGCACGGCCTTCGAGATGCTCTTGATCGCGGCATCCTGGCCGATGACCCGCTTGTGGAGCTCGTTCTCCATCCCCATGAGCCGCTGCTGGTCTTCGGTGCTCATTCGGGTCAGCGGGATGCCGGTCATCTTGGAGACCACCTCGGCGATCACCTCTTCGTCGACGACCCCGTCGGCTTCGCGGCTCTTGTCCCGCCATTCGCGGGTCATCTGCTGCTTCTTCTTCTTGAGCTTGTCAGCCTGGTCGCGGAGCGCAGCCGCCTTCTCAAAATCTTGGTTGGCGACCGCCTCTTCCTTCTCCTTGTTGAGCTTCTCGACTTCCTCGTCGATCTCCTTGAGATCCGGCGGCTTGGTCATGGCCTTGAGCCGGACGCGGGCACCGGCCTCGTCAATGACGTCGATCGCCTTGTCGGGGAGGCAGCGGCCCGTGATGTAGCGGCTCGAGAGATCGACGGCGGCTTCGATCGCCGCATCGGAGATCGTCACCCGGTGGTGGCTCTCATAGCGATCGCGAAGGCCTTTCAGGATCTCGACGGCTTCGTCCTTGGTGGCCGGCTCGATCATGATGATCTGGAACCGACGGTCGAGGGCCGAGTCCTTTTCGATGTACTTGCGGTATTCGTCGAGCGTCGTGGCCCCGATGCACTGGATCTCGCCGCGGGCAAGTGCCGGCTTCAAGACGTTCGAGGCATCGATGGCCCCCTCGGCACCACCGGCGCCCACGAGCGTGTGAAGCTCGTCGATGAAGAGAATGGTGTTCTTGGCGCGGCGGACCTCGTTCATCACCGCCTTGATCCGCTCCTCGAATTGGCCGCGGTACTTGGTTCCCGCGACCATCATCGCGAGGTCGAGCACGACGATCCGGCGGTCGGCCAGCAGTTCAGGGACGTTGCCATCGATCACGCGCTGGGCGAAACCCTCGACGATCGCCGTCTTGCCGACACCCGCCTCGCCGAGGAGCACCGGATTGTTCTTCGTGCGGCGGCAGAGGATCTGGATGGCCCGTTCGATTTCCCGTTCACGGCCGATCACCGGATCGAGTTTTCCTTGGCGAGCCAGTTCGGTGAGATCGCGGCCAAAGCTGTCGAGCGCGGGTGTCTTGCTCTTGCCACCTTTGGGACTGCCTTCGCCTCCACCGCCTCCGCCGGCACCGGCAGGCTGACGGCCTCCCATGCCGGCCCGTTCGCCTCCCTCTTCCATGCCGTGACCGAGAAGGTTCAACACCTCCTCGCGGACGTCCTCGAGCTTGAGGCCGAGGTTCATGAGGACCTGGGCGGCGACCCCTTCCTGCTCGCGGAGCAGGCCCAGGAGAATGTGCTCGGTGCCGACGTAGTTGTGGTTGAGGTTGCGGGCCTCTTCCATCGAGTATTCGATGACCTTCTTGGCCCGGGGCGTCTGCGGAAGCTTGCCCATCGTGACCATGTCGGGCCCACTTTGAACCAGCTTCTCGACCTCCATGCGGATCTTCCGGAGATCGATGTCGAGGTTTTTCAGCACGTTGGCTGCGACGCCACTGCCTTCCTTGATGAGACCGAGGAGGACGTGTTCGGTGCCGATGTATTCGTGGTTGAAGCGCTGGGCCTCTTGATTGGCCAGCTGCATCACCTTCCGGGCCCGGTCCGTAAATCGTTCGTACATGTCGGGTTCGTCCTTCCCTCGAAATCAGGCGGTCGGGCGGGATGCCGAAACGGCAGGCCAGACCTACAAAATCCTACGGTGCAAACCGTACGCCAAATCAACTCGCGGCATTGTAGGGATCAAGGGCAAACGCGTCGTCGGCAACCTGGATAATTCCTGGAGGCGCGGTCTTCAGGCCGCAGCGGAGCGGTGCTGGCAACCGTCCTCGCCGGCGTCGGGCATGGGAATGGTGGCCGGCTCATTGGCCCGTGAGTCGCTCGGCCGGGCGGTGGCGATCCGGTCTCGTTCGGCGGCGATTGCGGTTCGCCACCGGGCTCCTGTGTCGCTGGCAGACAGTTTCTCGAGGGCGTCCCGGGCCTCGGCCAGGCGGCCCGCCCGCCGCAGGAGCGTGGCGAGCAAGAGTTGGGCTTCGCCGTCGGTGGGGGACAGCTTCAGGAGATCCCGAAGCCGTGTTTCCGCCGTCAGCCAGTCGCGGGCCAAATAGGCATTTCGCGCCTCGACGAACAGCGGGTCGACGTCTGCCGCCGCGGGCCGGGCGAGCGGCGGCGGAAACGCGGCTGCTGCTGAGACAGTGCTGGCCAGCCAAATCACGCAGACACCAGCCCACACCGCGAACGTGACGGGAAGCTCGACGAGGTCAGGCCAAATGAACGTCGTGAGGATGCCGACGTCGAGAGCCACCGCGAAGGCCAGCGCCAACACGAGGCCCGCCCGGCTGCCCCGCAGCCAGAGCCAAGGAAGCCCTGGCCAAGCAAGCGTCAGATAGCGAAGCGCGGACATGGAGCGGCCGTTGACGCAGAGACACGAGAACCCAAGGGAGTGGGAGGATAGGGAACCGGCGCCCGCCAGCCAAGCGAGGTTTTCCCTCACGGAAGCAGGTTCCTGGCCACGAGCCTCCCAGGGCCCCAAGCGGGGTACATTAGTCGCATGAAGGCTGGTTTTGACGACATCTCGCTCTGCGTACTTGTTTCCGGTGGTGACAATGCCGTTGCCTTCGAGCGGCTGGTCACAAGCCTGTGTGGTGCCGGCGTGCGGATGCTCCAGATTCGAGACAAGGAACTGGGTGACGACGAGCTTGCCGCGCGGGTCGAGACGGCCATGGCGATCGCCCGAAGCGCAACTTCTGCGCGGCCGCCCCTGGTCATCGTGAACGATCGTGTCCACGTCGCAGCACAGGCCGGTGCCGATGGCGTGCATGTCGGAGCCCGTGACATGCCGGTGACGGAGACGCGGCGTGTGCTCGGGAGCGATGTGATCATCGGACGCACGGCCCACTCGATCGACGAAGCACGACAGGCCGTCGCTGATGGAGCGGATTATCTCGGCGTCGGCCCGTGCTTTCCTTCGACGACCAAGTCGTTCGCGTCGCATGCTTCCCGGGCATTTCTTGCCGAGGCCGCAAAGTTGCCGCTGCCGGTATTCGCCATCGGCGGCATTACGTTCGATCGCGTCAGTGAGCTTCGCTCGCTCGGCATCGAACGGATTGCCGTGGCCGCCGCCATTACCTTGGCCGTCGATCCGGCCGTGGCGGCGCGAAACCTTGTCGACGCGTTGACTGAATAGACTCGGACCCTGCGGCTTGGCGACGACTTTGCCGTTCCGATCGTGCACGGTGTGCCGGTCGTAGGCCTGATGCACCTCGTCGCGATGAACGGCATGACGTTCCCACGATGATGGATGTCGGGGAATGGATTCCCGTGCTTGGCATCCAGGGAGGGATCATGCGTCGTGTGCTCGTTGTCGCAGCGTCGGTTGTCGTTTCGGCATTGACGGTCGGTGCCCGCGGAAGCGAGGCGGGAACCGAGATCGATCTCACGAGCCTCTCCCAACTCGGCTCGACCTACACGGCCGAGGAGAGTTCCGCCGATGCACCGTTCGCGGACATCGCCTACGGCAGCGGCTCATCGCCGAACCGTTTCTACTTGAGCGGCATCATGGGAACGTCGTTTGCCCGGGGGGCGGCCGGAGGTGAGAACCAGGTTCTTTCCATTCCTGGGTTTGACATTTCCCTCGGTCAGACCGGGGCCTCAGACCAAACGCTCTTCACGGGTGGCGGTGCGCTCGGCATGGCGATCGATCGGCCGATGGGGCAACTCCGAATGGAAGTGGAAGGCCGCTGGCGGGATCCGATGTATGGCACGGCTACCGGCTTCGTCGCCGTCAATGGAACACCGGTATTCGGCGGTCCACTCGACTTCCGAATCGGCACCGGTTGGTCGGCCATGACCAATTTTTGGCGCGACCTCGACATCAACGACAAGTTCAGCGTGTATGGCGGTGGCGGCTTCGGCGCGGGCGGATACGAGTACCAGACGACGGCTGCCGTGATCCCAGGTTTCGTGTCGCTGGACGGTCAAAACAGCGTCACGACGTTTGCGTGGCAGGTGGGTGTCGGTGCGGTGTATCGGCTCAACGACCGCATCGAGTTCGATGCCGGCTATCGTTTCTTCGCCATGGTTGACGCCGACGTGCCGATCGCGGCCAACGCGGCGGTCGGGCCGATCGCGGTCTCGTTGCCGCTGGGCAACTTCTCCTCGGCCTTCAGCGCGAACGAACTGCTCTTCTCGGTGCGAATCTACGAGCCTTTCCGCAATTGGCGGTAAACGGTCAGCCGCCGAGGGCCGTGCGAAGGCGAGGCCACTCCAGCGGAAGCCACGGGACGGCCGCGGCGATCGAATCGAGAGAGGACTGGTCACCGAGATCCGTCGAGGCTCCTGAGGTTGCGTCGGTACGCTCGATCGCGGCATCGACGGCCGCTGAGAGCCGTTCGAGCCACTCGGGCACTTCCACGCCCGACCCACTGGCGACACCGAGGAACGAGCGGGCCTTGTGTTCGAGCGCCTCGCCGGCCCCGGCAGGTTCGCCCGACATGAGCTCCGCGACCGCCGCCGGCACCAGTGCTTCGAGCTCGTCCTGTTCGAGGGCCACGGTGAAGGGGCGACGAACTCGATCGGCGATGCTCGCAAGTTTCACACCCCACTGCTTTTCGATGGCGTCGAGCCTGGCCACCAGTCCGTCGGCGGTGCCTTGGGTTTCCTCCCGCATCCGCCCCCGCCACGCGGCCGCAGCGTCGACGGCGCCGCGCCGTGCGAGCACGCCATGAGCCATGTCGACCGGCCGGAGCGTCCAGGCGATCCGGTCATACTCGGCCTTGAGCCGCAGGTGATCGAGCAGGATATGCAGATGCTCGCCACGGTCGGACTGCGTGGTGGTCGAGTTCCAGTCGCGATACTCGGCGTGGTTCTCGGCGATACTTTCGAGGATGAGCCGTAGCCGCGACGTCGCCTGCTTGATCGGCAAGGCACCCGATGCCAAGTCGGTCGCGAGGCGTACCGGCCACTTGTCGCGGCCGGTGCCGTCGTCGGGCTCGGTTTCGAGCCGCTCCACGAGCCGTTCGAGGTACGGTCGGACGCCGCCACGCAGAATGCCCCGCAGCGACATCGGCGCGAGGAGGTGCTGCGTGAAGAGCCCCGTACCGTAGTGTTCGATGAATTCACGTGTCGCCGCGAATGCCTTCTCGTCGCGCAGACGTTCGAGCACCGAGAGCCGAAGCTGCCGTGCATGGGTGAGCCAGGTTTCGAGAAGCCGTGGCACGAGCTGCGAGAGGCCGTCGAGAATGTGCGAGGTCGACTCAGCCGAGGTTGCTCCGCCCCCGCGGCCGCTTTCCACGATCCGTTCCACGAGAGCCGTCGTGGCCGCTTCAAAAACCCGATCGAACTCACTCACACTCGCGGCGCCGGCGGGACGGCGGCTCTCGAGGGCCTTGGCGAGTCGCACGACGTCGACCGTTTCTTCGACGAGGCCGAGCCTGGGCAGCACGGTGCCGAGGCGCTCGAGCAGCCGCTCTCGTGAGCGGGCCCGCACGATGCGATCAGGGCGACCTCCCCGCGAGAGTGGCACATAGAGGACCGGTTTGCCCGCGAGCTTTTCCTTGACGGCCGGCATCAAGGTCTTGACCATCGTGGCATCACCACGAATGGCAGCGGCGAGCAGTCGTGCGACGGCGCCGCGCGAGGTCGACGGCTCGAGTTTCTTGGCACGGCGGACGAGATGGAGCCACGTCGAGAGAGCCTGGCTTGTTTCGTCGGCCTGGACAGCCGCGTCGATGAGCCGTTCGGCAGCCGAGTCGCGTTGCCAACGAAGCTTGTCGAACTCGAGCGGCGACATGCCGGGAGGAGGCTCCGAGTCGCGCCCCGACACGGCCATCGCGGCTCGCACGAACATCCGGGAGAGCCTGCGGATGGAATGCCGCCAACCGACGACGGCGTCGACCGCCTCACGAGAGACCTCCTGCGGCCTCTTGGCATCGCTTTGGCACCAGGCGGTGATGCTCGTTCGGTAGAGCCGCAGGATGCCGGTCAGAAACTCCGCCGCATCCTCGATCGCGGCGACCCCAGAGGAATCAGTCGCACCGGGTACGTCGACATCGAGCATGCCGTCATCCACGCCGTCGTCGGTGGAGTCACGCCACACCATCGACTCATAGGCCGCTGCGAGGCGTTCTTCGCCATCGTCATGTTCGTCGTCGTCATCCGACACGAATTCGCTGATGTCAACGCCGCGAGGCTCCTTTCCGGCAGCGGCTGCCTCGAGGAGGTCGACGATACCGCTCGTGTTGGCCTCGACCAGTTCGAGGAACCGCCGAACCCGCGCCCGGCCAGCCGACGACTCGTCGGCCGACGCTCGCGCGAGCCACTGGCCGGCCGCCGTGAGCCAGACAGGGCCGGTCTGCTCGATCGCAGGCCCCTCCAGGATCGACGCCCAGTGCACGAGCAGGCCCGCAGCACCGTCGAGGTCGTCCTCCTCGAGGAGCGCCTCCGCTGCCTGAGCATGGCTCCGGGGTGAACTGAAACCGGCAACGGCTTTTCGCCAAAAACCGGGGGAGGGTGGGGCAGGGGCGAGGGAGCGGCGCTGCGACAGGGCTTCGATCACTTCACGGGCGGATTCGATGCACTCGCGACCCGACAGGTAGGGGACCCCGGACACGGTCGTCGTGGCATGGCGGTCCCACCAGCCTGCGAGCTTTTCAAAACCGCCGCGGATGGATGCGGCGATCGCCGTGGTGCCTGCAAGCGACGCTTTGCGCCATGCCGCGGCGTAGCCGTCGAGGATGGTGGCAGTGACATTCACCAAGTCGTCGACGCGCGGATCAGGCAGACTCTCACCGCTCGGTTCGTGCAGGGGGAACTGTCCCGCGAGTCCGAGGATGTTCCACGGATCGACGGCGGCCCCGCAGCCGACGGCACGAAAGAGCAGATCGGTCGCCTCGTCGAGATCGGCGAGGGCCTCATGTGGATCGCTGCGTTGCCTGAGTGCCTGTCGTCCAGCCACGACACGGCCGGTGATGCGGGCGAAGAGCCGTGCCGATGCGGCAGGTACTTCGGCGGCCAGTGATTCAGCCGAGCGGCTTCGCGCGAGTTTTGCCATGATGGACGCGAGCGCCACATGCTCGACTTGCCGGGCGCGGCGTCGGGCGAGCGTGGCGTTGATGTGCCGACGGACACCACCGAATGGTTGGCGCAGTCGAGCCGCTTCCTCCTCGAGTCGGCGCCGCTGACCGGCCGGCGCCTGCGCCAACAGCCACCGGTAAAACTCGTCTCGGTAGCCGGCGATGCGAGGAAGCAGGTCGCCGAGGCCGAGCGTCGCGTGCATGGCACCAGGGCCGTGCCCTGAGAGTCCGGCGGCCATGAGGATGACGCCGGCAAGGACCGCGGATGATTCCCACCGCCGCTCGCTGTCAATCTCTGGGGCGCCGTCACCATCACCGGCCTCGTGCGGCCATGAGAGGATCCCGTCGAGCGTGGCCTGCTGGACGACGAGTCTGCGGTAGCGCCCCTGCTCGTCGATGCGTGCGGGATCCCAGAGGCCGAAGAGATAGTTGGGACGACTTGCTGCCGGGTGCATGAAGTCGAAGGCACGCGGATCGAGGGCGAGCTCCTCCAAGGCCTCGAGGTCGAAGTCGGCCTGCCGCAAGAGCGATGGTGGGGTGATCGCCAGGATCTCGAGCGCGCCTGTGACCAACTCGCGGTAGCGGCCATGCGCCGGACCGGCACCGGCGACGAACAGGGGAATGGGGCGGACGCGCTCGTGGGGGTAGGCGGTCGAGAGCCGTCCGTTCTCGAGCACGGCCACGGGCCGCCAACCGACGTAGTCATTCAGACGTTCGATGGCCTTGGCGACGACCGTCTCATCGGCTTCGGTTGAGTCCCCAAAGGCGATCTCGCCGAGCATGGCCGCTGCCGCAGCCATGACGAAGTAGGGCCGCTCGATGGCTCCGGGCGGTTGGTGTTCGAGAAGGTCGGCATGGTACTGGCGATAGGCAGGCAGCAGATCGTCAAAAATCCCCTTGAGCATCCGCCGGGCCTGCCTGGCATCCCGAAACGCCGGCTGGGTCGCCTCGAGCTCGGCCAGGCGACGGCTGACGGTGGCTGCCACGAGCCCCGCCGCGTCGGGCTTTTCCTCGACGCCGCCACCACCTGCCGGTTCGAGCGACGCATAGAGATCGCTCATCGCCTGCCACGCCGCCGGATCGAAGGCCCCAGATGAAAAATTCAGGTAGCCGGCGACCACGGCTGCAGGGTCGCTCGGTCGTGAATTCGGGGGATTCTGGGTCATGGTGCCGTGAGAAAACGGGCCAGCCTAGCAAACTTTGCGGCGCGGAATAATGCGAACTAGGCTTGCCCTGCGGGGCGAAAAAACCGTTGTTCCCGCTCGCGTATCGGTTCGGGTTCACTCTGGACACTATTTGCCATGCCGCTGCCTCGATCGACTTTTCGCTTTCTCATGCTGGTTCAAGCCGCCGTGGTCATGGTGTGGTCCGACACTTCGAGTGGCCAGTCGGGCCTGTGCGGGAGCCCTGCCGACGAGATCGTCGCCGCCCGTGTGGGCCTCGATCGTGAGTGGGTCGTCCAGGTGCCGTTCGATTCGGCGGCATGGCGGCTCGAGCATGTGGTGGTAGGTGAGCGACTCGTCGTGGCCCAGGCAGGCGATGGCACCGTCGCTGCCATCCGGGCTGATGCGCGACCTGGAGGGGCTCGACGGGGTACCGTGGCGTGGTCGCAGCGAGTCGGCGGGACGGGGCCGTTCGAGGTTCCAGGCATTGGCGAGAAGACCGTGGTCGTGGCCCGAGGCCGCGGTGTCACGGCACTCTTCGCTGACACGGGCCGAGTCGCGTGGAATCTCAAACTCGCGGGAATCGCGTCGGCCGGTGGCATGTCCGCGGCCGGCAAAGTGTTTGTGCCTCTCGATGGCAGCGGCGTCGACCGGCTTCCAGAAGACATGTGGGAAGAGGGAAAGTTTGAGGCACGCACGTCGGAAACGGCACCCGTTGGCGAATCCGCTTCGCGATTCGTGATCGATAGCAAAGGCGAAGTCGACTTTTCGCCGGCGATCTTTGAAGACGGAGTTCTCTGGTGCTCGGCCGATGGGTTGTTCGTGGCCATGGTGGGCGTGGGGGACCGGGCCCGCAGGCTCGAGTTCGAACTCGGCTCCCCGGCGAGTGGCCCGCCGGTCGTGATCGGCAAGGATGTCTACGTCGCCACCCGTGCTGGCGACATCGCTCGCATCACGTCGGTGTCCGCAGGACTCACGGCTAACGCCGGCGTGTATCGCAACGCAGCCGGAGAGGACGTGAAGTTCTCAGGATGGCACAAGGTTTTGGAGGCGGTTCCTGAGGGCAGCCCCGTTGTGGGTGGGGATACGGTCGTCCTTTCGCTCGGGGCTTGGGGTATGGCCGGGTTCGATGCGGCCAACGGTGACCTCCGCTGGCACGTACCAGACGTGGGGTTGCCCCTGGCCATCACCGATGCCCGCGTCTGGTGCCTCGATGCCACCGGGTATCTGGTGGCCCGTGACCTGATGACTGGCGGAAGGCGTGAGAGACTGTGCCTCGGCGAGTTCACGATCCCGGTCGTGAACACGAAAACGGAGCGTCTTGTCCTCGCGAGTCCGAAGGGCCTGGTCACCTCCCTCGCGCCGCGGACGGTGACAACCGCTTCGCCGGTTGTTCCACCACCCGCGCCAGCTCCGGAAGCTCCGGCCGAACCAGCCGGCGATGACGCGGCAGCCGCCGACGACAACGAAGCCTGACAAGGCCATGCTCAGCCGCGGTTCGCGTGCACTGGCACACGTGATCGCGGGTCTTGGCGATACGCTTCGCTCAGGAGGTCGTAGAGTGTGTCGTCGTAGCGGGCGAGCCGGTGCGGATCCTGAAAAAAGCACTCAGTTGCGACGGCAAAAAACTCGACCGGGCTTTCGGCTGCGTAGTCGTCAAGCGGAAGGTTTCGCCCCTCGTCGAGCATGGCATCGAAGCGTTCGCGGCAGCCCTTCATCTGATGCTGCCACGCACGACTGGCCGCCGATGACGCGAGCGGTGGAACCCCATCGATCTCGCCGTTGAGCAAGTCGACCAGGTGCGCGACTTCGTGAATTACGACGCTCCTGGCCACTTCGCGCATCCGTGCCCCGTCCCGGACGCCCGACCACGAAACGACCATGCTCCCGCCGTTCCAGGTTTCTCCGGCCCGCGCTTCCTGCCACTCGAGTTCGCCGCCACCGGCCAGCGGCGTCGTTTTCGGTCCCAGGTAGGCGCCCGGGTAGACGAGCACCGATTGGAGGCGATCGAACCACTGCCCGGGAAACCCGAGGACCACGAGCCCTGCCTGTGCGGCAACGAGGATGCGAACTTCGTCGGTGATCTCAAAGCCACCGCACCCCTCGAACCGCTTCTCGTGCACGAACACGGCGATCCACTGACGAAGCCGTTCGAGTTCCTCCTCGCGCAGCCACGCAGCCTGCCGAAAGCCGCGGCGCAGGATCTCTTCCCAGGCCGCAGGAAACGGTCGTTCGAGGATTCCTCGCCGTCGCCGTGACCGCAGCCATGTGAACATGTAGGGCGCCCCACGGACCATGCCAGGAACGGTCGATGAACGATGCGGCGTCTGCCGACCATGGCAAACCTTGGCTTTGCCATCGGTCGGCCAAGACGAGAAAGGCCAGGGATGGCTTTCTCGTCGGGACGTCACACCGGCGGTGGTGGCCCAAGCGGGAGCCGTCGCTGGAACAGGTCGATCGCCAAGATCAAGCAACCGATGGCAAGCGCCGCAAATGACAACAGCAGCATCGCCGTGTCGACGTTCATGGGCGAACGCCGTTTGCTCGTGTACTGTTCGTCAGCCATGCGTCGACACCCTTTTCAGATTCAGGCCTTGAGTCGCGTGGTCACACGGTCACCGCGTTGCACGACGCCGCGGGCGTATTCCTTGATGAGCCGTGCGACGGCACGGTCGGGGCGAACGCTCGTGACCACCGCCCGGCCGATGTACTGCCCTTGACGATAGACTTCCAGGACATGTTCGACCTGCAGTCCGTCGTCGCTACCGAGCGAAACTTCGATCGACCCGGTCGCGACGGCCACCACCTGGCCATCGAGTGTCGGCACGCGGTCACGCGGCAGGTTGTCGGGGTCGAGGCCGCTCTGTTGGAGCAGAAGGCGAGCGTTCACCAGTTGCCGCTCGAGTTGTTCCTTGCGCTCCTCGGCGATCACCAGAAACGACTTCGATTCAGCGAGCTGGGCCGAAAGCTCGGCTGAGCGATCGACCTGGGCATCGACCTTGGCCTGCTGGTCCTTGACCTTCTGGAAGAGGTCTTCCACCTCCTTGCGGGCGGCGCGCAGGTCTTCGGTCGTCTTGTCGAGCAACGCGACTTGCTGCTTCTGCTCTTCTTGCAGCTTCTCGCGATCACCGCGAAGTTTGACGAGCTCGTCGTTCTTCTCGATGAGCGCCGACTGAAGCTTGGCAACGACCTGGTCGCGCTGCTTCTCCGACTCGGCAACCTTCGTCTGAAGCCGCGTGATTTGGGCTTCCAGCGACTCGCGTTCCTTTTCGAGCTGTTCGAGCTGGTACTTGTAGCCGGGCGGCTGGCCTGCTTGGCACTCCTCCGGCTTACGAAGCACCTCGGCCTTCCAGTCGCGGTGGGAGATGGCAATCGCACCAGCGAGTGTCATGAGCACGAGGCTCATGATGAACACCGCAAACAGAAAGATCTTGCCAATGATGTTCATGGTGCGTTCCTCATCGAGCTCTCGGCAAAAAAGCCAGGGAACTCCCGTACCTCTTCCCTTGGAACTCTATTGTCGGTTCGATCGATACCCCAGGGCAAGCCGCGACCTGACGAGCCATTCCAGTGCCAGGATCGCCACGACCGCCAAGGTCGGCCAGAGCGGCAGAGTTCCCGCCGCCAGCCACGGAGTCGGCCGGCCGTCGGCACTGACCGACACTGCGAGCGGGGCCGTCTGCCGCCTCGGGCCTCGGATCAGGAGCCTGCCGGAACCGTCGATTGCCGCAGAAAAACCGGTATTCGCGGCTACGAGGACGGGCGTCCGTACCTCCACGGCCCTGAATATCGCGGCCACGAGGTGCATGTCGAGCTCGCTCGATCCCCAGAACCAGCCGTCGTTCGTGAGGTTGGCGATCACGTCGGGTCTCCGACCTGCGGCAGCCAGACGCCGTACGATCGACCGGACTGCCCGGGGCAAGGCGGTCTCGTAGCAGATGGTCGGGGCCACGCCGTACCCGGTCACATCGACGACCACCGGTTCGGTCCCGGCCGTCAGGCCTCCCGGCAGGGGCGTGAGCCGGTAGAGAAACGGAAACCGATCAGCCAGCGGCACATACTCCCCGAACATCACGGGATACATCTTGTCGTAGCATCCAAGCGGTTTTCCGGTCGCGTCGAGCACCAGGGCGGTGTTGAACGACTGATAGCCGGCGGGCACCGCAGGCGTGATCCGCTGCCGGTCGAGGCCGACGATCCACGTCGTGCCATACCGACGGGCATACACAGCCAGGGCATCGAGCCTTTGCGCCTCCGCCGCAGCGCGGCCACGGGCCTGCCGTGCTTCGGCGCTCTCATCAGGTCGGGCCGGCCCGAGTAACTCGTCGAGACCGCTTTCAGGGAGCTGTTGCGCTGGATC
Source organism: uncultured Candidatus Kuenenia sp. (assembly GCA_964498325.1). Classification (GTDB taxonomy): domain Bacteria; phylum Planctomycetota; class Planctomycetia; order Pirellulales; family UBA1268; genus QWPN01. The sequence continues at coordinate 40,336 of CAZCHF010000004.1, forward strand.
GATGTCGACGAGGCTGAATCGCCACATGGTTTCGGGCCAGATGACGAGATCCGGTACTTCGGGCTCGGCGGCAGCCAGCCCCGCCATCGTCAGGTCGTCGTAATGGGCCAGCACCTGAGGCGCTGCCTCGGGGTCGTGCTTGAGCTCGGTATCGATCGACCCCTGCACGAGGAGCGCATTGAGCGGCTTGTCTGTCGTCACGGGGGCCGTGGCCAACCGCCAATGGCCGTACACGAGTGCGAGCGCCACAAGCAGCGCCGTGGGCAACGTTTCCCGCACGAGTGTTCGGGGATTGAAATGGTTGATCGCAGTGACGAGCAATGCCGCCGCACCGGCCATGACGAGGCCACCGACGCCCACGGCACTCACGGTATCAGCCACTTGGATCAACGCCGTCCATCGCCACTGCGTGTGCCCCAGCCCCGCGAACGTGAACCCACCCAGCAGTTCACTGCGCACGAGATCCGTCGCGATCCATGTCACAACCGCGGAAGGCACGAGTGGCCATTTCCAATGATGAAAAAGCCGTCGCGCCGCCCACACGAAGAGTGGCTGATAGCAGGCGAGATACGCCGAGAGAATCACCCACCCGATCGCCGTCGCCGGCGGATGCGGCAGGATCAGCCAGTGAATGGCCAAAAGCCAGTACAAGAACCCACCGCACCACACGCCAAACCACGAGAGCGGCCCCTCGAGCGTCGCGGTGACGACAAGCACAAGCCAAGGAATCGGCGCCACCCAAGCCAGGGGCCACCAATCAATCGGAGGCTGAACCAAAAACATCGCCACCGCGCCACCGATCGCCCAAACGAAACTGAATCGCCAATCGACTGCTCGGGGTCGCCCGTGCCAAAGAGCCGGCGTAGAAAATCGAGCGAAGCCAGGATGGCGAAGCTCGATTTTCTCCGAGTGAGCGGAGGGCAGGATGCCCGCAGCGAACGTCCGGCGAAGTGGCACGGGCGACCCCGAGCCCCCGCCAACCGAGCCAGAAGCACCTGCATCGTCGTTCATGAGGCGGCCTCGATCTCGGCCACCACCATGCCAGTCGAGACAGCCTCGTCCTCATCAACAAGCTGCGCCACGAGCCGACCGCTGACCGGTGCTTCGAGATCGATCGTCGCCCCACCGGCGAGCAGCTCGACGACACGATCCCCCTCCATGACCGCGGCACCCCGCGGCACGAGCCAGAGCGACACGACGAGGGTCACGTCGCGAAGGCCAAGCTCAGGTACGACCAGTGGCACACGAGTGACGCTTCGCGGTGGCATGACCTCACCGCTGCTCACGGAGCCAGGTGAGAAGCACGCGGCCGACCGTCTCGAGTGATTCCGCCGAGCAGGCGGCTGGAAGATCCTTGGTCGTGTGCCATTCTCGCTGCGTGAATCCGAAATCGATGATCTCGCACGATGGGATGCCGGCGATATTGCGCAGCGGCACATGGTCATCGATGACGTCGTATTTCGGATGCGGGATGAACTCTTTCGCGCCGAGCTTGGCCGCAACAGCCCAGACCGAATCCACAAGTGGACGGCTTTCCGGCCACGAGACGTTCTTCACTTCTTGCCAGATCTCGAGATGCTTGCCTGCGATCATGTCGACGACGATGGCCGCGCGGTAGGTCGGCTCGCCCGCCGCGCGGCGCTTGGCTCGGTACTCCCGGGCGAAGTATTCCGAGCCGATGCAGTACTTGTCGCGGTCGCCGAAGACATACTCCTCGGCGTCGAACAGGACAAAGTCGACGCCCAACGGCCCCGGCAGCTTCGGCATGAACTGCGCGAGTTCCATGAGCAGGGCCACGCCGCTGGCGCCGTCATTGGCCCCGATGAAGACGCCTCGGGGGTTCACCGGGTCGCGATCGGGGAAGGGACGCGTGTCGTAGTGAGCCGCGATGAGGATTCGCTCCGTGCGGTCGGGGTGCCAGGAGATGATCACGTTTTCAATGTGGACAGGCTTGCCCGTGTGACGATCACGAATCTGAAACGCCTGGCCGACGACTTTTCCGCCGGCCTCACGAAAGTATGTTGCGAGCATGGCCCGTTGCTGCCGCATCGCTTCGGAGCCACTGGGACGCGGACCGAGTTTGCAAATCGCCTCGAGGTGGGCGAAGGCTCGGGAGCCCGAGAAGTCCGCCGGTGGTGGCTCGGCAGCGGCTGCCACCAGCGGGGCGATGAGCAGGAGGGGGGCGATGCGGGTGGTCATGGCGTGTTGGCGAGGGAGCTACTTAGTGTATGCCGAATGGGGGGAACGTGGCGCCGTGGCTCAGGGTCGCCCGTACCACTTCGCCGGACGTTCGCTACGGGCATCCATGCCCTTCGCTCACTCGGAGAAATCTGCGCTTCGCCCTCCGGGCTACGCTGGCTTTCTACGCCGGCTCTTTGGCACGGGCGACCCCTCACTGGAACGTTATCGTGTCATGGCAGGTAGAATTAGCTTCTTTCCTCGTGATGGAAGCACATGTCGTATCCAGGTTATTTCAACTCCTCTAGCAGCGTGGTCGGCCGAGTTTGTGTCGTTGTGCTGCTTTGCGGCCAGATAGCCCTTGCCGGAGGTGGGTCTGAAAACGTCTTCCTGGTCGTGAACTCGACGAGTGCTGACAGCATCGCGGTGGCCAATGCCTATGTGGCCACGCGAGGCATACCGCCAATCAATGTTTTTTCGCTGCCGTGGGCGGGGAGCAAAGAAGCCGTGCCGATCGGGCGTTTTCGGGACGAGATCCTCGGACCGATTCTGCGCGGGATCGATGCACGAAGGCTCGCGCCGCAGATCGACATGATCGTCTACTCGAGCGATTTTCCGTGGCGGATCGATTACAAGGAGGCGCTGCCGCCTGAGCTTGCCAAGAAAGACACGTTCTCGTCGGGCTCCCTCACCGGCATGACGATGCTGTATGGGGCGGTGCGGAGCGGAGGGCCTGCGTGGCTCGATCCGCAGAGCAATCGCTACTACCGACCGAACGGACCAGAGGGCGTTCCGTCCACGACACTCGGCTTTCGGAGCTGGTATGGCTGGGGCACCGACGGGCGGCTGCTCGAGGCGGGCGGGAATCGGTATCTCTTGTCGGTGATGCTCGGGGTCACCGCCGGCCGTGGCAACACGGTTGATGAAGTGCTTTCGTATCTTGATCGTGCGGCCTCGGCGGACGGCACACGGCCGTCCGGCACGATCTACCTCATGACCAATGGAGATGTCCGCACGACGACCCGGTCATCGGTCTTTCCCGCGACCGTCAAGGCACTCGAAAAACTCGGCGTGAAGGCGGAGATCGCATCGGGCACGCTGCCTGTGAACAAGCGGGATGTCGCGGGGCTCACGGCCGGAACAGCATCGTTCGATTGGCCTGCGTCCAAGAGCATCATGCTCCCGGGCGCGATCTGCGAGAACCTCACCAGTTACGGAGCCATCTTCACGCCGTCGGCCGGCCAGACACCGCTTTCGGAGTTCATGCGGGCCGGCGCCGCGGGGTCGAGCGGCACGGTCATCGAACCCTATTCGATCCAGGCCAAGTTTCCGCATCCAAGTATCCACGTGCATTACTGCCGTGGCGCGAGCCTGGCCGAGGCGTTCTATCAGTCGGTTCAGTCGCCGTATCAACTCCTCGTGGTCGGTGATCCACTCTGTCAGCCGTGGGCCGTGATTCCGGAAGTGCGGGCCTCGCTCGAAAGCGGTGCGCCAATCGAGCCGGCGGCGAAACTCGAAGGCAAGGTCGAACTCATTCCCGGGGCGACGCTGCCCGAGGGCGCCGTCGCCGATCGCTTTGAACTCTTCGTCGATGGGATGCGGATGGCATCGTGTGGGCCCGGCGGTCGATTGTCGCTTGACACGACGGCGCTGGCCGACGGCTACCACGAGCTCCGGGTGGTCGCGATCTCCGCGACCGCAATCGAGACGCAGGGCCGCACCGTGATCCCTGTCACATTTGCCAACGGCACGAAGACGCTTTCAGTAACCGTCGCCCCAAAAAAGCTGGCAGCTGATGGCACCCTCACGCTGAAGGTGGATGGCACCGGGATCGATGGCACGCTGGTGTTTACAGCCGGTCGGGTCCTTGGCCGCATCACGGGAGCGTCGGGCAATCTCGAGATCCCGGCAGCGATGCTCGGCCGTGGCCGTGTCACGATCTACGCCACCGGCCGCGGCGGGCTCTCCGCCGCCGAGAGCGTCAACGCTTCGCCCGTGACGGTGAACGTCGACGGGTGACCTAGGCGTGGTCAGCGCTGGGCGGCGTCGCTCGGGGCGCGGGCGATGTCGGAACGCTCGCCTGGGGCGGGGGAAGCGGCTGCAGCTTCCTGATGGGCCCGAGCCAAGTGATCCACGAAATTCTTGTTCGTGGCGTCGAGGACGAACACCTCGCTCGAGTTTCCAGTGGCACCGTGGGGGCGCACGATGCAAATCACCTCAGCCTTGCCCTCGTGCTGCCGAACATGGTCGAGGAGAGCCTGCTCACCCGGGCTCAGCGACGAAGCGACGGGGGACTCGGGCGCTGGCCTCGCGACAGCGGGAGCAGGACGCGTGGGCACCGCGTCGTTGATGGAGCCATTCGAGGCCGTGGGCACGGCGTCGCCACGGTCGCGACGATCGAACGAGACCGGCGGCATCTCCGCAGGCATCGCCGGCACATGCGCCGAGCCACCGACCGAGGCAAGTGACTCGCCACCGCTCGGATAGACGTTGCGATACACAAACGCCAATTCAGCTTCTTCAAGCTGCTCGTGAATCGTCGGCAGGGCCGCAAAGAGCCCTTCGTTGTCGGCCGGGTCGGCGGCGTTGCAAACACCGATGAGCGTGCCATCGATGGCAAAGAGACCACCGCCACTGCGCCCCTGCACGGGCTGACCGGCGACCTGCACGTTGGCGGGCCCGAGGTATTTGTTGACGGCCGTGATCCGGCTGTGGTGCACGGTGGGGTCGGCGCCGCCATCACAACCGACCGTGACGACCGTGTCGCCGGGCTTTACCGTGCGCTCGGGAGAGCCGACACGCACCGCTTCGAGTGGCACGTCGGTAAAGATGCTCACGAGAGCCAAGTCACGTTTGAGATCCCACGCTACGACCTGTCCAGCCACACCGCGCGGGCCGCCTTGGGCAAAGAGGTCCACCTCCACGCGTCCCTTTCCGTCCGAGTCTCGAAAGATGTGACCGCATGTCAGAATGAGGGCCTCGCCCTGACGGCAGTCGATCACGGTGCCTGTGCCTCGCGATACGCCGGTGCCATCCTCGACCCGAAGCCGCGCCGTGGCCGCCAGGAGTTTGGCTTCGAGGGCATCGCGCTCGGGCGACGCGGCGGACGCTGGTGGCGGGAGCATGTCCTGCGGCGGCATCATCTCTGGGAGGGACGACGGCGACGCTTCAGGTTGATCGGACGAAACGAAGGACGCCGGCGCGATCGGCGGCTCGACAGGTGAGCGGGGCATGGGGCGGGCAAACGCGGCTGGCTCAGTGGCGAGTGGCTGGTCTGCCTTGGCGATCGGAAGGCTCGCACCAGGCGTGGCAGGGGCCTGGGCCACGGCTTCATCCGGAGCCCGTCCCCCGAGCGGCACGGCGGACTTCGCCAGAAGGGCTTCGAGCTCGCCGCGGGTGGTCGCGCCGTTGATGCGGTCAATCTCATGCCCCTTCACCAACAGCACATAGCAGGGCACACCGGTCACCGCGAAGCGTCGGACGAGATCGACTTCCCGATCGACGTCGACATGCCGTACGAGCCAACCCGCCGCAGCGATGTCCCGTACGATCGGCGCCATCTGGCGACACGGGCCACACCAAGACGCTGAAAAGTCGAGGAGCAACACGTCGCCAGCGGCGGCGGCCGGCGCCGGTTCGGCCGCTCCAGCCGACGGAATCGTGAGCCAGCCGGCCATGGTGCAAAGAGCGATGCGGGTCAGGCTCGTCATCATCCCGAGTCTCCGGTTCAGCCGGTGGCAAGAACGCGCTGCGACGGCCCTCGTGGTGCCATTGCAGCAGGGGCGGGATAGTGGCGGCGATTCACGCCCTGCCACAAGGCCATTTTGCCTGCGGGGCGACGCTCCAGCCTTGCCCAGACCACCGAAGCGACCACGGTTTCCATCGGAACCGAAAGCCTCTTACAATCCGCGACGTCGAGTTCCCTCCTTCTTGAGGTTCCCGCCCGCATGCCTGTCGATTCGCCGCGCCGTATCCTCGTCACCTCGGCGCTGCCCTACGCCAACGGCCACATCCACCTCGGGCATCTCGTCGAGTACATCCAGACCGACATTTTTGTCCGGTTCCAAAAGCTTCGCGGTCACGAGGCGATCTACCTCTGCGCCGACGACACGCACGGCACCGCGATCATGATTCGCGCCCGGGCCGAGGGGAAAACCGAGCAAGAACTCATCGCGGCGATGCGCGAGGCGCACCTTGCTGACTTCACCGGCTTTCAGGTCGCCTTCGATCACTACGGCTCGACCGACAGTGCCGCCAATCGAAAGGTCTGTGGCGAATTCTGGCAGGCGCTGCGGGCCAAGGGGCTCGTCGTGTCACGCGACGTGCAGCAGCTTTTCGACCCGAAGGCGGGCGTGTTTCTGGCGGATCGTTTCGTGAAGGGCACGTGCCCCAAGTGCGGCACGGCTGATCAATACGGCGACTCTTGCGAATCGTGCGGCGCGACCTACTCGCCGAGCGATCTCGTGAATCCCGTGAGCACCCTGTCGGGTGCGGTGCCGGAGGTGCGTTCGGCGGAGCATCTTTTCGTGACGATCGAGTCGCTCCATGGGTTTTTGGAGACCTGGACGCGAAGCGGAGCCCTCAATCCCAGCGTGGCCAATTATCTTGCCGGGCATTTTTTGGGTGAGCCGCTTCGCGACTGGGACGTGTCGCGGCCGGCGCCCTACTTCGGGTTCGAGATTCCCGACGCGCCCGGGCACTACTGGTACGTCTGGTTCGATGCTCCCGTGGGCTACGTGGCTGCGACAGCTGAGTGGTGCGCTGCCCACGGAGGATCACTTGCCGACTGGTGGGATCGGGATGCCGCCGGCAACGCCCGCGCCGAGATCCATCACTTCATCGGAAAAGACATCGTCTATTTCCACACGCTCTTTTGGCCCGCGATGCTCGAGGCGGCCGGCAAGGCCCTTCCCGCGAAGGTGCGCGTCCATGGCTTTTTGACAGTCAACGGTCAGAAGATGTCGAAGGCACGAGGCACGTTCGTGCTGGCGCGGACGTACCTCGATCATCTTGATCCGGGCATGCTTCGGTACTACTACGCCTCGAAGATCTCCGGCGGAATCGACGACATGGATTTGAACCTCGAGGAGTTCGCCACCAAGGTGAACGCTGACCTCGTGGGGAAGGTGGTGAACCTCGCCAGCCGGACGGCGCGGTGGCTCGAATCGACGGGTCTTTCAGAAGCCTATCCCGACGACGGTGGGCTCTTCGCGACGGCTGCTGGTGAAAGCGAAGCGATTGCCGAGGCGTATGAAGCGGGCGATTTTGCCCGTGCGATGCGAATCGTGATGCTCGCGGCTGATCGGGCCAACGCCTACGTCGATGCCGAGCAGCCGTGGAAGCTCGCCAAGGCCGGTCCCGACGCCGCCGGCCGGCTGCGGGATGTTGCGACCGTCGCCCTCAATCTGTTCCGGCAGATCGCGGTCTATCTCACACCGGTGCTCCCAAAGCTTGCCGAGCAGGCGGGTGACCTGGTCGGAGGTCCGATCCGGTCATGGGCTGAAGCGTCCACGCCGCTCGCCGGTCTTCCGGTCGCCCCTTTCAAGTCACTCATGAAGCGGGTCGAACCGGCCGCGCTCGAGGCGATCGTGGCCGCGTCCCGCACCGAATCACTGTCAACCGAACCATCCACTTCCGGAGAACGATCCATGGATCATGCCCCAGCCACCGACGACCCGGCCGCGCCGCTCGAAGCCGAGCCGCTGGCAACGCAGTGCACGATCGACGATTTTGCCAAGGTCGACCTGCGGATTGCCCGCATCCTGTTGGCAGAAGAAGTGCCCGAGGCCCGGAAGCTCCTGAAGCTCACGGTGAGCCTCGGGGGCGACGTGAGACGGACGGTCTTTGCCGGGATCAAAGGGTTTCATGAACCGGCGGCGCTGGTCGGCCGCCTGGTCGTCGTCGTGGCCAACCTCGCGCCGCGGCAGATGAAGTTTGGACTGAGCGAAGGCATGGTGGTCGCAGCCAGCGGGGCCGGTGCCGACGGTGTGTTCTTGCTTTCGCCCGATGCCGGGGCGCTCCCGGGCATGCGGCTTCATTAGGGCGCCTGACGTATACTGAAGAGCATGTGCGACGTGTCATAGGTCCGCGTCGCATTCCCGTGGGAGGCCGAATTCATGTCCCAGAAAACCATCCTTTTCCCGACTGACTTCTCGACGGCCAGTGACTCGGCCCTCCGGCATGCGGAATCACTCGCCAAGGCCTCGGGCGCTCGGCTGCTCATCGTGCATGTGGAAGAACCGCCACTGGCCTACGGCGGCGGAGAGTTGTACTACGGGCTCCCAGAACCCGACTCCGAGCGGATTCGCTCGATGCTCGACGGCGTGCGACCTTCGGATCCGTCCGTGCCGTTCGAGCACCGGCTCACGATGGGCGATCCGGCGTCCGAGGTGGTTCGGATCGCCGGTGAAGAGGGAGCCGAGTTGATCGTCCTGGGCACCCACGGTCGAACCGGGTTGACGCGGCTGTTGATGGGAAGCGTGGCCGAACTCATCGTACGACGGGCGTCGTGCCCGGTGCTCGTCTATCGCGAAGTCGATGAAAAGCTCGCCAAGGGCTGAGCGCACGACCATGACGCTTCGGTCCGTTCTCGAAATGCGGGCTGGTGTACGTCGACAGCTTCGCGAATTCTTCGATACCCGCGGATTCCTCGAGGTCGATACGCCGGTTCTCGGGGCCGAAGTTCTCCCAGAGGCCCACATCGAGCCGGTGGAAGTGCGGCTTGCGAGTGGGCAGCTCCGCTGGCTTCAGGCAAGCCCCGAGCTCCTCATGAAGCGTTTGCTCGCTGCCGGTGCCGGTGCGATGTACCAGTTCGCCCATGCGTTTCGCGACGGCGAGCGCGGCCCGCACCACGACATCGAGTTCGAGTTGCTCGAGTGGTATGCCCCGGGCACGACCCTCGACGATGCCGCATCGCTTCTCGAACAGCTCTGCGCGACCGTGCTCGGAACCCGTGGACTCGATCGCGTCGATTGCGGCGAGGCTTTCAGCACCTATGCGGGAATAGACCCGTTTGCAGCTACGCCACAGGAGTGGCTCGCCGCCGCACGCCGCGCGGGAATCGTGTTGCCCGAGGGGCTGTCCGCCCTCTCACCAGACGACATCCGGGATCGTTGTTTTGAGATGCTTCTTGCGGAAGTGGTGCAGCCGACGCTCGGGCACGAACGGCCGGCCATGCTCGAAGCCTGGCCGGTGTCGCAGGCGGCGTTCGCGCGGGTCGATCCCGGTCGCCCCCTCACGGCCCGCCGCTTCGAGCTCTTTGTTCGCGGTGTCGAGCTTGCCAACGGATGGGAAGAGGAGACGGGCCGTGAGGCTGTCGCGGATAGGATCGCCGAGGCCAACGCAATCCGCAGTGCCGACCGGCGCGCGGTATTGCCAAGCCCCGATCGATTTCTCGCTGCGCATGGTCCTGGGATGCCGGCCGGCGTCGGTGTGGCGCTCGGGTATGACCGGCTCGTCATGCTCGCCGCTCATGCCACGTCGATCGACGTGATCCGGCCGTTTGCCGACGGGGGACGATAGACACGCTCGTGGCTTCAGGCTGGCCCCAGGAGCGTGCGGCGGGCCACGCTCCACCAACCGGGCCGTGCGAGCGAGTGGTAGGGGGAGTCTTCCGGGAGCACGGCCGTGAGATGTGCATGGGCCGCTTCGAGGTTGTGGTACGGCATCGACGGGAAGAGGTGGTGGAGGGCGTGGAAGCGAATCGAGAACGGGAAGAACAGGAGCGTCAGCGGATCACGGGTCGTGAAGTTGCAAGAGTCGAGGATGTGCGATTCCATGTCGACGCGCCCATCATCGACGTCGAAGTGGTGGTCGGCGAGCTGGCGCATCTGATTGAGCATGACCGTGGCAGCGGCCAGGGCATAGAGGAGCGGAATGCGACTCCACGGATTGAGGCCGAGCACGACCAAGAGTGGAATGAGCAGCGCCCGCAGGAAACAGGGGATCTCCACCGCGAGGATCGCGCGGCGGTCGGCAGGTGTGAGGTGCCGCTCGTAGCGATGGTTGAGCGTGAGCGCGGAGGCGTGGCGAAGCGTCCACTCGCGGACGGCGGGATGGACGAACGACAGCGGTGCAAGCAAAAACCGCAGAAAGACGATCACGGGAAACAGCAGGACATGCACCGTATAGATGGTCATGCTGGCGACGTTACCGCCATGCAAGACGTTTGCCACATATTCGGGATCCTGCGGCGTGCCGTAGTACCGCCGGCTATGGTGGTCGCGGTGATGACGGGTGAAAAATGGGCTCGGCGTGAGCGTCATGATGCCCGCACAGATGTTCCACGCCGCCTTGAACGCAGGCAGTTCGCGCTCGCCGAGATGGCAGACCTCGTGGATGAGTGAGCCGAGTCGATAGAGCCAGAAGGCGGCCACTGGGAAGGCCACAAGTTGGGCCCAGGAGCCGATCGGCGACGAGAGGTACACCCACGCGGCGAGATAGGCCACGACGAGGCTGACCAGGAAATCGATCCAGTACCGGGAGGGCGACACGCGGAAGAAATCGGTGCCTGACGTTCGGATCGCCTGCCGCGCCTCGCTGATCCAGCCAGAACCGCCTTCGGTGCGGGCGACTTCGGCGCACTCCTCGACCTCGACACTCGCGATTCCCGAAGACATGGCAGGGCCCTCCGTGGCTGAAAACAGAAGTATTGCAGCAGATGGTGGCGCCTGCCGCCAGACGGGTTCGACGGTCTGCTACGGCTCGAGCGTGAAGCCGTTCACCCGCCATTCCTCGATAGCCTGGCCGCGAAGCGCCACGACACGAGGGGCGACGGCAATCGTCAACGTTCGTGTCGAGCCGCAGGCTTCGAGCGAAAAACGAACGACCCATCCCTCCTGAATTCGCTCGGTCGCTGTTCGGGGCGGTGGCGTATCGTCGCAGCCAGCGACCACGGCGACTTCGGGAAGCGCCTGAAACGCCTCGCGACGGGTTTCGCGATCCACGGCCGCATCGTGTTCGATCGCCATCAGCGCCCCGGGGCTCGATACTGCCAGGGCATCGTCCAATCGTCCTTCACGAATCGCGGTGACCCACGACTCGGCCGTTGCCGTCGCCCGCTGCTTGGCCACCATGCCCTCGACCAGTCTTGTGGCGAAGGTCTGTGTCACAAAACCGATCGCCAGGGCGAGGCCACCGAGTGCCAACCAGCGACCGGCCGTGCGGCCCTCGCTTTTTCGAATCTTGGCCAGCGCGACGGCCGCCAGGGCGATTGCCACAAGCGGGAGCATGGCCGCAAGCGGGGTGAACAGCACGAGGCATGACGCGATCCCGGCGGCCAGAGCCACCACAGCCAGTCGGCTGACAGGTCGATAATCAGGAAGCTCGTCCGTCACGGATTCAAGCAACTCAAGGCACGTTGACGCGGAGCTCTTTTTGCTCCTCCAAAGACTTGCGTCGCGCCGCATACCGCTCGATGAAGTCCCCGCCAGAATCGAAGGCGTTTTTGTCACTGCCAAAGGGCCCGTACTTGGACGCATTCCGCATCCACGAGAGCCACCAGCGATCGGGACCGATGCCGAAGAACATCCTGGCATCGGGAGACGGTTGGACAAACTTGACGGGTAGCGGAGCCATGTGGAGCGACGCTGCCGTAAAGCCGACCATCACCCACGCGGCCAGGAGCCCGACGATCGGTCCTGCGGCAAGCTCGATCGGTTTTCGAAACCTGACCCGATTCCGCGACAGACGATCTGTCGTCTCCCGCATCACGAGGAGGATCAGGCAGAACAGCCCTTGGATCGAAAGGAAGTCGACGAAATAGGTGAAACTCCCGAAATGCGGTTCCACCCATCGTGCGAGCGGCACGAACCAGGCCGTGGCCAGCGCCGCGGCCATCAGAATGTTGAGCAACATGATGAGACCGCTCCACGGTCCCTCCTGCCGCCACATCGCAAAGGTCACGGCGACAAACACGCCGAGCAGGATGAGGTTCACGATCATGGGGCCTTCTTTCGCGTGGGCGGAGGAGGCGTTCTGGACGACGCCGTCGCGGTACCGGTCGGCTTCTTGGGAGGCCCGGCCTGGAGCGGAGGGGGAACCGGTGCCGACGGGGCCGTCGACTTCTCGGCCAGGGCCCGCTGGGCTTCCTCGATGGAGGAGATCCCTGACGTCACCAAGTCGAGCACGATTTCCTTGAAGGGCTTCATCCCCTCCGAAATCGCCGCCTGACGAACTACGTTCGGATCCCCCCCAGCGGCGATGGCTTTCCGGACAGCAACACCGCTGGCCAATTCGAAGATCCCTGCGCGCCCGAGATAGCCTGAACCAAAGCAAAGTCGGCAGCCCCCCTCGGAGGCCTTGCGGATCGTGGGGAGGTCTTCAATGGTTCGCTTGACCAGCCCCAGGAGGGCAGGAGGAGTCGGGATGTCGACGCGGCATTTCGGGCAAAGACGTCGCACGAGTCGCTGCGACATCGAGCCGAGCAGGGTGCTGGCCAGTGCTCGTGCGGGAATTCCGCTCGCGAGCACCCGTGAGATGGCCTCGCTCGCCGTACCTCCCTTCAGACTCATGACCACCAGATGGCCATCCCCGGCGAGCCGAATCAGTTCCGTCATGAGATCCTTGTCGCGGATGTCTCGCGTCACGATGACTTTGGGATACTCCCGCAGCGCCTCGGCCAGGGCGTCTGACGGTGTCACGCCGGTCCGGGCGTCGAACCGGAACGGCTTGACATTCTGGATCTCGCGCGGCGGGTTGGCCGCGTCCTCGATCGAGACGAAGTCGCGCAGGAGCCGGTCGGCACTCTCGATGACAAGATCGAACGTCGTCGTGAGACCGGACGCGGGGGGTGACGATATGAGGATGACGCCCCGTTCGGCAGCGAGGAGGTCACCGAGACGAGAGGCGGTGGCGTCATCCATGCCGAGGTCGGCGAACTTCTTGTACACCACGGCCGGAGGTTCGATCGCGATCGTGAGGCGTACCGCATTTCCTGAGCGTGCTACCGAGAGGCGGGCGTTGCGAGGCTTTCCATCCACCATGATGATGAACGGCTTCGGCCCCGGACCAGCCTTGGGGTCGAGCCCGGCAAGGGCTTCGAGGGCCGCACGGACGGTGTCTCCGACCGCGCGACTTGTCGGGGGAACTTCGATGAAGGACTCACGATCCTTGCGACTCTTGGGAGGAAGCCGCACGCGAGGTTTGCCCCACACGCCATCGACTTCGTGACGGATGGTCATGTCGGCCGCGAGGTCGATGATGACGGTGGTGGCACGCGCCACGACCGCCCCGAGCAACACCTGTCGCGTCTCCTCGAACCCGGGTAACTCCGAAGCGGCCTTCAGGCGAGCTTCATTGTCCTCGGCGTCTTTGCCCCCCGTGGCCAGGAGCGTGACCTTGGGAAGGATGTCTCCCTCATCGAGGGTCTCGCTGATGTCGACCCCGAACTGAGCCATGATCGCGGCGAAGATTCGCCGTCCGTGGCCAAGCGTGAGGATCTGCTCGTTCTTGGCAACCTTGGCGTTGCGGTACACCGCGTAAAACCCGACCGGCACGAGCCACGCGAGGACCATGAGGACAATGCCGACTGCCGGCCACGGAACCCACCACGCAAAGATCGCAGCCACCGGAAGCGGCAGACCGCAGACACTGCTCCAGAACGCCGGTGCGATGCCTCGTTTCGTGGCATCGCGGAAGATCCAATCCACGGTCTTGATCCAGGCCAGGATCGGCAGCCACCAAAGAATGACCGGGATGATGAGGAGCCCGCCACCGGGGCCTCGCCAGTCGACCGGCGCGGGTGGGACCGCAGCCTCGGGAACGGGAGCAACCTCGACGGGTGCGTCTTGGGCGAGCGCGGCTTGAGCCACGAGCGCGAGGCCGACCTGGACGGCGATGACGAGAAATCGGCGGACCTGCATCACGAGACTCCGATGCCCTTGAGGGCCATCATCAAGGCCTCGCGATTGGGGGCGATCTCCAGGGCGTCCTGGCGGTCGATGAGCCCCTGATCGATGAGGCTCTTGAGACTCATCGTGAAATCCTGCATGCCGTCACGCCACGACTTTCGGATGTGGTCGCCCAGTTCGGAGTCCTTGGCCTCGAGGATGAGCTTCCGCACCATGACGTCGAAGAACATGATTTCGACGACAGGCACTCTGGAGAGCCCACGCTCCCTGGCGCCTGGCCCTTCGGCCCGGAGGAGCTTCTGGGCGACGATGCCTTTCATGTTGTTGGCGATGGCGCTGCGCAGGGCAGGATGCATCTCCTCGGGGAAGAGGTCGAGGATACGTCCGATGGTCGTGGCCGCGCTCGCGGCGTGGATCGTGCCAAACACGAGATGCCCCGTCTCGGCCGCATGGATGGCCGTCATGAAGGTCTCTTCGTCACGCATTTCGCCGACGAGGATGATGTCGGGGTCTTCGCGGACCGCATGCTTCATTCCGATCGCAAAGTCTTTCACATCCTGCCCGATCTCCCGCTGGTTGATGAGGCACTTGTCTTCGGTGAAGACGAACTCGATCGGGTCTTCGAGCGTGAGGATGTGCTTGCGGTAGTTGCGGTTGATGTAATTGAGGATCGCCGCAATCGTCGTGCTTTTGCCCGAGCCTGTCACGCCCGCGAGCAGAATGAGGCCTTGGTCGTAGTTGCAAAGCCGTTCAACTGTCGGGGGAAGGCAAAGGCCTTCGAAGCTGGGAATCGAATTGTTGACACGCCGGGCCACGAGGCCGAGAGAACCCTGCTGGGTCAGGAGGTTGATACGAAATCGCCAATTCACGCCGTCCACCGGTGCGACATAGGCGAAGTCGCAGCCTCCGTCCTCTTCCAGGATGCGACGACGCCGGTCATCCAGCATGGGAAGGCAGAGTCGCTTCATCTGATCATCGTCGATGCGCGGTGCCTTGAGCGGCTGAAGCGAACCCTTCACGCGGATGATCGGGGGTTGGCCGACCTTGAGGTGCAGGTCGCTTCCGGCAAGCTTCACGAGGGCTTCAAAGAGGCGGTCGATCTCGAGCCGCTGGCGTGTTTTGGTGCCGTTCTCGGCACCCGGCGACGGGGATTCAACAGTGGCCATGACGCGATCGTGAACCTGGAGCAATAAATAGGAAGCGATACAAACGAAGAGTGGTTCGTGGAATCAAGTGGCCGGCGGCCGCACCGGAATCCCCCGCCGCATGAAGAGTTCCTTGACATCGCGGATCGTACACTGGCGGAAGTGGAAGATTCCAGCAGCCAGGACGGCATCCGCCCCCCCGTGTTCGACGGCGTCGGCGAGGTGCTCGGGGCTGCCTGCCCCTCCGCTTGCGACCACGGGGATCGACACCGCGCGGCTCACGGCAGCCGTGATCTCGAGGTCATAGCCTTCCCGCGTGCCATCACGGTCCATGCAGGTCAGCACGATCTCCCCGGCACCGAGTTGTTCGACCTTTTTGGCCCAGGCCACTGCCTCGAGCCCGGTCGGCACCCGGCCGCCGTTCACGAACACCTCCCACACCTCGCGGCCGTCCCGCTGCACCCGCTTGGGGTCGATGTTGACCACCGTGGCACAACTGCCGAGCTGGTTGGCAACTGCCGAGATGAGATCCGGAGTGCGAACGGCCGCGGAATTGATGCTGACCTTCTCGGCGCCCGCTTGGACGAGCCGAGCCGCGTCGTCGAGCGTGCGGATGCCTCCCCCCACGGTAAAGGGCATGAATACGGTTTCGGAGACGCGGCGGACGACATCGAGCATGATGGCCCGCTCCTCATGGCTCGCGGTGATGTCGAGGAAGACGAGCTCGTCGGCCCCCTCGGCTTCGTAGCGGGCCGCCACCTCGACCGGGTCACCGGCGTCCACGAGGTCGAGGAACTTCGTGCCTTTGACGACACGGCCTTTCTCGACATCGAGGCAGGGAATGATGCGGGTTGCGAGCATGGGCGGATACGGTGCGTCAGTTGACTCGCCCCTCGTCGGGGCTCGACGCCGTCGCATACCGGCGGCGCGGTATGCGACCGGCGAGGAAGGCGTTGCGACCGGCGGCGCAGGCGTCGCGCATCGCAACGGCCATGCGGAGCGGATCGCGGGCTTGAGCGATGGCGGTGTTCAAGAGCACGCCGTCGACTCCCAGTTCCATCGCCTCGGCGACGTCGCTCGCGGTGCCAACACCCGCATCCACGATGACGGGATAATCGGGATCACCGTCCTTCAAGTATTCGAGGCATATCCGCAGGGCGTTGGCATTCAGGATGCCTTGACCGGAACCGATCGGGCTGCCCGCCGGCATGACACTGGCGGCCCCAAGCTGCTTGAGGCGACGTGCCACGACGGGATCGTCGCTCGTATAGACGAGCACCGTGAACCCGTCGGCCACGAGCCGTTCCGTGGCTTCGAGGGTGCCCACGGGGTCTGGAAGCAGCGTCTTAGTGTCGCCGAGGACCTCGAGTTTCACCCAGTCGGCCGCGGTGCTCCCGAGGTCACGGAGCAACTCGCGGCCAAGCTTCGCGACTCTCACCGCATCGTCGGCAGAATAGCAGCCGGCCGTGTTGGGCAGGAGCGTGTACGTGGCGGGGTCGAGGTGTTCGAGGATGTTTTCGCCGGCGGCGTTGACGAGCCGTTCGCGTCGGACGGCCACGGTCACACAGTCGGTACCCGAGGCTGCGAGGCAGCGTGCCATGTCGGCATACGTCGCGTATTTGCCGGTGCCTACGATGAGGCGGCTCGTGAGCGTGATGCCACCGACGACCAGAGGCGTGTCGGCCAGCGCGTTCATGGAAGGTTCTTGCACGGTTGCCGGATCCGTCACTAGCCACCTCCGACAAAAGTCACGATCTCGATCCTCTCGCCACCCGTGAGTCGGCATTGGGCAAACCGCCCGCGTGGCACGACCTCGCCATTGAGTTCGACGGCCACTGGGCGACCCGCAAGTCCAGCCTCCTCGAGCACCGTCATGAGTGTTGCCGGTACCGTGAGCGGGCGCGTGTCGCCGTTGACCGTAATCGTCGGAGTATCGGTTCCCGTGCCATCGCTCACGGGGCCACTCCGCCGCGGGGACGGGCAACATCGAGCAACGTCAGTCCAGCAATGCCGGATCGGCCGCTGGTCGATTGCTGGGATGACCACGGGATGGCGTATGCCGCACTGACTCCGGTCGACGCGTCCGTCACGTAGATCACCGACTGGGCCATGCGGTTCGAGGCCGTGCCTCCGAACACCATGCGGCCCGCGACCATCACGAACTTCGGGGAGCCTCCGGGCTTGAAGCCGAGATCCTTGAGCACGTTGTGACGGTAGGCGACGGTGAACTTGGCGGAATTCTGGTTGAGGACGCCGCCGGTCAGGTCGCCGGTTTCAAAGTCGAGAAGAAAGAAGCCGTCGGATATCCCGTCGATCGATGCCGTGCAGGCCGCAAACGTCTCGCTTCCCATGGCGGTCATGCCTTTGGCAACCGGCATGCCCATGATGTCAGTGCCGCCGCGGCCAAGCAGCGAGCCGACCCAGGCAGCGACCGCGATGGCGGCGAGACTGGCAAAGGTATTCAGATGTTTTCTTGTCATGGTGGCGAAACTCCTGAGCTTCGGCTCGGGTGGAATCACGAGCCTGCTCGGCCCAGTATAGTGAGCCTTCTGCGTCATTGCTCCGAGAGTCATCTGGAACGTTCGTCATGATTGCGTCCCGTGCAGAGGCTTCCAAAAGTCCCCGTCGAACGGCTGTCCTCGTCGCCAGCGGTGATCTCCGTGAGGAGGCGAACCGGGTGTGCTGGCCGGCACAGAAGGCGATGGAGGCTGCCTTGACCGCCGCATTTGCACGTGAGGGGTGGACGCTCGAGCGAGGCCATGCGCCGTCGAGGTCGCGCGGCCACGGTTTCATCGCGAGCGCCCGCGAGGGTCTCGGCGTGTTTCAAGCGATTGATCCAGCGGCGCCCCTCGTCGTGGCCGAAGCGGTCTGGCAGTACTCGAACCATGTCTTGCCAGGGCTCACGACGCACGCAGGGCCAGTCCTGACGGTCGCCAACTGGTCCGGCCAATGGCCTGGGCTCGTGGGGATGCTCAACCTCAATGGTTCGCTCACCAAATCGGGCGTGCCCTACGCCACGCTCTGGGCCGACGACTTCTCCAGCCCTTCGTTCGCCCGCCATCTTTCGACATGGCTTCGGACACGGAGCGTTCATCACGACACCAGCCACGTCACGCCGGTCGAGTCGGTTCGTATCCCACCGGCCGTCCAGAAGACGGCTGAATCGCTCGCCCGTGATCTCGTGCGCACCAAGGCACTGATGGGCATCTTCGACGAAGGCTGCATGGGCATGGAGAACGCGATCATCCCCGATCGCCTGCTCCACGCTACCGGCGTCTTCAAGGAGCGCCTCAGCCAAAGCGCGCTCTACCACGAGACCATGCGGGTGTCGGATCGAGAAGCCCGTGACGTGCTCCGCTGGATCGAGAAGGCCGGCATGAAGTTCGAGTTCGGCAAAGACGAAGCCACCCAGCTCACGCGGGCGCAGGTGCTCCTGCAGTGTCGGATGTACGTGGCCGCCCTGCGCATCGCCGACCGTTACGGCTGCGACTGTCTCGGCATTCAGTACCAGCAAGGTCTCAAAGACCTGCTTCCCGCCAGTGATTTGGTCGAAGGCATGCTCAACGACTCGAAGCGGCCCCCCGTCACCGCCGAGGGCTCGTCGCGCGTCCTCTGGAAAGGGAAACCGTTGGTTCACTTCAACGAAGTGGACGAGTGTGCGGGCCTCGATGGTCTCCTCACGCAGCGGGTGCACGCGGCTTTGGGAGAGCCGGTGGAAAACACGCTCCACGACATCCGCTGGGGCGATTGGGATCAATCCGGCACGACCGACCAGTGGGTCTGGGTTTTTGAGATTTCGGGTGCCGCTCCGCCGAGTCATTTTGTCGATGGCTGGCGCGGGGCCCGTGGATATCGGCAGCCCCCGATGTACTTCCGGCTTGGTGGCAGCACGCTTGCCGGCGTGAGCAAGCCGGGCGAGATCGTCTGGAGTCGCATTTGGGTCGATGGGACGACCGGGCAGGAGCGGCTCTGCATGGACATCGGACGGGCCGGTGTCGTGTCGCTGCCCGAGGCAGAAACCAGGCGACGGCTCGATGCGACAACGCCGCAGTGGCCGATCATGCATGCCATCACATACGGCGTGACCCGCGATCAGATGATGGCCCGCCACAAGGCCAACCACGTGCAGGTGGTCTACGCCCGTGATGCCGCCAGTGCCGACAAAGCGGCCCTGACGAAAGCGGCTTTGGCCCGATCGCTTGGAATCGACGTTTGCTTCTGCGGCACCCGTGGCGAAGGGCCGTCGGCCAGCCTTCGCTGGTAACGCGGCGACACGATTGCGTTTCGCCGGCAGTCTCGCCAAGATTCCGCGAAGGGCTTTCAGATAGCGAGCGGAAAGGGCGGCATGAAAACGCAAGGGTATCTCGGGATCGACGTCGGCACGCAGGGTCTCTCGGTCATTTTTGTTGACGACGCTCTTCGGTTGCGGGCCGCCGGCGACAGCTCTTACGAGATGGTGCCGGGGCTCGGCGAGGGGGAGTATGAACAGCAGCCAGCGGACTGGGAGCAGGCGTTGGCCGCAGCGATGCAGGATCTTCGAGCCAAGCTTGCGACGCTCGGGGTCGAACTTGATGTGCGTGCGATCGGCATCTCCGGGCAGATGCACGGTGAGGTTCTTTGTGATGCCGATGGTGAGCCGCTCGCGCCCGCGCGCCTGTGGTGCGATGGACGAAACGAGGCCGAGGGTCACGAGCTTACTGCTCTCTTGGGTGTGAAGTGTCCGAAACGGCTCACGGCCGCGCGGTGGCTCTGGACAATTCGCAACAGGCCGAGTCTCGCCGCGAAGGCCGTGCATCTCACGACACCCGGCGGTTGGATCGCCCGCCGGCTCACAGGAGAGTGGACGCTCGGCATCGGCGATGCTTCAGGGATGTTTCCGATCGATCAAGGATCGCTCGACTACGACACGAAACGTCTTGCCGAGTTCGATGCACTTATCGCCCGCACCGCCCCGACACTAAAGCTGCCATCTCTCCGCGAACTGCTCCCAGCGGTTCGGAAGGCGGGTGACGACGGGGGCTCCCTTGATGCCCACGGTGCGAAACTCCTCGGTCTGCCGCAAGGAATTCCTGTCGCTGCCGCTGAAGGAGACCAGCCCGCTGCGCTTGCCGGTTCCCTCATTGCCAAAGCCGGAACGGTCTCGATGAGCTTCGGGACGAGTGTCGTGGCCAATTCCGTCGGCGATCGGCCGTTTCAGGGGGTGAGCACCGCTGTCGATCATTTCTGTGCCGCCGACGGCAAGCCGATCAACATGGTGTTTCTGCGGAATGGCACGACCGCGATGAACACGGTCGTGTCGATGTTCGGCGGCATCCTCGCCGCGGGCAGCGATCCGTTCTCAGCGATCATGCCCCTCGTCTTAGCCGCCCCGGACGACTGCGGCGGCCTGCTCGCGCTGCCGTTCATGGACGACGAGCCCGGTCTCGGTGTCTCCCGGGGCGGCACGGCATCGCTCATCGGACTCAGTGGCACAAGTTCCACGCCCGGCAACGCCGTCAAGGCGATGCTCTTAGCGACGATCTTTGACCTGCGCATGGGAAGTGATGTCCTCGATGCCCAGGGTTACCCACGGACCGAGATCGTCTTGTCTGGTGGCCTCGTCAAGACGCCGGCACTCGGTCAACTCATCGCCGACGTTTTTCATACTCCGGTCGTGATCCTCGATGGAGCGTCGGAAGGCAGTGCGTTCGGCGCGGCGCTCTTGGCTGCGTATCGCGACGGGTGTCGAGCCGGTGGTGCATTGTCGTGGGAAGCTTTTCTCGCTGACCACGCCCCGACTCCAGCCCACCGGTTCCTGCCCCGCGCATCGTCTGCCGCCGCGTTGAAAGACATGTACGCACGCCACCAGCGGCTCGTTGCCTTGCACGGCGAACTCGCAAAGGCCCGCGGCTGACGCCGATCACCAATTGAACGTCCCGCGTGGCTCAGGGGTGCCCGTGTCATCTCGCGGGACGCTTGCGGTGGCCATCGTGGCCACCGCTGCGCTCGGAGAAATCCTCGCTTCGCCATCCTGGCTACGCTCGGCTTTCTACGCCCGCTCCATGACACGGGCACCCCTGAGCTGATAATGCTTCAGGAGGAATCCGGCACCTGACCCCACCGGTCAGTCGTTCATTCAGTGTGGACAGCCTCTTTTGGTCGATGCCTACCGTGTAGGGAGGCTCGGGGTGGCTCATACCACAATCGACGGCGTAGAAAAATGAGCGAAGCCTGGAGGGCGAAGCTCATTTTTCTCCGAGTGAGCGAAAGGGCAGGATGCCCGAAGCGAACGTCCGGCGATGTGGTATGAGCCACCCCGAGCCGGCACGCAACCAGACAGCGCCTCAACGCACGGCCAGCATGCGTTCGAGCGCAGTCACCGCCCACTTCGCCGTTTCGTCGTCGACGCGGATGACGTTGACCGGCTTGCCACGTTCCAGGTGTTCGAGGCTCCAGCAGAGGTGGGCCAGGTCGATGCGGTACATCGTCGCGCACATGCAGACCGTGGGTGACAGGAACCGGATCGTCTGCTCGGGGTGTGACTGTTCCAGGCGTTTCACGAGGTGAAGCTCCGTGCCGATGGCCCAGGTCGTGCCCGGTGGCGCTTCTTCAACTTGCCGAAGAATGAAACTCGTCGAACCGACAAGGTCGGCCTTGTCGACCACCTCCATCGAGCATTCGGGGTGCACGAGGATCTTCACGCCCGGCAGATGGGCTCGCATCGCGTCGACATGCTCGGGGCGAAACATGGCGTGGACGCTGCAATGTCCCTGCCAGAGGATGACGCGGGATCGCTCGAGCTGCTCGCGCGAATTTCCACCGAGTGTCGGGTCGTGCGGGTTCCAGAGGGCCATCTCCGAAAGGGGGATGCCCATGGCGCGGGCAGTGTTGCGGCCGAGGTGCTGGTCGGGAAAGAAGAGCACGCGTCGTCGCTTGGCGAAGGCCCAGTCGAGGACGGCGCGGGCGTTGCTCGAGGTGCAGACAATGCCACCGTGACGCCCGCAGAAGGCTTTCAGGCTGGCCGCGGAGTTGATGTAGGTGACGGGCGTGATGTCGGCGGTGTCGACGACCGAGCCAATATCCTGCCAGGCGTCTTCGACCTGTTCGATGCCAGCCATGTCGGCCATGGAACAGCCGGCGGCCATGTCCGGGAGAACGACGGTCACCCGACGGCCGCCGCGGGACGCCACTTTCTCCGGCCGGTTGGCCAGGATGTCCGCGGTCTCAGCCATGAAGTGGACGCCGCAGAAGACGATCGCCTCGCAGTCGGCTCGCTCGGACGCACTCTTGGAAAGCTGATAACTGTCGCCGGTGATGTCGGCATGGGCGATGACGCCGTCTTGCTGGTAGTGATGGCCGAGGATCACGAGGCGGCGCCCCATCCGCCGGCGAACCGCCTCGATTCGCTCCTGAAGAAGGTCGTCTGGAAGCCCACGGTAGTCGGGAAATGGGCTGGCGAGTGCAAGGGCGGGGGGGGCGGCGGTGGTCATGCACGCAGTATAAGTGGCCCATACGGAAGCCGCGGCAGACGCTATACTTCCGGCTCGTTTCGCACTTTTCCACCCCCGACATACGAAGGACACCGGCTGCGACATGGCACGAAAGACGGTAAGCATCAAAGCAAAGCGGGCTGAAGCTGAAGCGGCCGAGGCCCGTGGCGTTACAGCTAAGAAAACCAAGAAGTCGGCTGCCGAGAAGCCGGCCAAAGTGAAGAAGGAAAAGGCGGTCAAGGCGCCGAAAGAGAAGAAGGCCCCGCGCCGCAAGGTGGCCAAAGAGGCCCGGATGAAGGCCTATTGGGGTGTCTTCACCCAGAGCTGGAAGCGAGTGGCCATGTTCGAGTACGCGGACAAGAAGGCGGCCGAGAAGAAGGTCGGTGAATTGATCGCGTCATCGAAGGCGCATCACATTCTCCAACTCGTGAAGGAACCGATCACGGAATAGTTTCACTCCGTGCCAAGGAGGCGGCAGATGGCTTGGGCGAGATTCACGACTGTCGTATGCCTTGTCGCCGCCCTCGGGGGGTGTTCGGGCGAGAGTGCGAAGAAGCCCGCCAAGCCGAAGGCCAAGCCGGAGGTCACCGAACAGCCGGCTACGACCACGGACTCCCCGCCAGCCGTGGAACCGAACTCGGGGCTGGATCTTGACGGCCAGCGCGTGCGCGTCTTCTCGCCCGCCGGCTGGCGGCGGGCGCCGAAGTCCTACGACTATCTCGTTCGCTACCAAGCCAAGCCCCAACTCGCCTACCCGTCGGTCATCGTCGTGGCGGCCGACCCGCCAGAGGGGTTTGCTGCGGTCACGAGCGAGAACCACGAAGCGTTTGTCGACGCCGTCGCCAAGCGCCTGGCGGAGGAGTTTGGTGGCGACGGAAAGCCGTCCCTCCGCAGAAAGCCTGCAGCGGCCAAGGTTGGAGCTCATCACGCGGTGACGTGGAGTGCTCCTGGCGAGGCCAAGCTCGACAACATCCCGAAGCCAATCGAACGGGAGTGTACGGCGGTCGTGATCGGCGGTCGGCTCTACACGGTCGAGGCGTGGGCTCCTGTCGGCAAGCTCGATGCCAAGGCCAAGGCGGCTGCTCGAGCCGTGGCGGCTGCCCTCGCGGTGCCGTCACTCGATCCGATCGAGCCGCTCGTGCCGTTCGGCAGCGAGCCGGCAGCGACCCCTGAGACTGAACCCAAGCCGGCGGAAGCAGCGAAGCCAACAGACGCGAAGCCGTAGGCAATCACGCCCACGGGCTTTGCCAGTCGCCCCAGGCTTCGAGGTAGCGAGCCAGACCAGGGTGGTCCTTGACGTGGGCCTCGATCCAACGGTGGGCTTCGTCGATGAGGACTTGCTCGCGCGCCAGATCGATGTCGCCGGCGATGACGCGACTTCGTAAGAACACGAAGTATGTATCGAGCACGTCACCGCGGCAGTAGTCGTGAATCTCGGCCTTGCGTCCCGCATCCCAGAGATCCTGGACCATGTGGCCGGCGACATCCATCTTGCCCGGTTTGCCGATGAGGTTGGCGGCGAGCGACAGGCCGCCGGCAAAGCGACTGGCGCCGGAGTTGGTCAGCCACTCGTGAAGATCGAAGTGGGCTGCGGTGTTGTAACGGTACCGCGGCTGGTCGAAGTTGCGCGCGTCTTCGGCGAACCAGTCGGGGATCGCGATCCCATAGCGAAAAGCGCAGAGCTCGAGCAAGGGCATGTCGAAGCCACGGCCATTGAAGCTCACGAGCCGAGGTCGCCGGTAGCGTCGCCAACCTTCCCAGAAGCGCCTGGTGATCTCGTGGGGGCGAGACTCCTCCTCGTCGAGGGCGACAAGGTCCTGGAGCGAAAGGTCGCCTGCCACTTTCGCGATGACCAGCGACACTGGCAGTTGGTACGTGTAGGGAATGAAATCCTTGCCCGTCTCGGCCTGGAGCTCACCGCGATACCGAGCGATTGCCTTCTCGGGCGAAAGCTTGTCGGCTTGGTATTTCAAGCGCGACACTAGTTGGCCGTCGGCCACACTCTCGATGTCGAAGACGAGATACTTGGGATCGCTCGTGGCCATGGGTCACTTTCGGGCGAGTGGGTGAGCCAGTGGGAACCAAGCCCCGTCGGCCTTGCTCGATGCAACCGACTGTTCGATGAAATACATTCCCTCGACGCCGTCGCGAACGTTCGGGAACACCGTGTTCACGGCCTCGAACGGCTTGCCAGTGATGGCCAAGGCCATGGCGTCGAAGCCGGCCCGGTAGACGTTGGCAAACGCCTCGAAGAACGCTTCCGGATGGCCGGATGGGAGACGGCATGCGGCCTTGCCTGCATCGTTCATGAAAGGCGCGTTGGGGTCGCGGGTATAGAGCTGATGCGGTTTGCCGTTGTGGCGCACGAGCATCTTGTTGGGCTCTTCCTGGTGCCACTCGAGGCTGCCAAGAGTGCCATCGATTTGGATCCGAAGATCGTTCTCGCGGCCGTGGCTGATCTGCGAGGCCGTCACAGTGCCGAGGGCCCCATTTTGGTAGCGGACGACGGCGTGGCCGTAATCGTCGAGCGGCCGATCAGGCACAAAGATCTTGAGGTTGGCCGCGATCTTGTCGGGCAGCAAGCCGGTCATGTAGCGGCCCAGGTTGTAGGCGTGGGTGCCAATGTCGCCGAAACATCCCGCTGCACCGCTCTTGGTCGGATCCGTTCGCCAGGCGGCCTGCTTCTGGCCTTCGCTTTCGAGTCGTGTCCGCAGCCAGCCCTGGATGTATTCCGCGCGGATCGCCTGGATCTCACCCAGTTCGCCACTCCGGATCATCTCGCGGGCCTGGCGCACGAGTGGGTACCCGGTGTAGTTGTGAGACACGACGAACACCTGCTTCGGCGAGGCGGCCACGAGTTTGGCCAGTTCCTCGGCTTCGGCGAGCGTGAGTGTCAGCGGCTTGTCGCACACGACGTGAAAACCGGCCGCGAGAGCCGCCTTCGCCACGGGGAAGTGCATGTGGTTCGGCGTGGCGACCGACACGAAGTCGATGCGCTCGCCTTCGGGCAGTTTGCGTTCGGCGTCGAACATCTCCTGGTAGGAGCCGTAGGCGCGGTTCGCAGGCACGTCGTAATCGGCGGCACTGGCCTTCGAACGGGCGGCATCGCTCGAAAAGGCGCCTGCGACGAGCGTCGCGCGGTTGTCGAGAACGGCAGCCGTGACGTGGACCCGTCCGATGAACGAGCCCTGACCGCCCCCTACGATCCCCATCCGCAGTTTCCTGCCCAGCTCGCCGTTCGTCGCCATCGCCATCTCCCCTCGTGTGTCCACATGATCGTGTCGCGGACAGCGTCAATCGCCATCGCGCCCCGCCGCCATGCCTGCGGGGCTCGGCAGCGTAACACACGTGGGAGCGCGTTGGCAGCGGGGGCGGTTGCCCATGGCGACGCAGCCCCTCTACGATGGAGGTTTTCAGCCTGTCGAGATTTGCATGGGTTTCCAAGACCGCGGCTATTACCGTTCACCCGTGGCCAGCGGCGGCATGGCCGACTGGTCGGCGGTCAACACGATCATCGCCCTGACGGTCGGGGTTTGGTTGACCAATTTTATTCTGGCGGGCGATTTGTTCCGGGAGATCGTGTCACTCCCGTGGTCGCTCAACGACGTTTGTTGCCTCAAGGCGAATCTATTTCAGAAGCCCTGGCAGGTCTGGCAACTTCTCACCTACGGCTTCCTGCATTCCGAGGGCAACCTTTGGCACATCCTCGGCAACATGATCACGCTGTGGTTTTTCGGCAGGCCAGTCGAGTCCATCACCGGCAAGGCCGAGTTTTTCCGATTCTATTGCCTGGCGATCATCGTCGCGGGGCTCGCATGGGTGGTGAGCATTCAGATCGTCGGGTTCGATCCGAGGCGTCCCCCCGTCTTGGTCGGGGCATCCGGGGGCGTCAGCGCCGTGCTCGCGGTGTTTATTTGGTACTACCCGCGTGAGATGGTCCTGATCATGGGCGTGCTGCCCATGCCCGCCTGGGCTCTCGGGCTGATTTTTCTCATCTACGACATCCAGGGCGCGAGCAACCAAGCGAGTAACGTCGCTCATGTCGCCCACCTTGCTGGAGCGGCGTTTGGCGTGATGTACGCCTGGCGGCGGATGGATTTGTCATCACTCACGGACTGGCCAGGGCACCTTCTCGGAAAACTCCGATCACCGAAGCTCCGAATTCTTCGGCCGGAGGACGACTCGGCTGACGACAACGACATGCCGCTCGAAGCAGAAGTGGATCGGATCCTCGAAAAGATCAGCCGATCAGGTGAATCGAGCCTCACGGCAAGCGAGCGCGACACGCTGACCAGGGCGAGCCGTCGGCTCAAGAACCGCCGCAGGTGATACCTAACGCGTCGGTGGAAGCGGCACGGCGGCCGTGCGGGCCGGCGGAAGGGCCTGCGACCTGAGCGTGTCGATGGCCTCGACAAGCTGCGCGTACTTCGTTTCGTCAGGATTGCCGGCGCTGACGCCGCGGGCGACGCCGGCCGTGTCGATCAAGAGCACGTTGGGCTCGTCAGGCACGATTCCAAAACCCTTGCGCATGGCGTCTTCGTAGTCGAGCCAGACGGGGAGATGCGGCGAGCCTTTTCGGATCTGCGATCGCACCATGCCACGGAGCATCTTGGGCACCTCGGGAACGCAGGCAATCGGAATCACGTGGACATCGGGAACGGGCACTTCGGCTGGCCACCCAGGGATGCCGATGACCGGCTGCTTCGAGCGCTCCGCAGGATCGGCGGTGGCAGCAGTCGGGTGGTAGTGCGTGTGGAGCTTGCGTCCGAGTTCGACGGCAGCCTCGGCGCCGTAGCGGCCAGCGTAAACGAGGACGACGACATGGCCCCGCAGTGCCTCGGTCTCGCACCGGTTCTGGAACTGGTCCTCCATCACGAGGCACACCGGCCCGTCGGCGGCAGACGCGACGGCCGTCGCACAGAGGGTCGCGATCAGCGCAACGGCTTTGAGAATGTTCATGCTCTCACCTGGGGGCCGCAGGTCGGTTCTTGGAGAGGACGGAGGGGGAAGTACCGCGCAGGCCGACACCGGCACAACACGAAATTCCGCGGCTCACGCGAGCCTCAAGCCGCCAATCGCGTTTCGGCGACGTCCTCGGACTCCTCGTCATCCGTTTCAAAATCCTCGTGCTCGCCGGCTGCCTCGTCCGCATGGTAGGCAGGTCGTATCCAGGCGAGGACTGCCGGCAGGACGACGAGCGACGTGAAGGTGCAGCAGGTCACACCGAGCGTGAGAAGCCGCCCCAGGCTTTCCAGGCCACGGTGGCTCGCCACCATGAGAGCCCCGAACCCGAGGATCGTGGTGAGGGCGTCGACCAAGACCGAATTGGCCGTCGAGGCGCTCATCCGGTAGGGCCCCGGCCGCTCCAGGAAGTCATGGATGACGTGGACGCCGTAATCTACGGCGATGCCGAGCACGAGGGGGATGCCGATGAGATTGGCCGGGTTGAGGTCGAGTCCAACGAGCCCCATGATGCCGAGCATCTGCACGACGCCCACGATGAGCGGCAGCACTGCCAGGAGCGAATTGCGGATGCTTCGGAAATCGAGCCAGAGAACAAACAGGATGACGACGAGCGCCGAGATGCCGGCCTGCTCGTAACTCCGCTTCATTTCGAGCGAGGCCTCGTAGGCCTGAAGGGGATTGCCCGTGGCTCGCGGATCGACGCTGCGCACGTCATGGACGAACTTCTCGAGCGCTTGAAAATTCCAGATGTCGCCACGGCCGTAGATCTTCAGCAGGTGCTTGCCGCTCGATCCGACGAATCGCTCGACAAGGCTCGGCGGCAGGTCGTCGAGTGCCGGGGGCTGCGGATCACATACGGCGGCCAGGGCGTGGAGCCGGCTCAAGAGCTCACCGGCTGATCGTTGCTGGAACGCGGCCAGCGCCCGATAGCACTCCTCCGGACCCTTCGTTCGCAAGCTTTCGCGGGCCCGCTCGAGGTGCCACGCCGTCCGCAGCCCACCCGGGCGCTTCGCCACTTCCGATTGGGCCCAGGCGAGGGTTTCGCCGAGGGCATCGAGGCGGTCGACCGGAATCTCCGGAGGTCGCTCTGGCAGGGCGGCAAGACGCTGACCGATTCGTTCGATCGTGGGTCGCTTCAGTTCTTCGTCGACCGGAAGGAGCGAGGCGATCTCGTCGACGCGATCCACGCTCGGCAAGGCCATGAGGCGTTCTTTGCGCTCGAGCAACTGTTCACGTGAGTCGGCGATCGACAGGGCGTACCAGACACTCTGATCGCACTCGGACAGGAGTCGTTTTTCAACCTCGACACTTTCGAGGCCATCGGCCTGAAGGTTCAGAAGGTTGTGGTCGTAGTCGAGCTCATGAAGCCCACCGGCAAGTGCCATGGAGCACGCGACGGCCGCGAGCGTAACGAAACGTGGGTGCCGCATGAGGGGTGCAAGCCACGAGTGGACCGGCACCGGCTCCGGGATGTGCTTGCCGAGGAAGCTCCGGTCGATAATGGCGATCACCGCAGGCAGGACGAGCAACTCTGCGGCGCAGCACATGAGAATGCCGCCGCCGGCGATCAAGCCAAGCTCCGCCACCCCCACAAAACTCGTGAGGGCTGCGGCGAAGAAAGCGACACTCGTCGTGATGGCGCCGGTGAGAATGCCCGGGCCGACCGCACCGCTCGTGGCCAGAAGAGCCTCGTCACATGCGAGGCCGCGTCGTCGGCTTTCGAGGTAGCGGCCGACATAGTACGTGCCGTAGTCGATGCCGACGCCGATCATCGTCACGGCGAAGGTGACGCTCAAGATGTTCAGGTGGCCGACACTGGCCGTCGCCCACCCGAAGGCCCATGCCATCCCGATGACGAGGACGCCGTTGGCCATGAGGGCGTGCCTCAGTCCGCCGAAGCCAGTGACGATGATGACGATCACCGCCACGAGCGACAGGACACTCGCGTAGATCATCGATTCCTGGCTGGTCCGCATCTCGTCGTCTTCCATCACCGGGAGGCCGGTGAGGCCGATCGTGACCCCAGGATGACGCTCGCTGACGCGTGCGATGGTTCGCCGCAACTCGTCCGTGGCCTTCGAGGCACCGGCGAATCCCCCGCCTTGCTTAGCCAGGCGCAAGAGCACGAAGCCAAGTTTGCCTTCCTTGGCAAGCAAGTGCTCGCTCGAGAGATCGCGCAGCGTCGAGAGGGATTCCGGCATGTTCGGCCAGGGCGAGGTGTACTCCGCCGCGCGGCCCGGCATTGCTGGAGGCGCTTCGAGCGCGGCCAGCAGGCTTTCACTGAATCGCTCGAGGGCAGCGGTGGGGGGCTCACCTTCCGGGGTCTGCTGCGCCGCGCCGGCTACCAACTGACCGGCCAGCCCTGCCACCATCGTGCCCACGCGGAGTTGGGCCCAGCCGCCATCGATGATCGGTTGGGTTTGCTCGATGAAGCCGTCGAGCGACGTCAGGTCCGACGGTGTGAGATAATGGAGCCCCTTCGAGCGGATTCGCGACAGATCCACCTCGTGGAGGACGGACCGAAAGAGATCCTTCTGTTCGTCAACGGCGCGCGAGAGCGCGCCGAGTGTGGCAATCACCTCTTCGCGGGATTCGCCCTCGACGACGATCACGGCATCGTCGTCTTCTCCGAACTCGTGGATGTAATCGATCCAGAGCTTGTTGTAGTCGCTGTCGGGATCGAGAAGGTCGACACGGCTCACTTTGTAGCCGAGGTTCCCCGCGGTCCAAGTGGCAGCTCCTACGGCCGCGACGACGGCCACAAGAAACACGAGCCACGGCTGGGCGAGGCAGATGCGAGTCCAAGCCACGAGGCATCGGGCGAGCAGGCTTTCGCCATGCCCGGCCAGAGTGTCAGTGGATGCGGTGTCGCCGCGAGCAGGATCGTGCAGTGAAAGCATCGAGAGCGTTCTGGGGCAGGGAGGAAGCGCGGCGAACGGTAGGAAAACCCCGCCCACGAGCCAAGACCACGCACTGAACCGTCGATCGACCCGGCGCCGCCGGAACTTGCGTCATCATCCCGACATTCGGCCAGGCAGACTGGGAGGGCTGCGCAAAGTTCCCGAATCGTGCCGAAAATTCATTGGTTCGGGACCCGCCTTCAGACCGAATGAGAAGGGTGGGAGCGGCGCCGGGGCGGCCCGCTGAGGGGTGGCAGGATGATGGGGGGATTCGTATGACCGCGCGAGTCGCTGGAGCGATTCTGTCGGGGATTGTCTGTCTGGTTGCAGCGCGCACGCAGGCTGCAGAGAGGCCAACTTCCAGGCCTGTGCCGGCAACGCTTGCCGAGGCCGACAAGGCAGGCCGGGACACCTGGCGATCCACACTCGAAGGCTTGCCCGCCCATCGCATGAACGCGGAAGACCGCGGGCTCGTCGAGTACTTCAAGCGATCGACGACGCTTCATCGGCGCATGCCGGTTGAAACGATTCATTGCAGCCATGAACTTCTCGAGTTCGTGCTGGCCAAGCCGGAAACACTTGTCGATGTCTGGCGGGTGCTCGGAATCAGCCGGGTGTCCTTCGACCCAATGGGCCCGGGGCGCTGGCGGCTCGAGGATGGCTACGGCACCACAGGCACGGTGCGACTCGTGTTTCAGGAGAAAAGACCATCGGGCACGACGATGATTTTTCACGGTCGCGGTGGCTATAGCGGGCCGATGGCACCGAAGCCCCTGACGGGTTCATGCCTCATCGTCGTGCGGCATCAGGCGGCTGTCGTGGCTGGTCGTACGGCACAGAAGCTCGAGGTCGAGGCGTTCCTCGACGTCGATGGCCTCGGTCTCGAGATCGTGACCCGCACGCTCCAACCGCTCATCGCGCGGAGCGCCGCGACCAACGTCCACGAGATCTGTCTTTTCGTCGATCAGCTTGCTCACGCGGCACGCCGTAATCCATCCGGCATGGCCGTGCTGGCCGAGCAGCTTCCTCGAACCGAAGCCGCTGACCGACGCATGCTCTCCGCACTCGCCAGCGGCCGCCGCACCGTGCTGACGCATGCTCCGTCAGCCGAGGACGTCAGCGAAGAGCTTGCGGCGCGTTGGATGACGGCCGACGATCTCGACGCGGTGAGACGCTGATCAGTATCCGTTCCACGGGCCGCGAACGGCGTTCACGCCGAACTGGACCGTGTCACTGGGCTGATTCGGCGTGGGGAGAAAGCTCCCCCCGCCGCCGGGCAGGGCACCGGGGCCGGGATACGGCCGGCGGAACTGGTGATAAATCGGCGCCACGCGTGAGCTCGGCACGCCCCACGAGTACTGGGTCTGAAACTCAGCGGTCGGAGGCACGACCAGCGCGATCGGTCGGCCTTCGGCAGGGTCATACCAGGCGCTGTGCCAACTCTTGCCCTGGCTGCGGAGAAAGTACCGCTTCTCGATCGTGTCGTGCTTGGAGTGGTGGCCGCACGCGGGACTGCACAGGCCGGGGCCGCAGTGTTTGCAGTGATGGCCGCGACAACCGTGGTGGCCGTGCCCCGGGCAGCATGCTTCCTGCGGGCAACACGCGTTGCAGCCACCGTGATGGCCACGGTGGGGATAGCCGGCGAGGCTCACCCGCTGACTCACGATGAGGCAGGTGGCGAGGCTTGCCGCTACGATGAAGGCGCGCTTGGAAATGGAAAGCCGCTGCATAAAACTGCTCCTCACCACCAGTAGCCGTGAACGGTCGTACGCATGCCCGTCACACCGGCAGGCCGCACGTACTTGCGACGATGTTTGTAGAGAAACTCGTGGGGCATGAATGGCGGATACGTGTTCCAGGTGTGCCCGACGCGCGGCGGCACCGGCCGCGGCGACACATAGAGTTGGGCACCCATCGCGGGGTACGGTCCGACCGGCACCGGTGGCGTGTAGAAGTTGTAGAAAACGTCGGGGGTCGGCCCTTCCACGCCGCCGTCGATCGGCAGAGCGAAAGCGCAAACCTCCGCAAGGCATCCGGCCGCGACCGCCGCTACCAGCAGAGTTCGGCGAAGGCTACATGAACGTGGCATCGATTGGCCTCCCGCAACACATTCCCCAATGTGGGAACTTTCGGCGAGATGCGAACCCCAGCATGACTGCGGGGCTCTGGCGTGGGGCGATCTGCCCGATAGGTACAGGTTCTCATGGGACGCTGTCACGCTGGTGCCGGCTCATGGCGGCCCGCGCCGGGGCGACGGACGTTCGCTACGGGCATCCATGCCCTTCGCTCACTCGGAGAAATCCTCGCTTCGCCATCCTGGCTTCGCTCGGCTTTCTACGCCGTTGCCTCCGGCATGGGCCGCCATGAGCCTCCCCGGGTTGAAGGTGCAGGGAGGGTGATGAACGCCGCAAGGCTGTTGCGACCGGCAAACTTTGCCCCACTTGCCAAGTCGTGCAAAGACAATCAAAGTCAGGCTTTTCCAGAGGTTCGTAGCAGGAATTTCATGGCCAGCACCGCCACAGCAAAACGGTCTCGTGCATCCAAGAAGGCAATCAAAGCAGTGGCTGACGCCGCGGAGACAGCGGCTGGAGACAAGACTTCTGGAGAAGCGGCCGAGTCACCGGCGCCGGGCAAAGCTGTGAAGCGGCGAGCAACCGCCCAGACGCTGGCTGCCGGCCAACGGGATATCTCCGTCAGCGAATTCTTCGCGAAGAACCGTCACCTGCTCGGCTTCGACTCCCCACGCAAGGCGCTCCTCACGAGCGTGAAGGAAGCGGTCGACAACTCACTCGATGCCTGCGAGGAAGCGGGCATCCTGCCCGAGATCTGGGTTCATATCGAACAGGTCGGCGACAGCGGCAACCGCTACCGCATGGGCGTGCAAGACAACGGCCCAGGCATCGTCCGCAAGCAGATTCCGCTGATCTTCGGAAAGCTTCTCTACGGCTCGAAATTTCATCGGCTGCGGATGAGCCGTGGTCAGCAGGGCATCGGCATCTCGGCGGCGGGCATGTATGGCGTGCTCACCACGGGCAAGCCGGTGAAGATCATCTCGAAGATCGACAAGAAGCATCCAGCCCACTACTACGAGCTGCGGATCGACACGAAGACGAACCAGCCCGAGATCCTGAACGGCAAAGGTGAAGGCGTCGACATCCCTGCGGGCAAGGGGGGTGACGAGCTCATGAAGAAGCACTCGATCGAGTGGGTCGGCGAGAATGACCGGGGTGAACCGATCGACCACGGCACCCGCGTCACGATCGAGATGGAAGCGAAGTTCCAGCGGGGCAAGGGGAGCATCGAGGAGTACCTCGAGCAGACGGCGATCTCGAATCCGCATGTGCGGATTCACTTCCTCGGCCCTGATGGTCAGGAGCGGATTCTCGAGCGAGCAAGCAATGATTTGCCGCCCGAGCCCAAAGAAATAAAACCGCATCCATATGGTGTGGAGCTTGGCCGGCTCGTCACAATGCTCCAAGAGCATCCCAAGGTCACGCTCTCGCAGTTTTTGACGCAGTCGTTTTCGCGCGTATCGCATGGCACCGCGAAGAAGCTTTGCGACACGGCAAAGCTTTCGACGCGCGTCACGGCCGGCAAGCTTGGCCGAGGTGAGGCCGATGCCCTGTTCAAAGCCATTCAAGACACGAAGATTCCGCCGCCGGCAACCGACTGTGTCGTGCCGATTGGGGAGCCGCGGCTTTTGGCGGGCCTCCGTCAGGTCGTGCCGGGTGAATTCTTTACCGCGGCCACCAGGCCACCGTCGGTATACCGAGGCAACCCATTCGTGATCGAGGCGGCCCTGGCGTATGGGGGCGGAGTGGCCACCCAGAAAGTGAGCCGCGAGGCCCTCGCCGAACTCACGAGTGAAAGCGATGCCCGGAGTCTGAGGCAATTTCTGACGACGACCTTTGCCGGAGTTGGGGCCGAAGGAGCTGACAAGATCCTGGCCGAGGCCCAGCTTGCTCCTAGGCAGTCCCCCTCAAAGCTCAAAAAGCAGCAGCTCGACGCGCTCCATGAGGCGATGCAGCATGTGAGCGTCGAGGAAGGGCAGAGCATGACGGTCATGCGGTTTGCCAACCGCGTGCCCCTCCAGTTCCAGCCGTCAGCCTGCGCCGTCACGCAGACGATCCTCCAGACCAACTGGCGTTCCTACGGCCTCTCGCAATCGCGGGGTAGCCTGCCGAGCGGGCCGGTCACCGTGATGGTTCATGTGGCGAGCGTTTGGGTGCCGTTCACGAGCGAATCCAAGGAAGCCATCGCCCACTACCCTGAGATCCAGAAGGAGATCCGCCTGGCGCTTCAGGCGGTGGGCCGCAAGCTCGGCATGTACCTCCGCCGACGTCTGCGGGTGGCCCAGGAAGGCCAGCGACGCAGCATCTTCCTTCGCTACCTCGGCGAAGTCGCCACGGCCGTCTCGCAAATCAACGGTGTCGACCGCGAGAAGCTCTATGAGCAACTCCTCGCGGTTGCCAAGCGGAAGACCGCCGAGGCCGACGTGAAGCTCGACGACCGCGGCAAGCCGATCGAGGAAGAGGACGATCTCGATCTCGGCGAGAACTGCATCATCGTGTCGCAGGAAGCCCCGGCTCCGCCCGAGGCTGCTGACGATGCCGAAGCAAAAAAGCCTCGGCGGCGCCGCGCGAAACGATAGGCCAGGTCGGCCGTTGAACACACTGCCGCCGCGGCTCAGGGCGGCCCGTGTCATCTCGCCGGACGTTCGCTACGGCCATCCATGGCCTCCGCTCACTCGGAGAAATCTGCGCTTCGCCCTCCGGGCTGCGCTAGCTTTCTACGCCGGCTCCATGACACGGGCCGCCCTTCGCGGAAACCACCGATTCTCAAATCCGGTCACTCCGCGACCGGATCAATGATGTGCTCAACTTCGAGGTACGTCGTGCAGTTACGTCCTTTGCTGAACCTCACTATCGTCCCGCTGGTTGTGTTTCAGGCGAGCACGTCCTTCGGTTACGACCCTCTTGCCGTGCCTAAGGCAGCAGTCGTCGAGCCTGTCGATCTCGATGTCGACGACGCGAAGCGGGATCGCACGATTCCGATTCGAGTTTTCCTTCCGCCAGATGGAAAAACGCCCGCGCCGGTCGTGCTCTTCAGCCACGGTCTCGGGGGCTCTCGCGAGATGGGCGCCTACCTGGGGAAGCACTGGGCGGCCCGTGGCTACGCTGCCGTCTTTCTCCAGCATCCCGGCAGTGACACATCGGTGTGGCAGGATGCTCCGCTCGGCCAGCGAATGAAGGCGATGCACGAGGCGGCCTCTGCGAAGAACCTTCTGCTTCGGGTCGAGGATGTGCCGGCAGTGCTCGATCAACTCGACTCATGGACGCGATCGAAAGACCATCAGCTCGCAGGCCGATTCGATCTGGCTCGTGTCGGGATGTCAGGCCATTCATTTGGAGCGATGACGACCCAAGCCGTCGGCGGGCAGCGGATTCCGCTCGTGGGCGACCGGTATGTTGAACCCCGCATCAAGGCGGCGGTCATCATGAGCCCTGGGTCACCGAGGGGACGCCGGGATTCTGGCGATGCATTTGCCGACGTCAAAATCCCATGGCTGCTCATGACCGGCACGGAAGACACATCACCGATCGGTGGCCAGACGATCGAGTCTCGACTCGCCGTGTTTCCGGCGCTTCCGAAGGGACATGCCTACGAGGTCGTGTTCGATCGGGCGGAACACTCGGCGTTCACCGACCGACCGCTCCCAGGCGACCGTGAGCCCCGGAACCCGAACCATCACCGGGCGATCCTGGCTCTTTCGACGGCCTTCTGGGACGCCTATCTCCGCGAGGACGCCCAGGCGCGCAAATGGCTCGACAGCGACGGCCCTCACTCGATCCTCGAAAAAGCCGACCGCTGGCAACGAAAGTAGCCCCCACGTGTTAATGGGAGTGAGCGAGGGACTGACCGTGTCACGGAGCCGGCGAGGCTGTTTCACGACCGGCTGGCCATCCATGGCCCAGCCGGTCTTGTCGGCCTTCCGGCCAACGCTAGGCCTGGAAGGCCGGGTCAAGTTCCGGCCGGAGGGCCGGGAAGCGAAGCAGGGCCATGGATGGCCTGCGCCGCGTAAACAAGCCGGCGAGGTGATACGGTCAGTCCCTCGCGGTCGGTCAACTCAGGATTCCCTTGACCACTTCGCCGTGAACGTCCGTCAGCCGGAAGTCGCGGCCCTGGTAGGGGAACGTGAGCCGGAGGTGATCGATCCCCATGAGGTGGAGGATCGTAGCGTTGAGATCGTGGACGTGAACCTTTTGGTCCGGCGTCACGATGTTATAGGAGTAGTCGTCGGTTTCGCCCCAGGTGACGCCCCGCTTCACACCGGCGCCCGCCATGAGCATCGTGAAGCAGCGGGGGTGATGGTCGCGGCCATAGTTTGTTTCGGTGAGTTCGCCCTGGGAATAAATCGTGCGACCAAACTCGCCGCCCCACACGACGAGTGTCTCGTCGAGGAGCCCTCGCTTGTCGAGATCGTCGAGAAGGGCGGCCGTGGCCTGGTCGGTGTCGTGGCACTGACCGCGAATCGCGGCAGGAAGGCCGCCGTGGTGATCCCAGCCCATGTGGAAGAGCTGCACGAACCGCACGCCCTGTTCGGAAAGCCGTCGTGCCAGCAGGCAGTTGAAGGCGTAGCTGCCCGGTCGCTTGATGTCGGGCCCGTAGGAGTCGAGCACGTGCTTCGGTTCATCGGAGAAATCGACGATCCCCGGAACACTCGCCTGCATTCGAAAGGCCATTTCGTATTGAGCGGTGCGAGCGGCGATGTCGGGGTCACCGAGCAGCGTGCCGCGGCTCGCGTTGATCGTGGCGATACGGTCGAGCGTGGCACGGCGACGTTCGCGTGAAATTCCTGGCGGATCTGCGAGATACAGGACGGGATCACCGCTGTTGCGAAACCGAACTCCCTGATGGACCGTCGGCAGAAAGCCCGAGCCCCAGAGTCGGTCGTACAGCGGCTGGTCGTCTTTGCGCCCCGACCCGAAGCTCGTGAGCACGATGTACGCGGGCAGGTCGGCGTTGTCACTGCCGAGGCCGTAGCTCACCCACGAACCGATGCTGGGTCGCCCCGCGAGCTGATGGCCCGTCTGGAAAAACGTAATCGCCGGGTCGTGGTTGATCTGTTCGGTGACCATCGAGCGGATCATGCACCAGCGGTCGGCGTGGCGGGCCATGTTTGGCACGAGCTCGCTGAACCACATGCCGCTCTCGCCGTGCTGGGCAAACTTGAAGAGCGACGGTGCGACCGGAAAGTTCTTCTGACCGCTCGTCATCGTGGTGAGCCGCTGGCCCTGTCGGATCGACTCCGGGAGGTCTTCGCCGCGATGCTTCTCCATCTGCGGCTTGGGATCGAAGAGATCCATCTGCGACGGCGCGCCCGACTGGAAGAGATAAATGATCCGCTTCGCCTTCGGCGGAAAGTTTGGGAACTTCTTGGTGTCGACGGCCGCAGCCGCGGCGGATGGCGGTGCCAGCAAGCTTGCCAGCGCCGTCGCGCCGAGGGCCCCGGCCGTGCCGCCCAGGAAGACGCGACGGTTCAAGGCGTCTTGCACACGGAGGATCTGGCGATGGTTCATTGAGTCACTCCCGCATGACGAATTCGTCGAGGTTGATGATCACGTTGGCGGCCAAGGAATACGCACCGAACTGGTGGAGCGGCACGCCCTCCGGTGGCTTCACGAGGCCGAATCCGGCGTACTTTTCGGCCGATGCGGCGTCAGCCGTGAACGCGGCCAGATCGGCCTCAAAACCGGCGACGAGTGTGGTCAGTTCGTCGGCCGTGGGATCGCGGCCAATCGCGAGTTGGAACCCGTGGGCGATGCGGGCAGAAGGAGTATCGCCCCCCTCGGCAATCATGCGGCGTGCCAACCCGTGCGCCGCCTCCACGAACGTGGTCTCATTGAGCAGCGCAAGTGCCTGAAGCGGTGTGTTGGTCCGGGATCGCTTCACCTGGCATGTTTCGCGGTTCGGCGCGTCGAAGAGGAGCATCGTCGGCGGTGCGGCCGTCCGTTTCCAGATCGTATACATGCTGCGGCGGTAGCGCCCTGGCCCCGTGTCGGACTTGTAGCCACGAAGGTCGCCGTACTTGCTCGTCTCGTCCCAAACGCCGTCGGGCATCCAGGGGCGAACGCTCGGGCCACCGATCGTCGGCACGAGCAGGCCGGCAGCAGCCAAGGACTGATCGCGGACGATCTCGCCAGGCAAGCGGATACGAGGTGCTCGTGCGAGAAGTCGGTTATCAGGATCACGGGCCAGCTTCTCCTGCGTGACGGCCGCGGACTGTCGATAGACCGCGCTCGTCACCAGAAGTTTGACGAACGCCTTCATGTCCCAAGGCGTCGCAGGCTTGCCGTTCACGGAAGGCAGCGATGTCCCTTCCATGAACTCGACGGCCATCCAGTCGAGGAGTTCCGGATGACTGGGGTATTCGGCCTGGCTTCCGAGGTTCTCGCTCGTCTTCACGAGGCCGACACCGAAAAATCGCTCCCAGACGCGATTGACTTGCACGCGAGCCGTCAGTGGGTTGTCACGCGACACGATCCAATACGCGAGCGACAGCCGATCCGGCTTCGTGCCTTCGGGCAGTGCCGGGAGGAACGCGGGAAGCCCGGGGCCCACCTTCTCGCCGCGTTTGTCGTACTCACCCCGGATAAGGACAAATGCATCTCGTGGAGGCCCTTCCTTCATCACCATTGCCGAGGGGAGCTTGTTGCGAAACTCCGCGAGGCTCTTCTTCGCGGCGTCGCGGGCTGCTTCGGCCCGCTTGATGGGACCATCGACGTTCTTTCGGTAGTACTCCTTCAGGGCGTTTTGCTGTTCAGGCGCGCGAGCATCGCGGGCGACCGCGAGCGCGGCCTTCACCGGCTCGGGCAGGTTCAGTCCACTGACGCCGAGAAGGGCAGGGTCGGAGCCGGTGATTTCCAGACGAAACTTGCCGATCGCGTGGCCAGGAATGGCTTCCTGCCGGATCCGCACGAGGATGCGGGAGTTCTCCTGGACATCGATGACCTTGGCAGGAAACACCGCCAGCTTTCGAGGCTCGCGCTTCGTCGGGTCGTTTCCGTCAATCGCCCATCCCGATTTTTTCTTACCGAGGAGCACGGCCGAGGCCGGCCACTTTTGCTGTTCGTAATCAGCGTCAGCTCGGACGAGTTTGACCGGCACGGCATCGCCGCCGTCAGCCGGTTCGATCTCGACTTCGACCTTCGACACGACGATGTTGCCATTGCCCGCTCGGCCAAAACCGCCGTCAGCAAGCGATGGATCCGGAATCACCTCGAGCCGGATGCCACCGAATGACTGTCCCGGCAGAAGTGCCTCGAACTCATACGTGTCATGCGGTGGGTTCGCTCCCTCCACGAGCCACGAGCCATCCTCGATCCGCCTGAACGTCGCACCGCCGGCGCTTCGCAGTTCGAGCGGCTCAAACGGCTCCCAGGCCTTGGCAGCTCCGTCGAGCGACGGGCCCAGCGACGCGGTCCATTCGTCGACGAGCATGTCGATGTTGGCAATCTCCGACTTTACGGCGGCTTCAGCATCGGTCACGACCTTTTCGAGACGCGCGAGCTCCTGCTCCTGCTGCGGCGTCGCGACCTCGAAAAGCGGGTCGGAGTTGCCGCCGGCACGGTTGTGTGAACCCATGATCGTGCCGGTCTCAGGCACGTTATTGAAGAGGGCGAAGAGGGCGTAGAACTCGCGTTGGGAGAGGGGGTCGTATTTGTGATCGTGGCAGCGGGCGCAGCCGACGGTCAGGCCGAGCCAGGTTTGTCCCGTCGTCTCGACCCGATCGATGACGGTCTCCACACGCCACTCTTCGGCGATGATGCCCCCTTCGCCGTTGATGCGATGGTTGCGATTGAAGCCGGTGGCCACGATCTGGTCACGGGTCGGATTCTCGAGCATGTCGCCGGCGAGTTGGTGAATCGTGAACTGGTCGAACGGCAGGTTGTCGTTGAAGGCCTTGATCAGCCAGTCGCGCCAGGGCCAATTCGAACGGCTCGAATCGGTCTGGTAACCGTGGCTGTCGGCATAGCGTGCCGCGTCGAGCCACTCGATCGCCATCCGCTCGCCGAAGTGGGGACTGGCAAGGAGCGTATCGACGTAATTCTCATAGGCATCAGGCGACGTGTCGGCGACGAACGCGTCGACCGCGGCTGGGGTGGGCGGCAGACCGGTGAGGTCGAGTGCGAGCCGGCGGGCAAGCGTTGTGCGGTCGGCCTCGGGATTCGGTGCGAGCCCCTCGGACTCGAGCCGCGCAAGAATGAAGCGATCAAGCGGTGTCTTGGGCCACGTCGTGTCTTGCACGTCGGGGACGGCCGGCCGCTCGACTCGCTCGAAGGCCCAGTGGCCGCGATACTCGGCGCCATCGGCAATCCACCGCTCCAGGAGCGCCGCTTCTGCCGGCGTGATCGGCTTGCCAATGTGTGGCGGCGGCATCACCACATCGGGATCGGTGCTTCTGACGCGGGCGATCAGTTCACTGGCGGACGGCTTTCCAGCGACGATCGCGGTGGCCCCACTCTCGAGTTCCTCCGTGGCGGCCTCACGCCGATCAAGCCGCAGGCCGGCCTCTTGGGTCTTGTCGTCTGGCCCGTGGCAGGCGAAGCAGCGGTCCGACAGAATCGGTCGGATATCGCGGTTGAAATCGATCGACGGCTCGGCTGCTTCGGCGGCTGCCCAACCAATCACGCAGGCGACCGCGACAAACCCATGTCGAACGGAGTGGTCCACGAGGCGATTTTCCTGCGAGAAAGCTTCTTGGAAGGCTCTCCAGGATACCATCGA
>CAZCHF010000004.1:81639-132996 GCA_964498325.1 uncultured Candidatus Kuenenia sp.
ACAGGAGGGAGTGGCGGTTTCCCACCACTCCCTCCATCGAACGGCTTCAAGAAGGACCGGGCGTCACGATCCGCTCGATTTGAGTGCGGCCCTGATCCGCTGGAGCTCGGCCTCGAGCCGCTTCACGCGGTTCTCCATCTGGGCCCGCGCCTCTTCCGAAATCTTGGGCTTCGATGCCTCCGCGGCCTCCTTCTTTTTGTCCGGCTCGCGGCCGCTAGCCATCCGCTCACGGCCTTCCTTCATGCGAGCTTCCCACTTCTTCTTCATTTCGGCTCGCTCTTCGGGTGAGGCGTTTTCCCACTTCTCGCGGAACGCAGCCATCCTTTCACGCCCCTCTTTCATCTTGGCTTCCCACTTGGCCTTCATCTCGGCCCGCTCTTCAGGTGAGGCCTCCTCCCACTTCTCACGTGCCGCTTGCATCCGCTCGTGCATCTCATGACGGTGGCCTTCCATGCCCGGGTGCTTTGCATGATGTTTCCCGTGGTGCATGCCGTGCATCGGGTGTCCACCAGGGTTTCCAACTCCGAGCGTCCGCTCGATCCGAGCGAGCCGAGCATTGATGTCATGGAGCAGCGAGAGCACGTCGCCACGTGGTCCATGAGGCGGACCCATGTGGTGGGGGCCGTGACCATGGTGCGGCGGCTTGGGGCCATGGTGCCTCCAGTCGTGATGTCCCTGTCCGTCGCGCTTGCCGTCGCACTTCTTGCAGTCGTCGCCCTTCTTGCACTCGCCTTCACACTTTGAATCGCCCTTTTTTTTGTCTTCGCGCTCGCCATCGGAGGCGAGGAGCGTCACAACACCCATCCAGGCCTGGATAGCCGGCTCCAGATAGGTTTTTTGCCAACTGGCCGCGGAGGCGGTCGGGGCGCCAGCCAGGACGGCGGCCATACAGGCCCCGGCGACGGTTGTTCGGGTGAGGTGTGTCATGGCAGAAACTCCAGAATGAAAGTCGGAAAGTAGGAAAATCGCCTCAAAAAGGTGGCCGAAGCGAGTTTTCGCCTCAGGCCCTAGGGGGATTCAACGGTTGAGGATTGCAAGGGTTTCGCGGGGCTTTGGAAATTCTCCAAGTTGCCTGGCGGTCAGCTCAGGATGCCTCGAACCACATGCCCATGCACGTCCGTGAGCCTGAAATCGCGGCCTTGGTAGCGGTAGGTGAGCCGCTCGTGGTCGAGGCCGAGGCAGTGGAGGATCGTGGCCTGGAGATCGTGAACGTGGACCTCGTCCTTCGCGATGTGAAATCCGAGTTCGTCGGTCTCGCCGTAGGTGATCCCCGGCTTGATGCCTCCTCCAGCCAGCCACATCGTGAATGCATTGGGATGATGGTCGCGGCCCATTGACCGACCAAGCACGGCGCTCGCCTCCACCATCGGCGTGCGGCCAAACTCGCCTCCCCAGACCACGAGCGTGCTGTCGAGGAGGCCGCGCCGTTCGAGATCGGCCACGAGTGCGGCCGAGCCTTGGTCGGTGGCCTCACAGTTCTTCTTCACGTTGCCGGCTACGTCCGTATGCGCGTCCCAACCTTCGTGGTAGATCGTGACGAATCGCACCCCTCGCTCCACGAGCCGCCGGGCGATGAGGCAGGCCCGGGCAAAGCTCGCCTCCTCGGGCTTGCAGCCGTACAGGGCGAGTGTCTCGGGCGTTTCATCGGCGAGGTTCATGAGCTCCGGCGCCGAAGTCTGGAGGCGATGGGCCATTTCGTAGGAGGCGATCCGCGTCGCGATCTCCGGGTCACCGTCAGCGACGAGACGGCGGCGATTGAGCGCCGAGACGACACCGAGGGTGTCAGTCGCGAGCTTGTCGTCAGCACCGTCGGGGGAGTCGACGTTGAGAATCGGAGCGCCCGCGTTGCGAAAACGCGTGCCGGTGTAGACGCTCGGCAGAAACCCGCTCGACCAGCAGGCACTGCCACCGCTGATGCCGCTGCCCGTGCTCATCACCACGAAGGCGGGGAGATCGTCGCTCTCGCTCCCGAGTCCGTAGGTCACCCACGAGCCCATGCTCGGCCGACCAGGTTGGGCGAAGCCGCAGTTCATGAAGATCTGTGCCGGGGCATGGTTGAACTGATCGGTGCGACAACTCTTCACGATCGCGATCTTGTCGACCACCTTCGCAAGGTGCGGCACCATCTCCGAAAGCTCGGCCCCGCACTGACCGTGCTTCGAGAACTTGTAGCGTGGCCCGAGCACGGCGGCATCAGGCCGAATGAACGCATACCGCTGTCCTCCGATCACCTCTGGTGGGAGCGGCTTTCCCTCGATTTCGGCGAGCTTGGGCTTGGAATCGAACATCTCAAGCTGACTCGGAGCACCGGCCATGAAAAGCTGAATGACCGCCTTTGCTTTTCCGGGATAGTGCGGGGGCCGCGGCGCGAGAGGGGACGCCGGCGTGCTGCCACGTGCAGCCTGGCCGATCGCACCCGTCAACAGTCCAGCGAGCGCGATCTTCCCGACGCCGATGCCACAGTCGGCAAAGAAATGGCGACGGGTTACGTCGATCGGATCTGTCGTATGACCTGGTGTGCAGTGACGTTTCATCGCTTTACGATTGCCTCGTCGAGGTTCATCATCGCTCGGGCCACGAGTGTCCAGGCGGCAAGTTCGACCGCGTTCTCTCCGGCTTCGGTTCCGGCGAGTTTCTGAGCATCGAGCTTGCCATCGGTGAGGCGTGCCCGCTGAGCTTCGAGATAGTCGAATAGGAGCGTTGCCTCTTCGCGATCGAGTGGTCGTGAGAAGAGCCGCGTGGAGAGGAGATCGAGACGCGCCTTGTCATCCGGGCCCGCAGCATGCGCCACACGACCGAGCGCCTGGGCAATCTCCAGAAACATCGGATCGTTGAGGAGCGTAAGTGCCTGGAGCGGCGAGTTCGATATGTCCCGCCGTGGAATACAGGCCTCGCCAGTCGGACCGTCAAACGTGGTCGTGAAGGCGAACGGGGCCGTTCGCTTTTGGAAGGTGTAGATGCTCCGTCGATGGCGGTCTTCGCCCTTGCTGGGCTCCCATTTGGGGGAGCCATACGCAACCTCGGTCACGCCCGCCGGCTGCGGCGGACGGACACCTGGCCCATACATCTTGGTGGAGAGGAGGCCTGAGGCAGCCAGGAGTGAATCACGAATGACCTCCGCGTCGAGCCGCACCCGCGGGCCGCGGGCAAGAAGCTCGTTGACCGGATCGCGCTCGGCGAGGGCACGGTCAACTCGCGAGTCCTGGCGGTAGGTCGCACTGGTCACGATGAGCCGATGCAACTTCTTGAGCGAC
Organism: uncultured Candidatus Kuenenia sp.; assembly: GCA_964498325.1. GTDB lineage: Bacteria > Planctomycetota > Planctomycetia > Pirellulales > UBA1268 > QWPN01. The sequence continues at coordinate 84,894 of CAZCHF010000004.1, forward strand.
CAGCCAAGGCCTCCCGAGTCCACCGGCTGCATGAAGGACACGGCCAACCAGTCGAGCAACTCTGGATGGCTCGGCAGCGCGCCCTGGTAGCCAAAGTCGGCTCCCGTCGCCACGATGCCGCGGCCAAAGAAGGCTTCCCACTGGCGATTGACGGTCACCCTGGCCGTCAGCGGGTTATCACGCGAGACGAGCCACTTCGCGAGGGCGAGCCGATTCGCCGGTGCATCCGACGGGAGCTGCGGCAGGAAGCCTGGCACGGCCGGGCTCACTTCCTCCTCCGGCATCGTGTATTCACCTCGGTGATGGCGACGGGTTTTTCTCGGGTTGTCGGCAGGGCGTTCTTGCATGACGAGTGTCGAGAGACCTTCACGAAGGCTCGCTTCGAGCCGCTCGATCTCCTTGACGCGATCGCTGACCTCGGGTGCCGTCGAAAGGAACCGGCGCATGACGGCCTGTCGCTCGTCAGCCGTCCGGGCTTCCTCGGGTTTCAAGAGTGCGGCCTCGACTTCGGCGGTGTGTCCGCGGGCTCCGGCCCCTGGTGAGTCGGTGACCGAAAGCCGAAACCGGCCGAGCGGGCAGGCAAAATGCCTCTCGAACCGCATGGTCACAACGATCGGCTCGCCTGCCGCGATCGGCTGGGCCAGTTCGAACACGGCAGCCTCGGGGCGTCCTTGTCGTCCATTGGTGCTCCAGCCTGTCGACATCACGCCGTCGACGGCTGCTGCGGCGCCGCTTGTCTGCTGGCTGTGCGCCGCCTTGCCACCGTACGACTCGCTCGCCTTGGCAACCTCGATCCGCGCGGCCTTCGGTGGCACTCGAACTTCGAACTCTGAAAGAAAGAAGTCCCCGCGTGGACCTTCGTAGGCGCCCAGGCCGGGGCCGTGGTCCGGGAGCGATTCGTGGGGCAAGACTTCGAGACGAATCGCACGCACCGGTGTGTCGACCCGCGGGAGCGTGATCGTGTAGACATCACTCTTCGTCTGGTCACCGCTGGCGAGCACCGAGCCGTCGTCGAGCACCGCGAGGAAGGGCATGGTGGATTCCATCACGTCAGGCTTCGTGACCTTCCAGTCGACGGCTCGCTCAGATTCCTCACGATTCCACGCATCGAACCGCGACGCGAGATCCTCGACGCGCCGCTGCCTGCCTGCCTCCTTCTCGCCGGGCTCGCTCGACCCGGCAAGCTGCTTCGCCGTCGCACCTGGGGCTGGCCAGTGGCTTGGCAACTCGTTCCAGAGCGACTCGATCTTGGCTCGTGTCTGCGCGAGCCGCTGCGACCGCTCCTCGCTCGGGATGATCCATTCCGGCTCATCGGCGTTGTTCAAGAGCGCGAACAGCGAGAAATAATCAGTGTGGGTGATGGGATCGTATTTGTGGGTGTGGCACTGGGCGCACGCGGTGGTCAGACCAAGCCAGGTCGCGCCGGTGGTGCCGACGCGATCGACCATCGCGAGGTAGCGAAACTCGAGAGGGTCGATGCCCCCTTCTTCGTTGAGCATCGTGTTGCGGTGGAAGCCCGTGGCCACGATGTCGTCGGCCGTGGCATTCGGAAGCATGTCGCCTGCGATCTGCCGGATCGTGAACGCATCGAAGGGCATGTCGTCGTTCAAGGCGCGAATCACCCAGTCGCGATACGGCCAGATCGTGCGGGGGCGATCCTTTTCGTAGCCGTTGGTGTCGGCGTAGCGGGCCAGATCGAGCCAGCGGCGGGCCCAACGCTCGCCATAGCGTGGGCTCGCGAGGAGCGTGTCTACCAAAAGTACGTAGGCATCAGGCCGATGGTCAGCGAGAAAGCTGGCGATCTCGCCGGGGGAGGGGGGCAGACCGATGAGATCGAGGTACACGCGGCGGCAGAGCGTGGCCTTGTCGGCTTCCGGCGAGGGCTTCAGGTTCTCCGCTTCGAGCTTGGCAAGGACAAACTGGTCGATCGGATTCTTGATCCACGCCTCGTCAGCCACGCGCGGAGGCTCAGGCAGGGCAGGCTTCACGAAGGCCCAGTGGGGCGCGTACTTGGCTCCTGCTTGCACCCAGTCGGTGAGGATCCGTTTCTCGTTCTCCGTGAGAGAAACCTTCGTGTGCGGTGGTGGCATCACCAGGTTCTCGTCGTCGCTCATGATCCGGGCGACGAGCTCGCTGGAGTCGGCATGGCCAGGCACGATCGCCCGTTCACCACTGTCGAGCTCGGCGATCGCCGCCTCGCGGAGGTCGAGCCGCAGTCCAGCCTCTTGGTGCTCTTCGTCGGGACCGTGGCACTTGAAGCAGCGGTTCGACAGGATCGGTCGGACATCGCGGTTGAAGTCGGGACCGGCGGCAACGACCGGCGTGACCTGAAGCGACAGCGCCATGAGCGAGGCAGCCGCGAATGCAGCACGATGCGTGTGTCTCATCGGCATCCTTCTTGGAGACTCGGAAAAACACCCACGTCGCCGTTCGGATGCCCGAGGGCACCAAACGCGGACCCGCAAGCGTGCAAGGGGTCGATCGGCGGGAAGATTCTTTACGGGGTCACTACCTGTTCTTCTTATTATGGTAGCGGTATTGATTCCCCGCCATCGCCCCGTGAGGCCTTGTGGATCCCGTCGAAACGATAACGAGTCCCGCAAATCCTCGGGTGAAGCAGGCGGCTCGCCTGCGTGATGCTGGCGCCCGCCGGGAAACGGGCCTCACGCTCGTCGACGGCGTGCGCGAGCTCGCGCGTGCCGTGGCATCCGGGATCGAGGTCGTCGAAGTCTATGTGGCAACCGACGGCCCAAGCGCACCCTCGTCGCGGTCAGCGGATTTCGATGCGTGCCTCGCGGCGTGTGCGGCCCAAGGGGCTGCGATCGTTCCGCTCGGGCCACGAGCTTTTGACAAGGTCGCCTTTGGTGACCGTAACGAAGGCCTTGTGGGCGTCGTCCGGTTCGCCGCGCGTGGGCTTGCCCACGTGACGCTGGCCGCTGCTCGGCCGGTCCTCGTGGCCGAGGCCGTGGAGAAACCTGGCAACCTTGGGGCCATCCTGCGCACGGCTGACGCCGCCGGGCTCGGGGGTGTGATTGCGGCTGATCCGCGCACGGATGTCGCAAACCCCGCGACGATTCGGGCGAGCCTCGGCACCGTCTTCAGCGTGCCGCTCGCCGTAACCACGACTGCCGAAACGATTCGTTGGGCTGCGGCTGCAAAGCGACGGGTCGTCCTCGCGACGCCAACCGGCTCCCGACTGTGGCACGAGGTGAATCTCGCCGGGCCGACACTCTTGGTCGTGGGAAGTGAGGCCGACGGCGTATCGCCGACATGGCTTGATGCTGCTGCGGCAGGCACGATTGCATTGGAGACGGTCCACCTGCCGATGCGCGGCATCGCGGACAGCCTCAATGTGTCGGTAACAGCTGCGGTCTTGGCTTACGAGGCCCTGCGGCAAGAGGGGCTGCGATGATGGCGGAAGCTCGGGGTCGCCCGTGCCACGTCGCCGGACGTTCGCTTCGGCCATCCATGGCCTTCGCTCACTCGGAGAAATCTGCGCTTCGCCCTCCGGGCTGCGCTTGCTTTCTACGCCGTCGCCTGTGGCACGTGCGACCCCTCGCGGGTGCGTCATCCAGAAGCGAGCTCGTAGCCAGCCGTATCTGCTCTTCGGAAGGCGATGATTGAACCATGAACAACTCGTGCTCTGACTTCGATCTTCTCGAGCGAGCGTGTGCCGAGCGCGGCGTGGCGTCGATGTGCGATGAGCTTGCGGCGTCGCTTGCCGCGCGGGGCCGCTGGCATGCGGTGTTTGACCTGCGGATGGTGCAGGCGCGGCTCGCGCTCGGGTTAGCGGCCACGGGTCGCATGGACGGTGTCGACGAGAGAACGCGATCCCAACTTGACGAAATGTCACTGAACGCCTGCCGTGAGGTGGGATGGCCACTTCTGGAGGCAGGGCAGGTCGCGGCCGCGTGGATGTATCTACGCGCGGCAGCGTCTCACGAAGAGGTTGCGACTCGGCTCGGGCCGCTCGCCGATGCAGCGGTCGCCTCGGTCGCGGTACGCCCCGATGACGAAGAGGCGTCGCGGATCATCGAAGAGATTCTCGGTGTGGCGCTCTGGGAATCGGTTGACCCGGCGCTCGGCATCACGCTGATCTTGAAGACGCAGGGCACGTGCAATGCGATTACGGCGTACGAACAGGCGATCACACGGCTCCCTGCGGTGCGACAGGAATCAGCTGCCGGCGCGCTCGTGTCGCACCTTCATGACGACGTCGTGCGGGCGGTAGCCGACGACCTGACGGCGCGGGGCATCGAGATAGCGGCGACGCGAGGAGACGAGCTGCCGCTTGTGGCACTGCTCGACAGCGCTGATGGCCTCGTGGGGGATGGCAGCATTCATGTCGACGTTTCGCATCTCCAGTCGGTCCTCCGGATTGCACGCGTTTGTTCCGGGGCGGCTACTCTTCACCGCGCCTACGAGCTTGCGGTGTATGGATGCCGCTTGCCGGCCGAGGTGACGTATCCGGGCGAGCCGCCGTTCGTCAATGTCGCCGAGGCGTCGCGTCACTTTTTTGGGGCGCAGATCGGGCGGGGGGTGGACGAAGCTGTGGCGTATTTCCGCCGCGCTCTTGCAACGTCCGATCCCGATGTGGCCGGATCGCTTCCCCTCGACACGCTCGTGTTTCTGCTGACGCGCCTCGGTCGCCAGGGGGAGGCGCTCTATGCCGCGGTGAATCGCCGCGGCGAGGCCGGGCCACCGAGCACGATGCAGGCAGCGGGGCTCTTGCCGTCGCTCGTCGAACTGGCAGCCGCGAGCGGCGACTGGAGAATCCTGCTCGACGCCTGTCGCAGCCACGGCGACGAAGTCACCTTTGCTGCCGCTCTCGCTACCCGTGGGAGCGTTGCTGGGAGACGGTGAAGCGAGTCTGCCGCCGCACGATGCGGCGACCGCCGACCATGGGAAACCTCGGCTTTCCCATCGGTCGGCCAAGGGGCAAAAGGTCATGGATGACTTTTGCCCCGGACAGCTAGAACCACCAGAGGGGACCGGGCCGGAAGCCTAAGATGCTGCCTTTGGTGCAAGGGTGGCATGCGCCCGGGTTGTCACACACACCCTGCGTGGGGCCATACCCAAGATGCTTAGGCGGCGTGAAACCTCGACCCGGTGGAAGCTGCCACGGGGCGAGCAGGTCCAACCCCTGTGGGACATCGCACCGGTTGCCCTGGCAGTCACACGGATCCTTCCAGGGCAGTTCTTCGAAGACGGCTCCCCAGTAGCGAGGTCCACATCCCGAATCACCGCAGGGCGATTCCATGCCGGCGGCCGTACCGTGGCACGATCGGCAGGGACCACCCGCTGATGCTTCCGAGCCTGCAACAAACACGGTAGCGAAGCCGAGAACGGCGATGAGGATCGTGCGGTTCATGACCTTCGTATCGGTCGTGAGGGTCGCCGAATCCCGACCTCTGCACGTCCAGGCCGCACGGTTTGCCTACTTTGCCGTCGCGAGCCAGTCTCGTGGGCTCAGCCTTGGCCAAGAACCCGGTCGAACAGGCGCAGATACTCACGAGCACTCGTGGCCCATGACCAGTCCTGCCGCATCACGTGGCGGACGAGTCCGTTCCACAGCTCGGCATCGGCATGGACTTCGAGGGCGCGCTCCACCGCGTGGACGAGGGCACCGGGGTCGAACGAATCAAACACAAACCCCGTGGCACGCCCCTCGCGGAGCGTCTCGGCATTCGTGTCGGTCACCGTGTCGGCAAGGCCTCCGGTGGCGCGCACGACCGGAATCGCGCCGTATCGCTGGGCGTAAAGCTGTGTGAGGCCGCAGGGTTCGTAAAGGCTTGGTACGAGGACGATGTCGGCCGCGGCCTGGACAAGGTGTGAAAGCCCTTCGTCAAAACCGATGACGACGTCAACGGCACCGGGGAAGGTGGCGGCTGCACGGCGAAGGGCTTCTTCGTAGGAGGGATCCCCATTGCCCAGAACAACGAACTGGGCCCGGCCTGTGCCCGCGAGCCGCGTGATGAGTTCGATGACAAGCTCCACGCCCTTTTGTGTGGCCAGCCTGCTCACGAACGCGATCAGGGGCCGCGCTGTGGGGGCGGCGTGACCGAGCTTGGCAGCGAGTGCGACCCGCGCTGCATACTTCCCGGCAGCCACGTCATGCTCGGAAAAGTGACGCGGGATGTGCGGGTCGGTCGCCGGATTCCACGCGGCCGTGTCGATCCCGTTGACGATTCCCGAAACGGCGCCGTCTCGTGCGGCCAGCACCCCGGCAAGGCCGCAGCCACCCGGCTCGTGCTGGATCTCTCGGGCATACGTCGGGCTCACCGTGCTGATGGCATCGGCAAAGACGATGCCCGTCTTCAGGAGATTGAGCTGGTTGTGAAACTCCATCTGCTGCCAGTTGAAGTATTTCCAGTCGAGACCGGTCAGCAGCATGTCCCAGTGCCAGAAAAGACCCTGGTAGGCCATGTTGTGGATCGTCATGACGGTGCGGGCCGTGCCGAGGGCCGGCCAATCGCCGTAGAGCAGTTTCTGGTAGGCGGGCACCAGGCCCGTCTGCCAGTCGTGGCAGTGGATGATGTCGAAGGCCGACGATTGCCTGCCGGCGAACTCCATCACGGCGCGCGAGAAGAAGATGAACCGCTCGGAGTTGTCGGGATAATCTTCCGCGCCACCGTAGAGCGTGGGCCGGTCAAAAAAGTCGTCGTTGGCGACAAGGAAGACGTTCGCATTCGATCCCGGCAGCGAGCTGCGCAGGATCTGCGCGACAGGCCGTCGGGTACCGATCGGCACTTCAAACTCGATGCCTGTCTGCTCGATCGGCAAGCCTTTGACAAGTGCCTGGCGGTGTGCCGGGATCACGAGCGTGACATCACAGCCAAGTCGCGCAAGCGCCTCAGGCAGGGCCCCGGCCACGTCGGCCAGCCCACCGGTCTTGGCAAAGGGAACGGCCTCACTGGCCACCTCGAGCACGCGCATGAAACCAGGCATCCTCTGGAACGATCGGAACAGTCCCTATTCTCCGTCGACCTACTCTACGTCGTGGTTCAGGGCGGGGGAGCGGAGCGGAGGGGTTTCGGCATGCTGCGGCCCGTCGCCACAAAACCGTCATAAACGGCCTTCATGGCCGCAACGCGTTCAGGATGAGCCGCGGCCAGGTTGTTCTGCTCACCGAGATCGGCTGCGAGGTCGTAGAGGGCGCAGGGAGGGTTTGCGGGGTCGGGACGTGACCATCCGCCGGCGGCCGGTCCAAGAACGAGTTTCCAATGGCCGTCTCGAACGGCGGCCACACCTCGCATCGAACAGCTCACGGCATGCTGCCGAACTGGTTCGGTGGAGCCGCGGAGCAGCGGCAAAAAACTCACGCTATCTTCACCGGCATCGTCCGGAAGGTTTGCCTCCAGCACCTCGGCGAAGGTGGCCAAGAGATCGGCCTGGTGTACGAGGGCATCGCACATGCTTCCCGCCTTCGTCACACCGGGATACCGCACGATGAAGGGAACGCGGTGGCCCCCCTCCCAGGCGTCCCCTTTGTAGCCACGCAATGGGCCACTGGGAAAATGGCCGCGCGCTTCGAGTTCCTTCGCACCGACATACGGGGCAAACCCGTTGTCGCTCGTGAACACCACCAGCGTCGTGTCGGCAATGCCGGCCCGCTTCAAAGTGGCGAGCACGTCGCCAACGACGGCGTCGGTTTCCATGACGAGATCGGCGTAGGCGCTCTCGAGACCGCTGGCACCTCGCCAAGCCTTGTTGACGGCCAGCGGCGTGTGCGGCGATGTGAGCGGGAGATAAAGCAGGAAGGGGACCTTCTCGGTAGCCGACGTTTCGATGAACGACACAGCCCGGTCCCGCAGGGCCGGCAACACGTTCTCGAGCTTCCAGTCTTGGAGGGCCGGGCCTTGCTTGCTCGCTCGGTTGTCCTTGAAATCGTCTGCGCCAAGCAGCGTCGTCGGAATGCCGAGTGTGCGGTCGTTCTCGATGAAGCAGAACGGAGGCCAGTTGGGCACATCGGTGCCAAAATACGAATCAAAACCACGGGTCGTGGGGCCGCCAGCGATGGGCTTCGAAAAAATTCGTTGCCAGGCCGCGCGGTGGGCGTCGGTCACGTCGTGCGGAACTGGACGCTGTTTCTTGGAGCCGACGGTCGCGAGAAGCGACTTATCGGCGGGCGCGATGGGCCAGTCCCACCCAAGGTGCCATTTGCCGATGGTGGCAGTGCGGTAGCCGTGGGCCTTGGCCAGGCCGCCAATTGTGAGCCGTTCGCGCTCGATGAGGGGTGGCTCCCAGAGGCCAACAATGCCTTTCTCAAGTCGCGTCCGCCAGTGATAGCGGCCAGTGAGGAGCGTGTAGCGGGAAGGAGAGCAGACGCCCGACGAAGAGTGGGCATCGGTAAACCGCATGCCTTCCGCCGCGAGGCGATCGATGTGCGGCGTCGGGATCTTGCCGCGGTCCGGGTTATTGCACTGCACGTCGCCGTACCCCAGGTCATCAGCGTAGATGACGAGGATGTTCGGCCGTTCGGCCGCGGTCAGGTCGCCAGGCAGGATGACCAGCCCAGCGACGAAGGAACTGAGGATCAGAAGGCGAAGCCGAGGCATCGAAAGTCTCCGCGGGCACATAGGATTTCGTTGTAACCCAGCCTCATGGCCTCCGCCACGCCGCCGCTTTATGTCTACCATGAGGCAACCCGTCACCTGCAGTTTGCCGCATGAGCCCCCTCGTCAACCCCGCCGCCCTCTTTCGATTTCGGCTGCCGTGCCAGCGGGTACAAAAACTCTGGCCACCGTCGTCCGGGGGCATCGACGAGCGCTGCCGGCTACCGTCGCTTGCGAGCATTGCCGGTGTGCCTGACGTGCTCGACCTGTTCGCCGCATGGAATGACGGCGGGATCGCGTTTCGCGGGATCGCGCGAGGCGTGGGCAACAATCGCTGGTGCCAGCCGACGAAGCCCGAAGACAGCGACGGGCTCCATCTTTGGATCGCGACCCGGCCGACGGGAGAGAGTCATCGCGCCGGAAAGTTTTGCCGCCGGTTTGCGATCTTGCCCACGGGCGGTGGCTTGCGGGCTGACAAGCCGGTCGTCGTGCCGGCGGTGATCCCGCGCACAAGCGAAATGCCTGCCGAGATTCCCGAAGGCTCGACACATGTGGAGTCAAAACTCACGGCCGACGGATGGCAGGTGGACGCGTTTCTAGCTGCCGCGGCCCTCCCTGGCTGGGAGCCCTCGGAGATTTCGCGGCTCGGGTTCTTCGCCGCGATCGTCGATCGAAGACTCGGCCAGGTGCCGTGCTACGCACCGCCGGAGTACCCATGGGAAAGTGACCCGACGACGTGGGCTGAACTCGAACTAGTGTCGTGACCGGGTGGTGCGCGTCTTTTGGTAGGTGCCGGCTCATGGTGGCCCGTGCCGGTCCGCCGGACGCTTGCTACGGCCCTCCAGGCCTCCGCGGCGCTCGATGGAAACTTTGCTTCGCCATCCATGGCTGCGCAAAGTTTCCAACGCCGTCGCCCTCGGCACGGGCCACCATGAGCCTCCGTTTCTCGTGCATCAGAACGGGTCTTCAGAAGAAGAGTGGCCGGATTCAATTTGCGATGCTTGAAAGTTTTGGCCACGCTCGCCTCATCGTTTGACGGAGCGAGGGGTCGCCCATGTCATGGAGCGGGCGTAGAAAGCCGAGCGTAGCCTGGAGGGCGAAGCGAGGATTTCTCCGAGTGCAGCGAAGGCCTGGAGGGCCGGAGCAAACGTCCGGCGACATGACATGGGCGACCCCTCGCGGCACGCTACGTTTCGGCGTGAAGCGACTCCACTTCAACGCGAGCCGGGGGCAAGCTCTCCAGGAAGGTGCGGCCGTAGGGCTTCGTGAGCATCCGCGGATCGAGGATGACGACCGTACCCGTGTCTTCGGCCGTGCGAATGAGCCGCCCAAAACCCTGTTTGAGTTTGATGACCGCCTCGGGCACTTGATACTCAACGAAGGCGTTGCCGCCGGCCTTGGTGATCGCCTCGATCCTCGCGGCTGTGAGCGGGCGATCGGGCACGGCGAAGGGAAGCCGCGTGATGATGACGGTCTTCAGTTGGTCGCCGGGAAGGTCGATGCCCTGCCAGAAGCCGTCCGTTCCCAGGAGCACGCTGTTCGGTCCCTCGCGAAACGCTTCAAGCATCCGCGAACGTGGGAGTCCATCGGCCTGGCTGATGAAGCGGTAGTTGTTGCGGACACACCAACCCGACAATTCAGAGGAGGCTTTTGAAAGTGCCTGGTGGCTCGTGAAAAGCACCATGGCGCGGCCCTTGCTGCGCGTGACATAGCGGCGGATCATTCTGATGACGGCTGCATCGAAGGCATCTCGCTGCGTCGGGTCGGGGAGGCGATCGACCAGGATGAGCCTCGCTTGACGCTCGTAGTCAAAAGGGCTGCCGAGTTGCGTTGTCAGCGCGGTGGCGGGAACACCGAGCCGGCCCCGGACAAACGCAAACGCGTCCGAGCCAGACTGGTCTTCGTCGTCGCTCGAGCGCTTCCGTCCAGCTTCCACGGCGAGCGTGGCGCTGGCGAGGACGACCGTGCTGATTCGCCCGAAAAGTTCTTCTGCGAGCACGCGGCCCACGTCGACCGGCGCGCTTGAAAGCGTCGTCCGTTCGCGACCGCGGCGGCCACGCTGACTCTCGACCCACCAGACGCAGCCGGTGATCTTCTGGCCGAGCCAGGTTTCGATCGCAGCCGCGTTGACATCGAGCCGGTCGGCGAGCGACGTGAGGTCGTAGCGATCGGCGGGGTTCGTGAGCCCGGCGGCGGCACCGCGGAGCCGCCGAGCGAGATCCGAGAGCGGTGCCCCGAGGGTGTTCGAGACGAGGTCGCTGTCGGCGACTCGCTTCGGCCCCTCGCCGCGCGCGCGGCAGGCTTCGCGCACCGTGGCAAAAAACGCTTCGGCCGTCGTGCGGCAGTGGCGCACCAGTGGTTCGAGGCCGCTCAAGCCGTAGTGAGTCAGCAGCCCACGGCCGTTCTTTTCACTCGCGAGCCGTGAGAGGACTCGTTCGATGCCGCCGCTCGAGATCCGAATACCGAGGTGATCGCCTGCCACAGCCTCGAGCGAATGGGCCTCGTCGAAGATGACGATGTCGTGCGGCGGCAGAAGGCTTCCGCCGGCCCGTCGCATGGCGAGGTCTGAAAAATAGAGCGCGTGGTTGACGATGAGCACCTGGGCATGCTGCATCCGCCGGCGCGCAGCATAGTAAAAGCATTGACCGTGCGTCGGGCAGGCTCGGCCCATGCAGTTGCCCGAATCACTTTTCACCTCATCCCACACGCCATCGGAGGGAAGGGTGGGCAGATCGGAAAGCGTGCCGTCGCTGGTGTGCTTGGCCCAGGAGGCGATCGCAACGAGTTCGTTGCGTGCGGAGTCGTCGTCAAACAGACTGCCAGAGCGTTCGAGTGCGAGCCGCAGGCGACGTTGGCTGAGGTAGTTGCCGCGGCCCTTCACGAGGACCGCCGAAAACTCCCGCGGCATGACGGCCGCCACGAGCGGGATGTCTTTGTCGACGAGCTGCTCTTGGAGGGCGATCGTGTGGGTGGAGATGACGACCCGACGCGGCCTGGACGGAGTCCCCGCGGCCGTTGCCGGGTCCTCGTCATCCCAATCGGGTTCGGTTTCATCCTCAGGCGGGCGCGAGGGTGCAGCCACCCGCGCGGGCTCGACCTGGTCGGCCGTCACCGCGAGCACCGCGGGCACAAGGTAGGCAAGGCTCTTGCCGGTGCCGGTGCCCGCCTCGACGATCGCGTGCCGTCGCTGTCGAATCGCCTCATCCACGAGGCGGGCCATCTCGAGTTGCTGCGGACGCGACTCCCAGCCGGCAAGCCTGGCGGCGAGTCGGCCATCAGGCCCCAGCAGGTCGTCGGGAGTGGTCATCAGGCCGAGTGTATAGGACGGCTTGCGGGTGGATTTTCCCACGGCGTGATGCACAGTAGGCTTGCTCGAGCCCATTGCCCCCGAAGGAGACCTGCCACGTGCCCCAGCCACCGAGTTCCGCACCAGCAAAGGCCTGGGGGGGCGTGTTTCGCGAGCCGACGGACGCACGCGTCGAGGCCTTTACCGAGAGCGTTTCCTTCGACCGGCGATTGGCAGATGACGACATTGACGGGTCTATCGCTCACGCCCGGATGCTGGCGAGCGTCGGGCTCATGACGGTGCAGGAGGCCGATGCGGTTGCTCAGGGTCTCTCTGAAATCCGCGATGACATCCATGCCGGCCGGTTCGAGTTTTCGGCATCGAAGGAAGACATCCATCTTCATATCGAGGCGGCCTTGACCGCTAAGCTTGGTGATACCGGCCGAAAGCTTCACACGGCACGCAGCCGTAACGACCAAGTGGCGACCGATCTGCGGCTCTACTGCCGCCGGGCGATTGACCGACTCGACTCCGGACTCGCCGAGCTCCAGCGGGCGTTCCTCGGCATGGCCGAGCGAGAACAGGATCTCGTCATTCCTGCCTACACGCACCTGCGCCCAGCCCAGCCCGTCTTGGCTGCCCACCAGTTGCTGTCATGGTGTGAGAAATTCGGACGCGATCGCGACCGCCTGGCCGACTGCCGGCGGCGCACGAATGTCTTGCCGCTCGGGTCGGGCGCGGTGGCCGGCACGAGCCTGCCGATCGACCGGGAGCATGTTCGCGAGGCGCTCGGGTTTGAGTCGGTTACGGGTAACAGTCTCGACGGTGCGAGCGATCGCGATTTCGTATGTGAGCTTGCGTTCGTCGTGGCGATGACCGGGATTCATCTCTCGCAGTGGGCCGAAGAATGGGTGATTTACAGTACCCATGAGTTCGGATTTCTCGCACTGCCGGAAGGTTTTTGCACCGGCAGTTCGATCATGCCGCAGAAGATCAACCCCGACGTGCTCGAGCTTGTGCGCGGCAAGTCGGCGCGGCTTGTCGGCAATCTGCAAAGTCTGCTCGTGCTCTTGAAGGGGTTGCCCACGGCCTACAACCGCGACCTTCAAGAAGACAAGGAACGCATCTTCGATTCGATCGACACGCTCGAGGCCGTGCTCAGTGTGGCGCCTCCACTCGTGGCCGGCACGCGTTTCAATCGCAGTCGCATGGCCGCCGCGACGCACCACGGCCATCTCGATGCGACGAGCCTCATGGAGGGGCTCATCGGGCAGGGAGTGCCGCAGCGGACCGCGCATGAGATCGTGGGGCATCTGGTTCGTCGGGCAATGACCCGCGGAGTCTCTCTGGCAGAGCTTTCCGATGAGGAGATCTCGCGCGAATATGCCGGCTGGAACGCGGGATTGCGTGGGGCATTGGGCGCCTCTCGGGCAGTTGAGCGGATGCAGAGCTTCGGCTCGACCGCCCCGGCGTCGGTGGCCGACCAAATTGTCAGGTGGCGGCGACGGCTGGATGGTGCCGCCTCCTGATCAAGGACTGGCTCCGTTTCGCCCGGTACGACGCAATGCCCTCCATGCGAATCACCCATGTGCGCACGGTCTGCGCCGTAGCCGTGATGGCCTTGTCGGCCGTTGCCCAGGCCCAGACGCCACCTGTTGATCCTCCCCTCGACGCCATTCAACGGGCAGTCGTCGAGTCGATCAATGCGTCGCTCGAACTGCCTGGTGGCCGTACGCCGCCGGCGCTCTTGGATGCGGCCATCAAAGCGAATGATGTCGGCGTTCCGGGTGCGGCCGAGCGGTATCTGGCGATGCTCGCCGAGGCCGTCGACGCCGCCGGGGCCGAGGGGCTCGACACGCTCGCTGATCTGGCCGATGCCAATGACGAGGCGTCTGTCGTCCGGCTCGAGCAATCGATGCTCGCAAGGCAACCTGCCGCCGCAGCGCTGGCCAGGCGCATCATCGAAGCAGGGCGCATGCGCAGGCGCGACGCAACCGTTCTCGCTGAAGACATCGCCGCGCTCGCAAGCCCCGTTTCCTCGACCCGGTTGGCTGCCGCCGAGCGACTCGTGCGAGCAGGTGTCGACGCGCTGCCGGCGCTGGTTGGCGTGCTCGGCAAAGGCCCGGGTGACGACCCACGGCAGTTTCAGTTGGTCCGTGGCATTGTCGCGCGGCTCGGGAATGAAGCCCGTCAGCCGTTGCTCGACTGGCTCGCGACCGGAGATCCCGCCGACTGGGTCGGTGTGATCGAGGCACTCGATGCCAGCGGTGCCGACGACATCGACGTGTTTCTGTTGGCGCCGGCACTCGTGCCGCAGACGCCTCCCGCGGCCAAGGAGCTCGCCCAAAAGGTCCTGCGAAGCCGAGTCGAGGCCCGCGGAGGCGAGGCCACCGATGCCTTGCCGTCGATTCGTGAGGCGACGACCAGGCTGGTAGGCCGTCTCGATCGGCTCTTGACCCCTGATGGCTTACCGCCAATCGATCACCTGCTCCTCGAACCAATCAAGGATCCGGCCCAGGCCAAGGCGGCTTTCGGGGGCGGCATCACAGGCACGGTCGACCGATATTTTTGGAACCCTGAAACGCGCGTCCTCGAAGCGGTGTCCGTGCCGCCCCAGGTCGCAAGGGCCCGCGAAGCGATGCAATTCGCTCGGTATCTGCAGGCCCTCGACGTGCGCGATGAGGCGACGGTCGATCTCGTGCTGCTTGCCAACTTGGAGGCGGCGCTGGCCACGGGTGGCGATCCCATCACCGTTCTCGATCGGGTTCCGGCCGCCGCGATTCGTGAGGTCCTCGCCGGTCCGGATGGTTTTTCTGTTGAAACGGCCGGCAGGGTGTTTGAGCAGGCGGTCGAGCGCGGGATGTGGCTGGCAGCCCGCGCGGTGGCGACAGGACTCGTCACCGACGGGAACACCGTGACCGCCAAGGCCGGGGAGAAAGGCACGCTTCCGCCGGCGGTTCGCGACGTCCTCATTCGCTCACTCGACGTCCCTGACGCGGCGCTCCAGTTCGCTGCCGCCCGCGCGTTGGTACTCACCGCAGGAGAACCGCCGTACCGTGGTTCAAGCCGCGTGGTCGAAGTGCTGCTCCATGCGGCCACGAGCACGGGGATCGACCGTGTCGTCGTCGCGCATCCAGATGCAGAGGTCGCCCACATCCTGTCATCTGGCGTATCGCGGTTCGGGTATGAACCAGTGCGAGTATCGACCGGCCGCGAGGCGGTGTTTGCCGCGCGCTCGAGTGCCGACACGGTGCTCGCGCTCGTGGCCGCGCGGATTCCGAAGCCGACGGCCATCGAGACCGTGCAGTTTCTGCGGCTTCCTGCCGTCGGTGATATCCCAGCGGTCCTCGTCGTCGTCGACCCACTCGATGACGACGGCCGCGGCAAGTACCTCACGAAGCTCTTGCTCTCGTTGTGCGAGTTCGACGGCGTGGGCATCATCGATCGTCTGGACAGCGTCTTTGAACCGACGATCGATCCCGAAATTGCCAAGCCGGTCATGGCACCGCGGTTTCCCGATTTGCTCGCGCAGGCGGTCGGGCCAGGGGCCGTCGACCCTGACACCCGAAACGCACTAGCGACCGCGCGTCTCAACCGCGCCCGTGAGGCCTTTGGTCTGCTCGGTCGGCTGTCACGACGCGGCCAGGATGTGTCGCCAGCGCTCGAAACAGCCCGGCTCGCGCTCAATCATGCGGAGCTCTACTCGCCGGCCGCGTCGCTGCTCGCGTCACTTCCCTCGGCTGAAGCGCAGGAAGCCCTCGAGGAGGAGGCTCGGCGCCCCGATTTGCCCGATGCCTTGCGACTCGTGGCCGGTTCGGCCTTTGAAACGAGCGTGGATCGTTTCGGGGTGCTCCTCGAAAGCCGCCAGCTCCTGGCCGCCTACGCACGTTACAATGAGGCCGCCGACGACACGACCCGCGGTGCGGCCGGCAGCATTTTGGATGTGATCGAGGCGGCGGGAACCAAGTCCCGAGTCTCTTCCAAGCATGCTCCGCCCCAGCGGCCACGACAGTGAGCACCCCTCGGCCGCGCCCATCGCCGGCCTGATCGGGGCGAGTGCCGCGATGCTCGAGGTGTATGCCACCACGAGGCTCGTCGCGCCGTCCAATGCCTCGGTGCTGCTCCTGGGTGAAACGGGCACCGGCAAGGAGCTCATCGCCAAGGCGATCCACGAGCTTTCGCCTCGAGGGACGGGGCCATTCGTGCGCGTGAACTGTGGCGCCCTCTCCGAAAGCCTCTTGGAGAGCGAACTTTTCGGGCACGTCCGCGGGGCGTTCACAGGGGCAGTCGCCAACCGCACCGGTCGCTTTGAAGCGGCCCACACCGGCACGATTTTTTTGGATGAGATCAACTCCACGACGCCGCATCTTCAGGTGAAGCTCCTGCGCGTACTTCAAGAGCGAGAGTTCGAGCGCGTTGGCGACACTGAGACGATCCGGGTCGACACTCGTGTCATCGCCGCGAGCAATCGCGACCTGCTCGACGAAGTGGCGAAGGAATCGTTTCGCGAGGATCTGTATTACCGGCTCAACGTCGTGCCGATCGTGCTGCCGCCGCTGCGGTCGCGCCGTGACGACATTCCGCTGCTCGTGACCCATTTTCTCGAGCAGTACAACGAGCAGAATGACCGCTACGTCGTCCACATCCAGAAGGAAGCCCTCGATGCCCTCGTTCGCTACCACTGGCCGGGCAACGTCCGCGAGCTTCAAAATGTCGTGGAGCGTTGCGTCGTCATGGCACCCGGCGATGAACTGACGCTCGATCTTCTGCCGCCGAACATTCGTGGCGGCAAGACGGCCACCGCGAGCGTGCCTGGCCGTGGGGGCGACCTCGACAGCCTTGCCCGCGACCTCGTGGAGCAGGGGCTCGCGACGGCGCCTGCTGATGACGACACGCTCTTTGATCGCGTCGTCAGCCGTGTCGAGCGGGAACTCATCGCCCAGATGCTTGCGGCTTGCGGTGGCGTGCAACTCAAGGCCGCGGCACGCCTCGGCATCAACCGCAATACGCTCCGCAAAAAGCTCCTGGAGCACGGCCTCGAGGAAGGTGACGCGACCTGAGCGTCGAAGGCTATTTGGGGCCCGCGATGGCACCCGTGAACTGCAGGCCTGTCGCGGGCGACGGAGCAACGGGCGATGCAACCGGCCGGTAATCCACGAGCTCGATCCGACCAGGACCCGTGACGGCATAGCGAACGCCGCTCCAGGTCACTTCCTTCGCGAACGTTGCCGAGACGGCGGCCCAGCAAAATGCCGGAAGCGTCAGCGGGATGGCAATGAGGAGTCGCAGCCGTGTTCGCCAGCCGATCCGCGGAACCATCATCCCCTGGCGGGTGTGAACGGCATGGGAGACCGCCGCGTGCAATCGCTCGATCGCTGCGAGATTTCCGAGGATCGCCATCAGGATGGCACCGCCGAAAACAATGGCCGAGGTCGGTTGACCGTTCCACGCCGACCACACCGCCGCGCCCGTGATGGCGAGCGACATGGTGTAGGCGAGGACCGCACCACCGGCGATGACGGACCAGCCCGGATGGTAGAGCCGCGTCCAGAGAAGCTGTCGGCGAATGAAGCCGAGGCACGAGGGCACGTCGATGGAATCGTGCGTGACCAGCAGCACCGCGGGCAGGCAGGCGAGGGCCTGGCCGCAACGATCAATCGCATGCCGCACCGTCGCGTCTTCCGTGGGCGACTGGCGCAGGCAAGGCCGAAAATCCGGGTGGGTATAAACCTCCCGCCGAAGGGCGAGCGACCCGCCCCAGGTCATGTTGCCGACATGCATTGGAACGATGCAGTTGGCGTTGTACACGAAGCGGATGAGTGAGCCCAACCCGGGGGCGGTCGGGTCATACCAGCGGTTGCCGGTCGCCATGCTTCTTGTGGTCTCCGCCGTGGCCACGGGTCGGATCATGTCTTGAAGCCACCGTGGGTAGACCTGTGTGTCGGCGTCGACGACGACGACGACCTCGACCCGGGGCGAGACCCTGCGCAGGGCCTCGTCGACGGCGCTGCACTTGAGCGTGGCGTGAGGTGAGCGATTCCACAGGAGATGAAGGTGACAGCTCACCTCCGGATGACGCTCCTGCCAGGCTTCGGCGACGTCGAAGGATGGGTCCGTCACGTGATCGACGACGACGTGGATCTCCACGTCGCGGTACTCGACAGCGGCGAGCCGATCGAGGCATTTGGTCAGGCCAGCCTCGCCACCACGCACGCAAAGGATGAGTGCCGCAGGTGGCCAGGCGATCTCAGGTTCGTCGGCGTGAAGCGATTTCGCGATGCGTTCCTCGTGGTCATGAACCACGCGGCCGTTCGCGAGGACGAGGACGACCGTCGCGGCGAGGACAAGCAGTGCAATGGCCGTCATGGAGATGACCCTCCAGCCTCGGCGGTCGCGAGTCGCGTGAAGGGCAGTTCGGCGTGCCATGCTTCGAAATAGGCCGAGCATTTGCCGTAGCAGTTGTCGAAGACGACGTTGGGCACGCCCAAGAGCGAGGCGAGAATGTGGCAGTGCATCCGATTCGTGGTGACGGTTCGGTGGTCGGCCACGAGCGTCGCGGCTCGGATCACCCGGCCGCGGCAAAAGTCGAGCCAATACCGGCTCGCGTAGCCCGCAGGGATCACTTTGCCGAAGAGAAACCCGGTGGCGATCGCCCCGAGCACAAAGATTCGATGCTGGGGATCGATGTCATCCCAGTCGATGCTGGCAGCGGGGGCCATCGCGGTGCGTTCCCGGTCGCGACGAAAAAAGTTCAGCGTGTCGCGGCGGGGTGCCTTTGGCAGGGCACACCCGAGCGTCTCGGCCACGGGAAACAGAAAGGCGGCCATGTCGGGTGCAAGCTGCGGCCGGGCGCCGGCGAATGCGTCGGCCGCGATGGCGAGGCTTCGATGGTCCCGCACGAAGAGCCAGAGGTCAGGATGCGTGGCGAGCGCCGACGCCGAAGAGCGCAGTCGTGCCGGATCGCGGTAGTGAATCGTCTGCGGCAGCATGACGATGCGGTGGCCCGGGTAGGCGGCAATCACCCGTTCGCGGAAGTTCTGGAAGCGGTAGATGTCTCCAAAATTGCCGCCCCCCTGGCACACAAGAATCGTGTCGGTTGCAAGCCGTGGGTATGAAAAATTGTCGACATGCCAGCGGCCGACCACCGTGGCACCGATCGAGTGGAGCCAACGCTCGGTGCCCAGCCAGATAAGGTGGTCCCCTGTGTTTCCATGCACGGGGTAATCGAGGAACGCCACGGTCGACCCTGCCGGCACGGCCGTCCCGAGCACCCCCGCGAGTCGCGCCTGCTGACCGGTCCAAAAGGACGAGAGTGCCTCGACGGAAGGCCTCTCGAGATCGGACGTGCCAAGTGTGGCCGTAGTCATGACCGAAACCGCAGGTGAGCGATCTTCATGGAGGCGCGGAGCTCCGTACCGATGCCTGGAATCGCCTTGGCCCACCGGAGCCACCGCCAGCGCCGGGGGTGCCGGTCGACAAAGGCTTCTTCGGAGACGAACTCGATCCGCGGATCCCAGGTCGTCAGCTCTCGGGCGCTCGTGATGCCCCAGGCGAAGGGAGCCTGAAACGTCTTGAAGACTCGGTTTCGCGACTGGTAGCCGACACATGCGGGTGACGTCGTGTGGACGACAAGGTCGGCACCCGGCAGCCGGTCTGCGATCTGTGTCATGAGCCCACGGACCTCACGCTCGGGAAAATAATGCAGCACGCCTTCGGCGATCACGAGCACATTCTCGTCAGGCTGCCTCACGAGGTCATCGATCCAGGCAAAGTCGAGAAGTGAGCGGGGAATGAGCTGCCGTCGGTCCGATTCGGTGAAGAACGTGCGACGAAGTTCGATGACCTCGGGCAGATCGATGTCGAACCACCGCACGTGGCCGTCATCGAGGCGATCGAAGCGGCCGTCGAGGCCGGCGCCGAGGTTGGCCACCACGAGTCGTGGGTACCGCGCGAGCATCGCCTGCACCATCTCATCAATGATCTCGGTTCGTACGGCCACGTCGGCCTGTGTAATCCATGCGCCGGCGAGGGGCGTGAAGTCGTAGTCGACAGCAGCGACGATGCGTTCGGCAGTCGGGTCGTGGATGATTGCGTCGGAACGACGTGATTCGGCCGCACGCATGGCCAGCGGAATCATGAGGGTCTCGGGCACGCCCCCGAGACGAGCGGGAATCATCCTCGGCTCGGACTCAGTCGTGGCAGCGGCGGATGGCATGAGGGGAGACATCAGGGGACACGAGGTCACACCGCGATACTACCTCCGAATTTTCCGAATATCCCGCGTCCGGAGTGCCCGGCCGTCAGCCTGGAGGCCGCTGAATCTTTCGCTGCTGGCGATACTGCCTGGGCGTGACGCCCAGTTCCCGCTTGAATACTTCGGTCATCCGGGTGTTGCAGGTGAACCCAGCCCGGACGGCGATTTCATGGACAGAGCGGTCGCCGCCGGTGAGCTCACGCTTGGCCTTTTCGAGCCGCACCCGACGAATTTCCTCGGCGACGCTCCGGCGGAGGACATCAGCAAACCGCTTTTGAAGCGTCTTCGGGCTCACGGCAAGTTTCGCGGCCACATCGTTGACGGTGATTTGCTTGTGGCAGTGGGCCGCGATGTAGTCGTGGGCCCGGGCCACGAGGTCGTCGTTGGCCGCATAGAAATCGGTTGATTCGCGGGCAACGACGCCGACCGGTGGCACCACGATCTGAATCGGATCAGCCGGCGGTGACGCACTCCGGCGGCCCATAAGCGGCTTCTTTCGGCGGTTCCGTGCGCCGTCAGCCTCATCCATGAGCTGCTCGAGCAGCCTGCCGGCTTCATAGCCGACGCGTTCGTAGCCCACGTCGACACTCGAAAGCGTGGGCCGCGAGGTCTCACAGAGCTTTTCTTCGTTCAAACCGCCGACGATGGCCACATCTTCTGGCACCCGCCAGCCGCGGTCATCGACCATTTGCGCGACCAAGCGTCCGAAGTTGTCATTCGACACGCCGAGTCCCACGGGCAGTTCCCACTCGTCCATCCAGGCTCGCAGCCGCGCGATATTTTTTCGATAGAGCGGCAAGGTGTCTCCCCAGGTAGCGCTCATGTCGAAGAGGGTGACGGGGCACCCTTCTGCTGCGGCTGCCGCCGCGAAGCTGGCCGCCTGAAGCTGATATGGCCTGCTCTCCATCGATGCCATGAAGGCAAGCCGGGAGAACCCACGCGAGATGAGGTGCTCAGCCCGGACTCGTCCTGCTTGTTCAAAGTCGGGGTAGACGCCCGGCAGCGTGGTAAAGAAGGGCGACCCGGCCATGACGTTGATCAGTGGCACGCCAGCCTTCGCGGTGGCATCGACGAGGGCCGCGTGTTCGGCACCGACGCGAGCCACAACGCCGTCGTACGCGGGGCGGCTCCGTTTCGAGGTGGCCAGCGTCTCGACGATCCAATCATCGAGAACGGTGTGCCACTGCCGCTCGTCGGCATAACGCTTGAAGCCAGCGAACGTATCGGTGTGGTGCTTGTAGAGCAGGTGGACATCGAGCGTGAGGCCGATCCGGCGAGGCGCGGGCATGCGTAGTCCAAAAATCGTGAACGGGTGCTCAAATCCGTGAAACCGAGCCTAGCCGCGAGGCCGTGCGAACCGCAAGGAAATGCCTGGTTCGGCGAGCCGACCAAGTCAAAAAGTTTCAAAAGCGCGAAAGATTTGCCCGAAAGCGTGATTTTGGCGAGGTAGGGTTTTCAGAGTCTTGAACCGAGGGAGATGCTGATGCCCACACATTATCGCCGAATCCTTTCGCTCGCCGCCTGTGCCGCGGCCTTGCTCGCCCTGTCGCCCCGCGCCTCGTTCGCGCAGACGACGTACTACTACGACAACAACGGCACGACCGCCGGATTCGGCAGCGCCGGCAGCACGTGGGGAACGAGCGCTGTCATCAGCACCAGTTCTGCAGGCACTGCTACCCCGGTCGTCGATCCGCCGACCACGACGGCCGACACTCTGAACCTCGGGACCGATTCGCTCGGCCTTGGAGCCGGAACAATCACAGCGAGCGGCACTCGCGACATCGGGTCGATCGTCCGTGGATCGGCCAGCAGTTCGGGGATCATCACCATTCAAGGTGGAACGATCAACTTCGCAGCGACCGGTTCGGTCATCAACAACGCGACTGGGCAGACACTGACGATCAACTCGGTGATTGCCGGCGGCTCCACGTCGATGACATTCACGAACGCGAATATCCTGGGGACCAACACCTACTCAGGCGCTACCATCCTCAATAGCGTTCATCGCATTGGCAGCATCGCCAACGGCGGAACCAACAGCACCTTCGGAAGTTCCTCCAGTGCTGCGAGCAATCTTATTTTCAACGATGGTGCCAGTCTTCGCTACGACGGTGGCGCAGGAAGTACGAACCGCAATTTCACGATCGCCGGTTCGTCGGCGACGATTTATGCTCGGGGTACCGGCAACCTTACCTGGAACGGCACGGCGTCGTTCGGAACGCCGAACCAGGCAGCGACATTGAACCTGCAGAATACGGGCGCCGTCGCTGGCCGAGGCATTTTTAACGGTGCCCTTGCCGACAATGGAACCGGCCAGCTCAGCCTCAATTCGGTGAGCTTCGCATCCGGAGGCTCATGGACCCTGGGTGGGGCGAACACGTTCACAGGAGGCACCACGATCTCGTCGGGCCTGCTGATTCTGGGTAACGCCAGCGCGCTCCAGAGCAGCTACATCGACACGACGGCGAGTGCCACTGGCGATGCCGACAACGGACTGCGTACGACGGGAACAGCATTGAACCTCGGTGGGCTCAGTGGCAACAAGAACCTCGCCGACATCTACACCACCGCAACCGGTGGCTACGGCTCGGTCACCGACATCACGCTCAACGTCGCCGCAGCGAACAACCTGAGCTACTCAGGCAACATCACGGGGGGCCGCAGCCTCGTAAAGTCGGGCAGCGGCATTCAGGCGCTCTCTGGCACCAACACCTACACGGGCAACACGACGGTTTCCGCGGGAACGCTCGTTCTCAACGGCACGCATACGGGCGGTGGACTCTACACCATCGCCTCGGGTGCCACGCTCGGTGGATCGGGCTCGACGGCGTCTTCCTTTGATGTGTCGGGCATCATCGCTCCGGGTAACAGTATCGACACCCTCGACACAGGTACGGTGACCTGGAACGGTGCTGCAACCGGGAATGCGGCGACGGACTGGATCTTTGAGTTGGGCCCGAGTGACACGGCTGACCTTCTGAATATCACCGGCGACTTCAATGGCAACACCGGCACGGGGAGCGTCTTTCGCTTCGACTTCGCCGGCAGCACCGATCAGGGGACTTTCGACCTCGTGACCTGGAGTGGGAGTACGACCTTCGCCCCAGACGCCAGCGACTTCAGCTACACAAATCTTGGCCCCGGCAACTCGGGCTCGTTTCAGATCACCGGCTCGACGCTCCAGTTCGTCGCTGTGCCTGAGCCGGCAGCCATCGGCGTCCTGGGCGCCGGCGTCGGCTTGCTTGCCCTTCGCCTCGCCCGTCGCGGCCGCCCGCGGTCTTCAGTACGCGACTCGAAAGCGTGATTTATTTGCCCGAAAACGTGAATTCTGTGCGGTAGCATTTGGGCTGGTGTCGTGGTTGACGCTTTGCTGCCGGTCTGATCGCAACGGACGATAGGTTTCATGTTCTGTGTGTCGAAATCGCGAACAATATTGCGAATCCTCGCTGCACCGCTCGTCGTGGTCACGGCGTTGGTCGGCCAGGTCCGCGCGTCCACGATCTTGATCGACCGAACCTTCGACGGTATTGCCAACGACACGGGCCCCGCGTTTCAGGGATTCACGAACGCTTTGGGGACCGGTGGGAGTGGTGACCCCGTGACCGGCGTCATCGCGACGGGCACCGGAAATGTGAACAGTGCCCGAGGGCTGAACAATGTCTCACTGGTAACTGTTCCTGGCGGTACGACCAGCCTCACCGCCACGTTCGTCGTTGCGAGCGCACCGGCTTCGGTTTCTACCCTTGCTGCCAATGGCCTGTTTTTCGGCATGGTGTCGGGGGCGGGTTCGACCGCCACCGACTCAACGGCCTTCTATAATCAGAATCCGCGTGCATTCGGCTATATCGCTGGCAGTGTGAACTGGGGCGATCATGGGATGGGCCAAGACCTTGACCAAACCACATCTACGATTTTCACGCAGCTTCCCGACATTCCGACGAATGCGTCGTTTGCTGACGGCTTTACGGTTGCGATCACCGTCAACAGCAACAACACCTGGTCAATTGTGACGACGGGGCTGAGCACGAATGCAGACGGCACCGGTGGCTATGCTGGAACCCTGGATACGGGCGTCAATGGCTTTGACTTTGCGACCTTCATAACCGGTGGCATTGGTCTCAATTCGAGCCTTCAAAACCAAGGCCAAAGCGTTACGATCAGTCAAGCCACGCTCGTCGCGGTGCCAGAGCCTGGAGCGATCGCGCTGATCGCCTCGGCTGTTAGCCTCCTTGGCTTCCGTCACGCCCGGCGTCGCCGAGCAAGCCGGTAAGTGCCCGCCAAAAGTCCGCTGAGCCCCAGGAGCGTGAGCGTCGTGGGTTCGGGGACCGGCGTGAAATATGAGCGGGCGTCGAATTCGAAATGTGACAGCGTCTGGGATTCGCTGCCGGTTCGCTGGTAGAGCATGCTGATCACGCCGTCCCGCTGCCAGCGCTCGAGATCGTAGGTCGGCTCCAGACTGTTCGGACCGTCGTCGAGAGCCAGAAAGTCCCAATTCTCGCGATCCATGCTGTGGGCCAGAACCATGTTGCCCAGGCTCGACCCGCTGATCAGCACGAGGACACGGTTGTCCTGATCGACCAGCACGGCCGGGCGTCTTCCCGGCGAAGAGCCAGGGGCGAAGTTCGTAATCTGCGAGACCTGCCAGTCCGTGCCGTCAAACCACTCGAGCATCTGCTGGGCTTGGTCATTGCCAGAGCCGGCGCCAGGCGCCCATCGGCTGGCCACGACCGGTCGGTCGTTCACGTCGACTGCCA
Source organism: uncultured Candidatus Kuenenia sp. (assembly GCA_964498325.1). Taxonomy (GTDB): domain Bacteria; phylum Planctomycetota; class Planctomycetia; order Pirellulales; family UBA1268; genus QWPN01. The sequence goes on from CAZCHF010000004.1 coordinate 109,743, forward strand.
TCGAAGTCTGGTTGATGTAGCTGTATCCCTCGGGGATCGGCACCACGAGGTCGCTATTCGACTGCGTGATCGGCATGGAGTAAGGCGTGCCGTCGGTCTTCTGCCAGGTGACGCCGCCGTCTGGGCTCATGGCGTAATAGAGGTCGTGGTTCGTCTGAAAGCTGCTCGCGTCCATCCGGAAACTCCAGCTCAGGTGCAGGTTTCCTGCAGAGTCGAGCGTCGGCGTGTTCCAATAGGCGTTGGCGCTTTCGGCATCCTGACCAACGACATAGCCGTCGATCAGCGGCTGCCGGACGACGGACCACGACTGGGTCGCGCTGTCGTAGCGGTTGAGCCGCAGGTCGCCATCGCCCGAACCGCCCTGGCGATAGAAAAAGAGCAGGTCGCCATCGGAGAGTTTGAGAAACTCCGGGTACGTCACCTGCGATTCATTGCCAGTGAGGCCGCCCTGCGCCAAATTCGATGTGAAGCCGATGGGCGAGCCCGGCGTCATCACCGAAGCAGTGGAGCGGGCGTAGTTGGTGCCACCCCCCTGGTTGGCGTGCATGCCCCAGGACATGTGCATGATGCCATTGCCGTCGACCGCGATGGAGATGACGTCGTGGGTGTCGGTGATGTTGTTGGAGAGGAAGCTTGTTTCGGAAAGCTGCCAGGCATCGGTGCCGATGGTGCGGCGAGCGATCACGACATTCCCGTCAAAGCCGTCGTCAGCGACCGTGTCTGGCTCGTAGTAGGCGGCGAACTGTTGATCACCGACGGTCACGAGGCTGTTTCGCGAAAAGCTGGTGCCGTTGATGGTGTTCAGGCCGTAGGCCGGGCCGATGGTGCTCTTGTGGATGAAGGGTTCGACGGGCGAAACGCCGGTCTGACCAGGCGTGGCCAAGAGTGAGAAACTCGAGATCGCACCGGTCACACCTGTGTTCGACTTGGCGATTCCGACCGAGTTGATCGCGGCGCTCAAGAGCGGCGTGGTGTCGCGCACCAAGGCGTAGTCAGCGTCGTTCGGGCGCTTTGCGTACCAGGCGGCGCTCCAGGTGCCACCACTTGTGATACTGGTGTCGAGCACGACCCGCAGGTCCATGTCGCCGGCGTAGGCGTTGGTCAGGCTGGTCCACGCCGCACTGCTGGCCGTGCCCGAAGCGGTCGACCCCAGAAACGCGTTGTTGTTGCCGTTTGTCGTGGTCGAACCACGCACCAATGACCAGGCCTGACCGATGACATTCCCAGAGAGAAAACGGTCGTTGGTGGTTGACCCTGTCGATTGCCCCGTGGCGAAGCCCAGCGCGAACCAGTCATTCTCGTTGGGAGTGGTGGCGCCCGATCCTGCTGCCATGTTTCGAAATGACGCGTCAAGCGTGTAGACGTGGTTCGCCTTCGGCGTGAAGGCGAGCGTCGCGCTCCCGGGGTTGTTGCTGGCAATCCCGCCATTGGCGCTGAAGACAGGACTGCTCACCCATGTGGCCCCACCGGTGGTCACGTCTGGAATCAGTCCATTCAGGCCCACCGCCGCGCCGTTGAAATCGTCCTGAAAGAGAATGGTCGCCCCCCGTGCCGCGCTGGTACACAGTGCCAACACGATCGGCAGGGCCGTCCAGCGAACGAACGACCAGGCGGCGAACGATCGGCATGCCCCAGGGCATGGAAACCATGTCATGAATTTCACTCCTCTCATGCACACCGTGGAGATCGTCGTCGTGGCCGCCGGGGAGATGCTCCTCGCGATTGATTACGATTGCAGGTTGACCTCTACGACGGGGCTACTGTGGCAACGCCGCAACCTCGCCCCCAGCGATTGTGGCGAGTGCTTGAAACACCGATCCATCGATTGTCGCCGCCATCGAGTGCACCGATCCGTCGCACATGGCAACACCGAACACATCGCCCGGATGCGTGGAGGCGATCAATCGGGAACAAAGATTGTGAATGCCTCCGGCAAGCGTGAGGCACCGGTCGTAGTCGGCAAGGCGGGTGTAGGAAGGGGCATGGGCCGCCGCGAGGCTTTCATAGTGATAGCCGCTGGCCCAGAAGGCCTGGCCATTCGCCCGGTGTCCGGCCGAATCGATCGTCATGGACTCGCCGACAAGCATCGTGGTGCTCATCCCGTCGCGAACATGACCAGGCTGCACGGGTGCGAACTCCCGGCGGTCCGGATTGTTCACATACACCATGTGAAGAGGTCCACGGGCGGCATACGGAACACCCGTGCCAGGCATGAAAAGAACTTGTCGGGACCAATCGAAATAGAAATTGATGCCTCCCTTGCCGGCGATACCCTTGTACGAGCCGGCGGCCAGACCCTGATCGAGGCCACCGCTGATCTGCGAAGGAACGACCCACATACCGGCATGAGGGTCGCTCGGGCAGGTCATGACCGGCAGGTGGGTTCGAGCCACCGGCAGGTTGGTTGGGGATGTATTCGGCAAACTGTTGTCGTAGGCATCGAACATGGCCTGTTGCTCGAGCATCGGCAAACTGGCGATCCCCCAGTTCAGCCGCACCGCGTCGCGGGTCGCAGTCGGGGAGCTTTGATCATCCACCGGGCCCGTGTACTCGGCGCCTGCTGGGAAGGCGCTCTGGCGGGTGGAATGCGAGGCGAGTGCGATGCCAATTTGCTTGAGGTTATTTCGACACTGCGTTTGCCGTGCTGCCTCGCGGACTGACTGCACCGCGGGCATCAGAAGCCCTATCAACAGTGCAATGATCGCAATGACGACCAGAAGCTCCACAAGGGTGAAGCCACGGTCGATGCGTTTCTTGGTCATCTTCATCGCGCGCCGTTTCAGAGTGCCGCTGACACGGCTGACACTACCGCGCAGAAATCACGTTTAACGGCAATAAAATCCCGCTGAAGAGACATCACGTTCATGCGGTTCGCGGCGCGGATCGCGGGCGATCTTCGGCGTGCCACAGACTACGGCGATGGCTGGCCGAGCTTGTACACGACGAGCCGGCCATTTTCGGGAAGAGAGCCCTTTCTCGGCTTGTCGCGATTCGCCGGCAGGGTCTCCCAGCGCAGCACATATCTGTTCGCTGAATCCTGGGGTTCACCGATGTCGGTGAACCAGTTCACCCGCATGTCGGGGAAGGGCGACCTCACCTTCGTCAACTCACGTGGAAACCGGCTGACGACGGCCGACTCCCCACACGGCCGAAGGGTGTGCTCGTCGAGCAGGATGATGGTCGATCCCACGCCCTTGGCCCCACATCGGATGGCGAGTTGGCCGTCCGCGCCCAACTCCAGGGCACCTATCGAAACGGCATATTTGGTTGAAGGCATGGTGCCACCGCCACCAAACTCCCAGCGGAAGTTCCACGCAGTGATCTGCTGCACCTTCCACGCCCCCGATTCGAACCGGGCAACGTAGACCTGGCTGTGACCAGCCTTGTCGTATTTGTGGTAGGAGAGAATCGGTCGTCGTTTCCGGTCAAAGCCGATCTGCCCCATCCCGTTGAGGATGCCCCCGCCGGGCGGGATCGGGTCGACGGCAAGGGTCTTCTCGTCTGGGGTGATGGGGAGGCGGATGGCCTTGCCAGACGCTGACTCCCACGTGCGGAGATCTTTGCTCCGGGCATAGCTCAGGTCGTGGTTGGTGGCGCTGTCGGAGGTGTCACGCCAGACCCATGACATGTGGTAGAAGCCGTCCGGTCCTGGCTCTGGGCTCGTGGCGTAGGCGTTCATCTTGCCCTTACCATCCGTGAGCGGCGTATCGAGCAGCCGCGACCAGGTTTTGGACTTCTCGTCGTAGACGTTGTAGATGCTGTTGCCGCTGCCGCTCGACCCATCGCGATACGAAAACACCAGCCGCCCGTTCGGATCCTTCAAAAACCGCGGGTAGGTGCAGCGCTGTTCCTGTGATCCCACCATCGACGCGACCTTCACGAGGGTCCCGATGTCTCCGGGCTTCGTCGTACGGAAATACACCAGCGGATCGACGTGCATGTTTCCCGACACATGGACATGGCCATCGCGATCGACCGCCATCGTGAGGTAATTGTGGGAATCCCAGCCCTGCGTGGACGGCAGGATCGTCTTGTCGCGAAAGGCCTTTTCCGAGAGTTTCCGCTGCACGACCGCCATGCGTCGTTCCGAGTCGTAGTAGGCGACGTACTGCATGTCGCCGTGCGTGAGCAGGCAGAATCGGACGGGTACCGCCGACCAGATCGTGTCCACATCGACGGCTTCGAGCACGACCGGAGGACGGTCGGCTTCAGGTTGCTCGGCCGCGTTAACGGCAGGGCTGAAGGCCAACTTTGCCGCGAGGACACCCCACACGATCACCAGGAGCGCCTGTTGGCCGGACATCGGGTCGATGGGCATGACGGTCTCCTCGCGCGCACGCCTTCTTGCAGCAAGCCTCGATCATACACGTGCGACCGCGGTCGGCTCAGCAGCAGCGGCGTCGGCGAAGCAGGAGGAATCCGCCCAGGCCTGCGACGCCCGTCATCGCCAGAGTGCCCGGCTCAGGCACGACCACAAACGCCGCCGCATCGATCCGACGGTAGTCGTTGGGGAGCGTGCCTCCAGTCAGTGTCCACTGGTAGGTGTGTGAGCCGGCCGCCACCGCTGCCCGGTATGCCGCCGCGCTACGGGCAGAGCCGATATCGGTGTCGGTGTAGATCACCGTCGGATTTGGCGAGTTGACGGTGATCGTGCCTAGCGTCGAGTTCCCGTTGAAGTTGACCACATTGAATGTTTCTGACGTCGTTGTGAGATTCACCGTATTGGACGAGGTGCTTGACGTCCCCGTGCTCTGGACGGCAATCGATTCGCCCACTCCCAGGCTGCCATCGATCGAAACCCACCCGGCCGCGAAACCGTTGCGCGCCGCGTAGCCACTCATATCGACGACGACGTTCGTTCCACTGATTCCGGGTGTGGCAAGGTCGAGATACCAGATCGCAGACAGTGTCAGGTTTCCAACAGCCAGATTCATTGGCACCCCGCCATACGTCACGTTCATCGGGGGGGCGGTGAGGCCGCCCAGTTCGGACGCCGTCATCACGATCAGCATGTCGGCACCAGCCCCGACCGCAACGGACTGGGTTACCGTGGCGCCGGGCGGAGATCCGCCGAAGTTGCCGGCACTCACCGAAACGATCGACGCAGACGCCTGATTGGCCAAACACGTTGACGCGACAATTGCCGCGGAGGCGACGACCAATCGGAGTGACTTTCGGGTGAACATGGGGAACCCTATGAAGAGGCGTCGGAGGTCAGTGAATCCGCACCGTGATCCCTCAGATTTTGCCGACGGGCACCGCCCGCAACAATCGCGATAAACGCAATCGTGTCGGAATATGCGCACGCCTGCTAGGCTCGTGCCAATGCCACGCCGCAGGCCGCATTTCCGCATCGCCGTCGTCTCCCCTGTCCGCACCGACAGCAGCTATGGGAGTTTTCTCGGCGTCATGGACTACAAGGAGCGCGCGGCCCACTGGCAGCTCGCCGGTCAGCCTCACAACCCCATCGCGAGCATCGATGAGGTCGACCTGAGGGCCGTCGACGGTGTGATCGGTTTCATTCGCGAGCATCACTGGGCGGAAATCGTGATCCGTGTCGGCGTCGCGGCGGTGAATTTCTCGAACGCGTTGGCTGATATCCCGTTACCGCGGGTCGGCCACGACGACGTCGCGATCGGACGCATGGGCGCAAGGCACCTGCTCGAGCGGGGCTTTACGAACTTTGCCTTTCTGGGTGCCGGTCGGATGTGGTACGCGAACCGCCGGCTCGAGGGTTTCCGAAGCGTGATCGAACAGGAGTCCCGGAGGCGATGCGACGTCTTGATGAGTCTTCCTGAAATGCCGGATCGAAGGCCGAGAATTTGCGACTGGCTGGCGCGGCTCCCAAAACCGGTGGCGATCATGACCAGCAGCGATTCATGGGGATGCCAGACGATCGACACGGTCACGAAACTCGGACTTCGGATACCGGAGGATGTGGCGGTCTTGGGAGTCGACAACGATCGATGGCTGACCCACATCATGCCCACGCCGATGTCCAGCATCGAAGTGAACTGGCGCGCGGTGGGCTACCGTGCGGCACAGATGCTCGATGACCTCCTGGCAGGCAAGCGTCAAACTCCGCAATGGATCCCGCCACTCGGCGTCGTGGCTCGACGGAGTACGGACATCGTCGTGACCGACGATCCGGTCGTGTTAAAGGCGCTCCAGTTCATCCGCGATCACTCCGCCGAGCCCGTCACAGTCGAGGACATGCTGGCCGCAACAGGGATCTCACGGCGCACGCTCGAGACGCGCCTCAAACGGGCGATCGGGCAGACGCCCTACACGGCGCTCTGCATGGCGCGCATCGTTCGTGCCAAGGCCATGCTTGCGGAATCCGACGCCAAGATGGCCGAGATCGCGAGGGTCTGCGGTTTTAATCGACTCGATCAGTTTTTCAACATCTTCAAAAAGCTGACCGGCATGACCCCGGGAAGCCACCGCCGACGGACGCAGAACAGGTTGGCCGACGGTGCTTCGGCATCGTGGTAATGTCCTTCGAGGGGCCGCTCGACGTACCGATGTTCTGACATCTGCCGGGCTCGAACCGCGACGTGCCAACCGCGTGAATCACTCGAGCCAGTCGAGGTCGAAGGACACGAGCGTCAGGCGCTGGTAGGCCTTCCCGTCGAAGCCCCGCTCGAAAAAGCACCAGATCTTTCCGTCAGGGCCGACGGCGAGGTCGCTGTATGCCGATAGGTCAGGCTCGAGCGTCTTGTTGATCGGCCACGTCTGGCCGTCATCCAAGCTGGCCTTGATCGAAAGATTCTTCCGCGTCTTGTCCGCCGCGTTGTGCGGGTTGGAAAACAAGACGATGTCCTTGCCATCGGCACCGTGGGGGGCACTCAAGCGGAGCAAGGAGCCGAAGCAGACCGGTTCGGGCAGGGCGGGGGCGAGGAGCGGCGGCGTCCAGTTTCCCGCGCCGTCCGGGCTCGTGGTCACCGCCCGCAAACGCTTCGGCCCGGCGTGTCGCATGTTCAGCATGATCCGCCCGTCGCCAAGCTCCGCAAGGGCAGACTCACTCGGGTTCACAACATCGGGACTCTCAGGAACGAGTGTTCCAGCCGTCCACGTCTTGCCATGGTCGTCACTGAAAACGGTCGTCACGCGGCTCGGGCGATGGGCATTGCCCTCTGTCCCCAAGGAAAGCCAGACGGGCACGATGAGTCGTCCCGTGCGCGTCTGAATGCCATGGCCCGGCCCGGTCGCCAAGACCTTCCAATCGTAATCACGCCTGAGCCCATCGAACGCGGTGGTGATCTCGGTCGGCTCACTGAACGTCGCGCCATCATCGATGCTGCACGCGTAGAAGCAGCGTTCGTACTCAATGCAGAACAGGAGATGCACCCGGCCATCGTCGCCGGCGATCATCATGGCGTTGTTCATCGTGATCGCGCCGTCGACACCCTGATGACGGGCCACCGCGGCAGGATTCCGGCGGGCGTTGGCAGGACGCTTCCCGAGGTGGCCAGGATCAGACCAGGTCTTTCCGCCATCGACGCTTCTGCGGTAGAGCAGATCGATCGCGCCCCAGTCGCTGCCGGTCGTACGCGCTTCGCAATACGCCAGGATGGTTCCCTTCGCCGTTACCACGATGCCTGGAATGCGATAGAGCTCGTATCCGCCGATACCAGCGGTGAACAGATCCTGTCGCACAGGCTCGGCAGCGAACCCTGGCAGGGCCGCGATCAGGACGACAACGACGGTGACAAACGTCCGCATGGTGTTCCGGCCCGCGCACGCCTCACGCGGGGGTCTCGGCCATGTCGCGGGCGTGGTAGCTCGAGCGGACGAGCGGACCGCTGGCGACTTTTTTGAACCCGAGCGAACGGGCGATGGCGCCGAGTTCGTCAAACTCTTCGGGCGGCACATAGCGATCGACCGGCAGTGAATCGAGCGTGGGCTGAAGGTATTGGCCGAGCGTGAGGTAATCGACGCCGTGATCCAGAAGATCGGCGAAGACGTCGAGCAGTTCTTCGCGGGTTTCACCGAGGCCGAGCATGAGGCCGCTCTTTGTTTTGACATCGGGCATGATCTGCTTGGCCCGCGCGAGCAGTTCGAGGGTCCACGAGTAGACACTCTTGCGGCCACGGACAGTGCGATAGAGCCGTGGCACCGTCTCCGTGTTGTGGTTGAAGACCTCCGGCTGGGCCTCCATCAGCAGCTCGAGGGCGCCGTCTTTGCCGATGAAGTCGGGCACCAGCACTTCTATCGTGGCGCTGGTGGCAGCACGCACTGCCTCCACCGTCTTTCGGAAGTGTTCGGCGCCGCCGTCAGGTAGATCGTCGCGCGTCACGCTCGTAATCACGACATGCCTCAGACGGAGTCGCTTGGCAGCTTCTGCCACCCTCGCAGGTTCGTCGGCTTCGAGCTCTTCGGTTTTGCCGCGCGGCACCGAGCAAAAACCGCACGGCCGGGTGCAGACGTTGCCGAGGATCATGAACGTGGCCGTGCGCTGCGACCAGCATTCGAGCCGGTTGGGGCATTTTGCAGAGGAACAGACGGTTTCCAGGCCAAGCTCCTCGATGAGCGAGGCGGTTTCGCCGAGGCCACCGCCGGGGGCCAGGTTCTGCCGCAGCCACGGGGGGAGTCGGCGCGCCGGAGCCGGGGGTGGGGCAGGGGCGTCTAGCGAGATGATCGGGAGTGATGTCACCGAGAGATTATCCGACACGGCTGAGGGGCTCTGAAGGGCTAGGGCCGATTGCCGACGGAGCAACCGGGAAACCGGAGTGGATGTGCGGGGCGTCGAATCGAAACGCATGCGCGATCGCGTCGATGAGAGCGGTGCGGGCATCTTGGAGTCGCACCCGGCGCTGGATGTCGGCCTCCACCGAGCTCATCGTCACGGGCGTGGTGCCGCCGTCTGCTGACGAGACACGGGCGCTTGTCACACGATTGGAAACATCGAGAGCCGGGGAGACGTTAATGAACCCGCCGTGGGAGACCCCACCGCGGCGCACCGCCACGCCGACGGCTGCAAGCAGCCCGGTGCGCCCGAAAACGCCGGACGTGCCCGGGTGGCGGATGGGCCCCGCTTTCAACGTCCGCAGCGTCTCGGTGAACGCAGCTTCGATCCGACCCAGGTAGCCTCCGACGTCATGGACACCAAGCCCGAGGTCGTGGAGCGATGCAAAGAGCGATACGCACACCTGTCCGGGGCCGTGGGCGACGGCGCCACCGCCGCGGCCCGTGAACCGAATGGGAATCTGCCGGGAGGCGAGATCATGGTCGCTGAGGGCGACATCGGCCCGGGAACCGAGCCGGCCGATCGTGATCGCGGGTTCAAGCTCAAAGATCACGAGCGTCGGGTTTCGGCCACCATCCTGCGACGTTTCGCCGGCCAGGCGCTCGGCGAGCGACGCATACCGAGGCCAATCGATTCGCCCGGCCAACCACGCTGAAAGCGGGCGAATCGGTCCACTCGACGGCAAATGGTTCACGGAATGAGACATGCGATCAGCGGCCACAGATTCACGAACGCCGCGGATGCGGCATCCTCATGATCATAGGGCTATCATAATGATCCACAGAGAGCCTCGTGTTTGGGGCGTCTCCTGGGAGAACTGTCATGCCGAGCGGCCCCGATCGCTTCGATTTTGCGGCTCGTGAAGACGACGTTGCTCGTGAGATGGCCGCGGCGTCGGCCAGCTTCTGGCAGGCGGCGACCCGGCGGCTCGCACGCGAGATCAATGTCGGGTGGTGGCTTTCTTGTCTGATGCCGATGGCAGTGGCGATCGGTCTGGTGGGAATTTTCGCGATGCTGCTCGTGCGATGGCGCGGGGGCAATCCGGGGGTGGTCCTCGTCGCGATCGTGGTCGCACTTTGTACGGCGGCGATCATCGCCTGGCAGCGGGTTCGCAGCAGGTTTGAATCGGCGGCGTCGGCCCGTGTGCGGCTCGAAGAGTCGCTCGGCCTCAAAGCCAGGCTCACGGCAGCGAGCGCCGGCGTTGGTTCGTGGCCTGCTCGCCCTTCGGATTCCGCGTTCACATGGCCGGTGCGATGGCGGTGGCAGCAGCCGCTTGGATGGGTGGCGGCGATCACTGTGCTCCTCATGCTTGCGGCGCGCGTGCCAGTGGCTGACCCGGGTGCTCCCAAAACCTATTCGATCGAGAAGCCACCAGATGCCCGCGTTGTCGAGCAATGGATGGACGCGCTCAGGCGCGAGGAGGCTGTCGACGAGCGATCTGTTGAACGAGTGCGTGAACGCATCGCCGAACTGATGGAGCGCCCCACGGAAGACTGGTATGAGCATGCGAGTCTCGAAGCTGCGGGCACGCTCAAGGAGCAGACCGCAGCTGAGCTCGCCGAGCTCATGGAGAACCTTGCCAAGGCCGAGGCGGCGGCTGCCCAGCTTCGCGAGATGACCGAGGCGATACCGCAGGACGTGCGGGATGCGCTCGCCAAGGACCTGAAGCTTGCAGCCCTGGCGCTCGAGATGGGAGGCTTCAAGCCACCTGCCGATCTCGCGGAGCTGCTGCGGGAGTTGCAGGGGCGTGACCTTGCCGAGTTGACGCCCGCCGAGTGTGAGGGGCTCTGTGAGAAGCTCGGTGCGAACCGCGAGCTTTTGCTGCATGCCCTTGCCGATTCTCCCGAGCTCGACCTCGAGAACCTCGCGATGGTCGCGGTGCCCGGCGTCGGGGGCCTCGAGCGCGGCCGCGGCGACGCTGAACTGAAACTCGGCGAGGAGCACGACCTGAAGACCACCCGCAAGGAGAAGGTGAATCAGGCCCTCGATGCCGAGCGTGCCGCTCCCGACGAACTTCTCGCGGTCGTGGACGGCGAGCACGACATCGACGAGACGGCCTACACCGGGCCGACCTCAGGGGGTACCGCCAAGGAAGGGGACGGCGGCACATCCGTCGCGGTCGACTCACTCCTGCCTGCTGAGCAGAGGGTTGTCCGCCGGTTCTTCGAGTGAAGCCATGGCCGACGGTGACTTGAATGTCATGACACCGGCAGCCATGCCGCCGCACCGAGGACGGTGGTGGCTCGACATCCGCTGGATCATGGCTGGCGTGGTCGTTGGAACGATCGCGTTTCTGGCGTGGGGGCTTTTTGGACCGGAGCCGGCGGTTCGCGTTTCCCGCGAGACGACTTTCATCACCGAGCCATTGGCCGCCGACGGGTTGCCCGACTACCGCGCTGCCTTGCTCGCGATGGCAGGACCGGCGCCACCGCCGGAAGACAACGCGGCCGCAACGCTCCTTCAGGTCTTTTGGCCGCTGGGGATCGACGCCGCCGATCTTCCAGCCGTTTGTGCCGCCCTCGGCATTCCGAACGAACCGCCAAGCGATCCGCTTCGGGTGCCGCATGAAGACGCCGCGTGGAAGGTCACCGTCGAAGACTATGACGCTGGTCTCGAGCGGCCCTGGACCGGTGAAGAGTTGCCCGCACTCGAGGCATGGCTTGTTGCCAACGAAGGGGCGATCGACCAGGTCGTGGCCGCCACGAAACGGTCACGCTACTGGCTCCCGAGCCCTTCGCTGTTGGGCTCGACTGAGGGGCTCCTCTTTGGCCTGGATATGCCTGACCTGCAGCAGTTGCGAAACGCGGCCCAAACCCTTGTCTGTCGGGCACAATGGCATATCGGTGAAGGACGTCACGCCGAGGCATGGCAGGATATCCTCGCGACATACCGACTCAGCAACCTGATTGCGGCTCCGGAATGCCGCTCCCAGTGCCTCGTCACCCGCCTCATGTCGGTCGCGATCCAAGCGACGGCCGACGGTGTTGCGCTGGAGCTTCTCAACCGCGCCATGCTGGGCCCCGATCTCTTCGCGAACGTGTGTCGGGACCTGGATTCGCTCGGGCCGTCCGGGACACTCGCCGAGGCCATGCTGTGGGAACGTCTTGGGGTCGTCGATGCGATCGTTTACTGCGCCCGGCGGAATCAAGGTGGTCGAGCGGGCCGGGTTGAACTTTTTCAAGGAACTTTTGACTCGCAGGTCCTTTCGCTCCTGAGAACGAGCCTCGATTGGAATGACGTTTTGCGGCGCGTCAACGAAGAGCACGACACGATCAAGCAAGCGATGCGACTTCCGACGGTCGCCGCGAAGCGAGCGATCCTCGACCGAGCAGGAGAGGATCTCGTTGCGAAAGTGGGTGCTTGGAACGATGCCAGGAGCATTCCCATGCTCCTGTGCAACCGCGGGGCGCGCAGCGCTGTCGTCGCGTGGTACACCAGCTCTCTTTTCACGCCCAGCTTTTCATCGGTGCTCAATGCCGACGTCCGTGGCCAATCGCTCTTCATGCTCACACGCACGTCGGCGGCCTTGGCGATGTGGCGAGTCGATCGTGGATCACCCGGTGCCGAGTATCCAGAGCGCCTCGAGGATCTGGTGCCACGGTACCTTTCGGCTGTTTCGATTGATCCATTTTCCGACAAACCGCTCATCTACGAGCGCCGTGGGGACGGGTATCTTCTCGCAAGCGTCGGTGACAATGGCGTCTACGACGGGGGCGATGACTGGTCTGGTCGAATCATCGACGGCAACTGGCAGGAGGAAGAACGCGATGTGCCACGGAACGCTTCAGACCTGGTCGTGCGGATGCCGATGCCAATCCGGCCAGTCGTCAATCCATCGACTCGGTAGTTTTGGGAGTGCCCGGGCGTCGCCGCATGGTGGCCGCTCCTTGGCCGAGTGGTAGACTCCTCCGGCCGCTTTCTAAGACGGTGGCAACGATGCCTTGACCTGCCGGATTGTTTCATCAATGTCGCACAATGCCTCCGTGCAGCCGCTCTCGGAACAGCAGGCGGGGTTTGCTGCCGATACGATCGACAGTCTCACCAAGGCCCTTCGCAATGTGCTCTTCGGACAGGATGAGCTGATCGAGATGGTTGTGGTTGGCCTGCTCGCTCGGGGCCATATTCTCCTCGAAGGGCTTCCGGGGCTCGGTAAGACGGAACTCGTGAAAGGGCTTTCCAAGGCGCTGGCACTCTCGAGCAAGCGCGTGCAGTTCACGCCCGATCTCCTGCCCGGCGACATCACCGGCAACCCGGTTCTCGAAGAGGTGGAAGGTCGCCGTACGTTCGTGTTTCAGCCTGGGCCGGTGTTCGCAAATATTCTGCTCGCCGACGAGATCAATCGGGCGAGCCCCAAGACCCAGTCGGCCATGCTCGAAGCGATGCAAGAGCGAAGGGTGACCGTGATGGGGCAGACCCATCCGCTGCCCTCCCCATTTTTCGTGCTTGCCACGCAGAACCCGATCGAGCTCGAGGGAACCTATCCGCTTCCCGAGGCCCAACTCGACCGGTTCCTCTTCAAGCTCGACGTGAAGAGTAACGACGTGGCCACGCTCGAAAAGATCGTGCTCAATCGCGAGATCGGCGTCGAGCCGCAGGTGGCGACGGTGATGGATGCCGGAGCCCTCGACAAACTGCTCGATCAGGTCCGCCGGGTCTACATGCCACCGACCGTGGCCAATTTTATTGCGAGGCTCGTGCAGGCGACGCATCCCGGTGAGCCGCATGCCTCCGGCGTGAAATTTGGTGCATCCCCTCGGGCGGCCCTGGCGCTCGCGGCGGCGGCAAAGGCAAAAGCGCTTTGTGATCGGCGGATCAATGCGGCCTATGAAGATGTGCGAGCGGTGGCCGCGCCGGTGCTTCGACACCGGGTCGTGCTCGACTACGGTGCCAAACTCGAAGGCCTTACCACGGATGCCCTCGTTGCTCGGCTCCTCGAGAAAGTGCCCGCCCAAGACAAACCGCTTCCCTCGAGCCTCGCGGCGGCCAAGGTGTGACATGCGGCTGCTCTTTGCGAGTCTTTTCGTCGTGGGGGGTGCCCTGGCTGGCGGCTTTGCCCGTGCCGAGATCGAGACGATTACGACTGAGCCCGGTAGCAGGATCGCTATTGAAGTCGAGGGTTGGACGGGGCTTCACTCAGTCACGACAGGCCGCGATGCGGGTTTGATCCCGGTGACCATCACGATCACCAACGGCTCGACATCCGACCATACTTGGACGGTCACGCCTGATAGCCGATATGTCCGGTCATCGGGTGTGTCGCCGTCGGCACGCATCGCTGTGCCGGCTGGTGGCACGGCCAAGGCGACGCTCTTCGTGGGATCGCTCTCGGATGGAGGCGGTCGCAGCCAACTGCTCATCTCAGGGCATGCGGTCAACGACACGGTCTTCATTGACTGTAGTCCGGCGGAGCGGTCTGGAGGGACCACACCACAACCGATGTTTACCGCCGGGGTCTCCAAAGATGTGCAGGCTGCTCCGGGAGACGCCTTCAAAAACTTCTCTCTGTCAGGCAGTCCGCTCGACATGGCGCGAGCCCCGGAAGATTGGCGAGGCTGGTCGGCCTTCCGCAAAGTTTTGATGACCGAAGGGGAATGGCGGTCGCTGACGGGGGGGCGACGCAAGGCCTTGCTCGACTGGGTCGCAACAGGCGGCCGGGTGGCGGTGCTCGTCAAGGATCCCACCTCCGAGCGACTCGATGGCATGGGCATTCTACGTGGGGAACCGGACGGATATCGGCGTCTGGGCGCTGGTGATATCGTCGTGGTGCCCTGGGACGGCACGACACTGTCGTACAGGGACGTGTACTCGTTTCATGCCCAAGAGCGGGAGTCGATGGAGGGGCTCCCCGAGAAATACAAGGGAAAGTCATCTCGACGCGGTGCCATCGGCGCGTGGGAAGGTGGATTCGGCCGGCTGTTCAGCGTGTTTGGCGAGCGGGCCCTGCCCGTCGGGTGGATCCTCGGGTTCCTCACGCTCTTTGGGATCGTGGCCGGGCCGGTCAATGTGATGGTGTTGGCCGGCAAAGGGCGGCGCTCGCGGATGTTTTGGACGACACCGCTCATCTCGCTTGCCGCCACGGCGTTCCTTCTGCTGCTCATGTTCATGCGCGATGGTGTCGGAGGGGCAGGGGCCCGCCGCGTTCTCGGCCTCATCGCGCCCGAACTCAACACGATGGCGGTGATCCAAGAACAGTTCAGCCGAACGGGCGTGCTGCTCGGTTCCTCGTTTCCGATCGCCGAACCATCCTGGCTCGAACCGCTCGGCGATCATGATTGGAATGACAAGTTCTTCGAATTGGATGGTCGCTCACGGCAAGGGGATTGGTTCCGAAGCCGATCCGATCAGGCGTATCTGGCAGTGGCGGTGCGACCGTCACGAGCCCGACTCGAAGTCATCGGTGGCACCGACGACACGCCCCCGGCAGTTCTCTCCAGTATCGAAGTGCCACTCGACAAGGTCTTTGTGATCGACGAAGCAGGGCGTTACTGGACGGCCGACGCCGTGGGCACCGGCCAGAAGAAACAGCTACAGGCGAGCGACGCCGACTCGTACCGGCGATGGTTTGAGTCACTGCTTGCCGACGCTGGCCCGGTCCGCCACGCTGCTCTCGATCCACTCCGAGATGTCCGGGGGCACGCCTACGCCTCGAGCAGCGAAGCGGGAAAAGTTGCCGTGAAAACATTGGGCGCGATCCGGTGGGTCGACGAGCGGGCTGATTTTGTCGGGCCGTTCACGAGGAGTCGGCCATGATTGCCGCCGAACAGACACAGCCGACCAGTGACGCCTCGACGTCGCCGCTCGTCGAAGTGCGGGGCCTCAACCGCGTCTTTGATTCCGTGCACGCCGTGCAGGACCTGTCGTTTGCCATTCGTCGCGGCGCGGTCGTCGGCTTCATCGGGGCCAACGGTGCCGGTAAGACGACGACCATGCGGATCATGGCGACACTCGATGAGCCGACGTCAGGGCAGGTCGTCGTCGACGGTCTCGACGTGGTCGAGGAACCGTCGAAAGTTCGCCGCCTCGTCGGCTGGATGCCCGACGCGTTCGGTACCTACCCGAACATGACGGTCTTTGAGTACCTCGACTTCTTCGCCCGGTCGTACGGGTTTTCACGAACGCAGCGACGCGAGCGAGTCGAAGAGGTGATGCACTTTGCCGATCTCCTTCCGCTGGCCGATCGCCAAATGGGGAAACTCAGCAAGGGAATGGGTCAGCGGCTCTGCTTTGGGCGGATGCTCATCCCGGATCCGGAGTTCATGATTCTCGACGAGCCGGCCGCAGGCCTCGATCCCAAGGCGCGGCTCGAGTTCAAGAACCTCGTGAGGCTCTTGGCTGCCCGCGGCAAGACGCTCTTCATTTCGAGCCACATCCTGAGCGAGCTCGGCGAGATGTGCGACTCGCTGCTCTTCATCGACGGTGGGCGGCTCGTGTTTCACGGCGATGCCGATTCGCTCAAGCACGGCCAGCCGACGAATGGTGAGGCCGCCATGATGGCCGTTCAGGTCACGGTGGCGGGCGATCCGCGACCGATCGTCGAGTGGGCCGAGACGAACCCGGGATGGAGCGTGCTCGAGGAGCGGCGCGACGGCGCCCGGCTCGCCTGTGAAGGGAGCGATCCGGCATTCCTCGCTGACGGCCTGCGCCGGATCGTGGCTGCCGGCATTCCGGTCATCGAATTCCGCCGCGAGCAGCGGCGCCTTGAAGAGGCGTTTGTCGACATGGTGAAGGACCGGCGGTAAGCCCGGGCGAACACATGGCCACGGCGACGATCTCACCGACTCGTGGCACCGCTGCGAGCGACGCCGGCTGGCAAGGCGACGACTTTCCGGACTGGATCTCGCCGATGCTCGTCAAGGAGCTTCGCCAAGGCGTGCAGTCGGGCGTCTTCTTCTGGACGTTTTTGGTGTTCCAGGCGGCGCTCTTCTTGGTGTTCTCGATTCAGGTGCTCGCCGAGTCAGGTGACGACGACGGATTCTCGTTTCTCTTCTGGCTCACGGCCGTCATGGCGGTGTCGGTGATCGTGCCGCTCAGGGGAGTCGGGGCGATCAGTGGAGAACGCGTAGGCAACGGTCTCGATCTCTTGAATCTCACCCGTCTCTCGGCCACGCGGATCGTGTTCGGCAAGTGGATCGCGCTCGTGGCCCAGTCGGCGGTGCTTGCCGTCACACTCCTGCCGTACTGCACGCTCCGTTACTTTTTCGGTGGCGTGGACGTGCTCGTCGAGCTTCAAGGCCTGGGGTGGATCATGGCGACCGGGGCCGTGGTTGCGGCTGCTGCCGTAGCTCTTTCGACGTTGCCACTCGGATTTCGGATCGGCATCTCCAGCGCCGTGTCTGCCGTGGGCTTTTTTGTCTTTGTCGCCGTCGTGGATGGGCCGCGAGGGATTGTTTCGCCGTGGTGGACTTGGCTCACGACGCCCTCGGCGATCCTTGCAACCATGGCCGTCTACACCTTCGCGTTTCTCGAGTTTGCCGCCTCGAAGATTGCAACGCCGGTCGAGAACCATGCCGCCCGAACGCGACTCTTTGCGTTGGCGCTGGCTGCCATCTGGCCGATCGTGGCATGGAGAGGTGACGCGCTGGTGGCGGTGGCCACATTTTTCGCGACCGGGCCGCTGCTGCTCTCCTACGCCATGGGAGCGATGATCGAGCGGCCAAGCCACGTGCGGACACTCTTCCTTCCGTTTTGCAAGGCGGGCGTGGCAGGCCGCCTTGCTGCCACGGTGTTCACCCCTGGGTGGGCATCTGGCCTCGTGTTTGTGGCGGCCTTGGCAGGGCTCTGCGGAGCGAGTGTCTTGGAGTTGCTTGAACGGTATGCCACGCCCGATCAGCGACTCATGGCGCTCGCTTTTGCAAGCCTGCTTGTGGCGGCCATCGTCTTTCCGCTGCCGGTCATCGTCCGCGTCACCCAGGTTCGGTACGCCGCGATCCTTTATTTTCTCTGCCACCTGCTCGGTTTCATGACGTTCGCCTTCGCCAACGCGTTCAAGTATTACCAGGAACCGTGGTGGGAATACGAAACGGGTCAACTTGTGACCCTTCCCCTCCCGATCGGGGCGGCCTGCAGCCTTCTGGCTATATGGGAATCGGTGCCTGGTTCGTACGACTTATCGGCAGTGGCCACGACCTACACGGCGGCAGGCCTGGTCATCGTCGGTGTCGTCCTGGCCGCCGTCGCGTGGCCCTGGCTTCGTGAGTTCGCAGCCGTCGGAAGATTGCTTCGCGGCGACACGGGGATCGCGCTGGGATCCGCGAAGACGGTGGTCGTGCGCCGTGCCGCGGTCACGCAACCGTGGGTCTGGCGGGGCGACGATTTTCCATCCTGGCTGCCACCGATGCTCGTCCGCGAACTGCGGCAGGGTGTTCAATCCGGAGTGTTTGCCTGGACGTTCATCGGCATCCAGGCGGCGATGTTTGCCCTCATGACGTGGGCGGTGGGGACGTTCGGCGGCGGGCCAGGAGGAATCCCCGCGCGCGAGTTTTCGGCTCTCTTTTGGCTCGCGATCGCGACTGCCATTGTTGTCGTCGTTCCGCTGCGTGGCCTCACCGCCGTGAGCAATGAACGCCTGGGGAACAACCTCGATCTCGTGCGGCTCTCGCGGCTGTCGGCCACGCGGATCATCCTCGGCAAATGGCTGGCGATTGCCTGCCAGGGCGTGCTCGTGGCGACGGCGCTCTTGCCGTATCTCGTCCTGCGGTACTTCCTCGGTGGCGTGGATGTGGTCAACGATCTCGAGGCCTTTGGCTGGATGGCCGTGGCCGCGCTCGCCGTGACGGCCGCGGCTCTCGCGCTTTCAACCCAGCCACTCTGGATGCGCATCGGGATCTGTGTATTCGTCGTGATGGCAGTTTTCGTGCCGGCAGTCGAGCTTCTCGAAGAGGTTTCACGCAGCCGACGCGGCCTCGGCGGCGTGAGTGTTGCCATGAGGGTGGGGATCATCGCCGGTATCGCTCTCTACACCGCGGCGTTCCTCGAGTACGCGGCGGCCAGGATCGCGCCCGCAGCGGAAAACCACGCGGGACGCAAGCGACTCCTGGCAATCACGATCGCGATTGCGTGGGTCATCCTGGGCATTTGTGGGTCAAGGGATGCAGCCGGGTTCACGATGCTGTTCACCGCGCCTCTCATGCTCTGCCTTACGATCGAGTCGCTCCTCGAAAAGCCGGTGCCGATCGCCACGCTCTATCGACCGTTTGGTCGGTGGCGCAGCGTCGGACGGGTCGCCGCGATGGTTTTCACGCCCGGCTGGGCATCGGGCTTGCCGTTTGTCGGGATCGTGTCATGTCTGTGTACGATCGGATGGTGTGCATGGCTCGCCTCGAATTGGGGCGACGGAGAAGACGTCGTGGTCGGGTTCACGATCGCGTGCCTGATCGCATCGGCAGTGCTCTTTCCGCTTCCGTTTCTCGTGCACATGCCGCGGGTGCGGGCGAGGTTCTTGTTCTACGCGCTCATCCAACTCCTCTGCTTCCTCGTGTTTGTCTATCTCATGGCGGTGGCTCCGGATGGAACGACGTCGTGGGCGAACTGGGGCGGCTGGCTTTTTGCCTTGCCGTTTCCGCTGGCTGCGTTGCCCGCATACGTGCAGTTCGGCTCTGGAAGCAATCTCGCGGAGTACGCTCCTGTGTTCATCATCGCGTCGGTGCTGACGACGCTGGTCGTGCTTGCCAGTGTCGCTTCGCCGTGGCTTCGTGAGATGCATGTCCTCACACGGTTCGTTGCACACGTGCGGCCACCCTCCGGGGAGGGTGTCTCATGAGCGATCCGCATGCTGTGGCACCTGGTGGCGTGCTCGGAGAGCCGTTTGCAACGTCCAAGCATCCTTGGCCAGGGGATGATTTTCCGGCGTGCCTGTCACCAATGCTCGTTCGGGAGCTGCGGCAGGGCATCCAGTCGGGAGCGTTTTTCTGGACGTTCTTGATCATGCAGGCTGCCATGTTCGTGCTTGCGGCATTCGCCCTGCTGGCGGTGTCTGAGCGTCCTGGACCCATGATTTCCCGTGGCACCGGCGGTTTTCTTTGGGCGATCTTGGGACTCACGGTCGGGATTGTGATTCCGCTTCGCGGCATGACGGCGATTGCTTCGGAACGAGCCGGGAACAACCTGGATTTGGTCCAGCTCACGAGGCTCTCGGCCACACGGATTGTCGTCGGCAAATGGGCGGCAATCGTTGCCCAGGCGATGCTCGTGGCAGTCGCAGCCTTGCCGTATCTCGTCCTTCAGTACTTCTTCGGTGGCGTGAACGTCGTTGATGACCTCCGGAGTTTTGCCTGGCTGCTCATAGGCTCCGCGCTCGTGGCTGCTTTCGCGATCCTCGCCTCGACCCGTCCGCAGCGCGAGCGGGTCGGGTTGCTGCTCCTGGTCGGCGTCGGAGCGTGGGTGACGCTCGTGACAAGGTTCGCCCCGATGGCGCCGAGTATTGGATTTTCCATGGGCTGGCTCACCGTCGCCGTTCCGCTCTTCTACATGATCCTGCTGCTCGAAGCGGCAGCCTCGAGCATCGCCCCGCCGGCTGAGAACCATGCGCTTCGCAAGCGGATCATTGGGCTCTTCTGTGCCGTGGCGATCACGGCAGCAGGCCTGTTCGGCTCCGCTGTGCAGTTCACGTCGACTCTCGTCGTGATGGGGATACCGCTGCTCTTCATCAGCGTGGCCGCGCTGCTCGAGCGCCCGGTGCCAATTCGTCGGATCTACACTTCTTTTGGCAAGGCGGGCATTGTCGGCAAGGCACTCGCAGCGATCTTCACACCTGGGTGGGCCACGGGTGTCGTGTATGTCGCTTTCGTGGGCGGCATGACTGCTGGTGCGGTGATCGTCCAGGCCGAAGCGGCAGGAAAACTTCAGGCAGTACTGCCTTTCGTGACGCTGTCGATGGCCGCGATCCTGTTCCCGCTGCCAGTGCTTGTTCTGTTTCCGAAGGTTGCGGCCAGAGGAACACTGTACGGGATGGTGCAGGTTGTCGGTCTCGTACCCTGGTTCATCGATTCGATTCGCAGTGAGATGATCGGGTCGAGCGCGTCGGGTTCGGTAGGCGTTGCGATCGCATTCCCGCAGGCAGGGCTTCTCCGGCTCATGGGCAGGGTCGATGCGAATGCCCAGTTGACGCTCTTGATTGCAGGCCTCGTCTTCACGGCCGGGATCCTGGCCGTGATCGCCAGGCCTTGGCGTCGGGAAATGCGGAAGATGTGGCGACTCGTGGCCGGAGAGCCACACCCATGAACCTCCGCGAGATCCATGCTCGGGCAAAGGCGGCAGCGGCAGCAGCGAGGCTGCCGCTGCGGAGCGGCCAGTGGGCGGGCACCGCAGGGAGTGTGCTCGGCCGCGGCAGTGGCAGCTCGATCGATTTTCAAGACCACCGGCAGTATGTGCCTGGTGACGACCCGCGGCACATGAACTGGCAGGCCTACGCTCGGACTGGCCACTACACCATGAAGCTCTACCGCGAGGAGGTCACTCCCCGCATCGATCTCGTGTACGACGTGAGTGGTTCAATGTTTCTGGGCGAACTCAAAGCGACGCGGGTATGGGAGCTTTTCTACTTCTGTCTCGAGAGCGGGCTTCGGCTCGGCGGACACCTGAAGCTGATCGTGCTCGGCCGGGGAGCCGGGGAGTTGCCGGAGGACGTGCCGGTGGAGCGGGCGTTGGCCGATGGATGGGGTGAAACGATTCATGCATCGGCTGGCAGAACGCGATCAGCGGCCCTTGCTGAACCTGCTGGTCTCGCCGACCAACTCGACCGCGTGCCGCTGCGGGCAGGGTCGCTCCGAGTGCTGGTGAGCGATCTGCTCGATGAATCGCCACCGAACCAAGTGGCGTCACGGCTTTCCGACTCCCGAAGCCGTGGCATCGTGATCGCGCCCTTTGCGATGACGGAACGGGATCCTGATTGGGACGGCAATATCGAATTCGAAGACGCGGAGCGGCCGGTCCGGTCGCGGCAGCGGGTCGATCCCGGCATGCTCCAGCGCTACCGTCAGGCGTACCAGCGCCACTTCGCAGCCTGGCGCGAGGAGTGCTCGCGGCGCGGGCTTGGCTTTGCCAGGGTCGGTGATGGCGGTGACCTGCTTTCGGCCTTCCGCGGCGAAGCAGTGCCGGCCGGCGTGATCGACATGTGAGATGCGAGGCCGCAAGCAACGATGATACCGAGCCTCTTCTTTGCGAACCCGTGGGGTCTTGCGGCGCTTGCCGCGGTGCCCGTACTCATCGCGATTCACTTTCTTCAGGAGCGTTCGCGACGGGTTCGAGCCAGCACGCTCTTCCTGCTGGAACGCGCCGCTCCGCTTCCGACTGGTGGCATGCGGTTCGAGAAGTTTCGCAACTCCGCGCCGTTCTGGATGCAACTCCTGGCGATTCTTGCCATCTCCTGGCTGCTGGCAGATCCACGGTGGGTGCGGAATGACTCGCGGCAAACGGTCGTGGTCGTCCTCGATAGCTCGGCGTCGATGGAAGCCTTCCGGGAGCCCACGCTCGACCTCCTCGGCAAGCGGCTCGCATCATGGAACGCCGTTGCTTCGCGGACCGACTGGCACCTGCTCGAAACAGGACCTGGCCGGCCGCCGCTCTACGTCGGGCGAGATCTGAAGGAACTGCTCGCCGCTGCCGATGGTTGGCGGCCGACGCTCGGTACGCATGATCCTGGGTCTGCACTCGCGCTCGCGGAGACGCTCGTGCCAGGAGATGCCGGCGTGGTCATTCTCGTCACGGACCGTGTCACGGCCGTGCCGGGAGGCGTTGCCGTGATCTCTGCCGGAGAGCCGTTTGCAAATGTCGGATTCTCGAGGGGGGATGTGGCCCACGAGAGCGACAGGCTCGTGTGGCGAGCGCTCGTCACGAATCATGGCGACGGTACCCAGATGCGTGAGGTTGTTCCTCGGGTGCTCAGCGGTGATGGGAAGCCGACTGCCATCGGGGCGCCGCAGTCAATTCGCCTCGAACCGAGGCAAACTCGAACAGTCGAAGGGCCGTGGCCGGAAGGGGCCGAGCGAATGGTGCTGGCACTCTCCGAGGATCGGTTCCGTATCGACGATGCGCTGCCACTCGTGCGACCCGTGCCGCGGATCGTGAAGGTCGCGATCACGGCGAGTGGGCCGGCCACAGATCTGCTTGGCCGCATGGTGAAGGCCGCTGCCGGCGTGGAGGTCGTCGGCGACGCCACGACGGCTGACCTCGTGATAGGCCGATTTGATCCTGCGGCCGAGATCGACGGGATTCAGCTAGCGATCGCCGTTGATGCCGATTCGGACGAGGGCGGGGCGTCGCAAGGCTCTCCTGAACGAAAGCCCGTTGCCTATGACCCTGCCTGGGTTGCTGCCGAGGATCATCCGCTCACGCGCGACCTGGGTTGGGGCGGACTCATGTCTGGGCCTGCCGGCAGTCTCGCGCTCACGCCCGCCGACGAGCCGCTCCTCTGGAAGGGGGGCAAGCCGCTTGCGTTCATCCGGTCGACGGTGCTGCCCGGCGGCCGACGCGTGCAGAATCTTGTTCTGAATTTTGACGTGGCGGGTT
>CAZCHF010000004.1:133006-168836 GCA_964498325.1 uncultured Candidatus Kuenenia sp.
CCTACAGCGTGGGCATCCAGCGCACGGTGGGCGCGCCGGCGGTCGTCGTGCTCGTGCAGAGATTCATCGATCGCATCCGCATGCGGATCGATCGGCCCTGGGCCGGAAATTTCGAGACTGGCCAAGTGATCGACATCCCCCCGAACGTGGCCAACGGTCCAGCCGGGCGTGCCACGATACGTGTTGCGGGCCTCGACGGCGACGCGTCGGATTCCCAAGCACCATTTCGTGGACGGGTTCCGTGGCTGCCGAGTTTTTTTGTGGTGTCGGTGCCCCAAGAATCAAAGTCGACAACGCCCTTGGTGCGCGGGGCCGCGCAGTTCGCCGATTCCCGTGAAAGCGATTTTCGTGAGGCGGCCCCGGTCGAAACGCTCGAAGCGATTCGTATGGAGCAGGCCGTCAAGCAGTCAATCACAGATCCGTGGGCACCGCTCTGGGCGGGCATCGCGATCGGTGCTCTCCTGATTGCCTGGGGCTGGCGCGGTGCCAAGGGGCGTGCCGGTGTCGATGATGCCCCCCAACTCTCCGGCGCGTGATCGAGGACGTTTTCATGCTCTCACTCTCCGGCATTCGTTTCATCGCCCCGCAGTGGTTCTTGCTGCTCCCGGCACTTGCTGTCGCCGGCTGGTACTGGCGTGGGCTGCATCTCGAACGGCCGCTGCGGGCTTTGTATCTTGTGCTCGCGGTGCTTCTTCTTGCCGAGCCACGGGTACGGCAGCAGGGAGACGGTCTCGATCTCTGGGTGCTTGTCGACCAGTCCGATTCCGGCTGGGAAGAGTTGGCCCCCCGGCTTCCCGAGATGGAGACGATTCTGGAGAAGTCACGGGCGTCCGATGATCGCATCTTCTATGTCGACTTCGCCGATGAAGCGGTGACACGTGGGGCCCTCCTGCGGAGCGGGACTTCCGAGTTCGCTGGCAAGCGAACCGCGACTCGGCTCGCGTCGGCGATTTCCCACGCGCTCGCCCAGATGCCGGCTGAGCGTGCTGCCAGGGTTCTCGCCGTCACTGACGGGTTCTCGACCGAACCTCTCGGCCGGGCGATGGAGAAGCTCGTGGAGAAAGAGGTGGCCCTCGATCTTCGCCTGCCGCCACGGCTTGACGCCGAGGACTATTCGGTCGCCGCCTTCCGGCTCCCGCGGCGCGTGCAGGCTCGCGAGGGTCTTTTGGCTGAAGTCGTCGTCACGGGAAGTGGCGACGCGACGGTGCCGCTCGAGATCCTTCGGGATGGCAAGCCGATTGGAACTCGCGAAGTCATGGTGCGCGGTGGCCGAGGCCGCGTGCGGTTTGCAGACCGGCTCGCGGGTTCTGGTGCCCACCGGTATTCCGTGCGCATCCTCCCCGAGCGCGATGCCATCGCCGGCAACAACACAGCCGAGCAGTGGGTCGAGATCCAGGGAGGCGGCCGGATCGTGCTCGTGACGGCCTATGCCGATCCACCTCTCGCCACGGCGCTTCGCGGCCAGGGCCTTGATGTCGAGGTCGTGAGCGATCTCGCGACAGCCCACATCGGGCTTTTGACGGGCGCCAAGGCCGTCATCCTCGACAACGTGCCGGCCTATGCACTCGATCCTGGGTTCATGAAGGGGCTCGAGTTTTTCGTGACGGCCCAGGGGGGCGGGCTGGCGATGGTCGGCGGCAAGTTTTCCTTCGCGTCGGGGGGGTGGTTCGGCTCGTCGGTCGAACCGCTGTTGCCGGTGAGCATGGAACTGAAACAAGAACACCGGAAACTTGCCGTGGCGATGGCGATCGTGATGGATCGATCGGGCAGCATGGCCATGACCGCCCCGGGCACGAACCAGACCAAGATGGCGCTGGCCGACGAGGGGGCGGCGCGGGCCATCGAGCTGCTCGGTGACAACGACTTGGTCGTGCTCATCCCTGTCGACAGCGCGGCGCATCCGCTTTCCGACGCGCCGCTCGCCGTGGGGCCAAACCGAGCCAAGCTCGTCGCCGCGGCCCGCAGTGTCGCGAGCGAAGGAGGCGGCATTTTTTGTTACACGGGGCTCGTGAAGGCTTGGGACATGCTGAAAAAAACGCCGGTGGGCCAGCGGCATGTGATCCTCTTTGCCGACGCCGCCGACGCCGAGGAGCCGGGCGACTACGAGAACCTGCTTGCCGAGATGGTCAAGGAAAAATGCACGGTGAGTGTGATCGGCTTGGGGAGCGATCAGGATCCTGATGCTGACTTCCTGAAGGACATTGCCAAGCGCGGCAACGGTCGGATCTTCTTCAACGCCGACGCCAAGGAGCTTCCCGCGCTCTTTGAAATGGAGACGGCGACGATCGCCCGGTCGGCATTTTTAGACGAACCCGTGACGGTGAAAGGTACGCCAGGTTGGGCCGAGCTTGCCGCGGCCCCCATCGACTGGCTCCCGCAGGTCGAAGGCTACAACCTCACGTACTTAAAGCCGAACGCATCCCAGGCGGCTGTGTCCGGTGACGAGTACGCGGCGCCCTTGGTCGCCTTCTGGCGACGAGGAACCGGGCGGGTGGCGTCGGTCATGTTTCCTCTGGGAGGCGATTACTCAGAGTTGACCCGCAGTTGGGATGGGTATGGCGGCATGGTCCAGAGCCTCGCTCGCTGGCTCGCCGGGGCGCCTGTGCCTGCGGGAGTCGGCATGCAGTGCCGCGTGGATGGGACGCAGGTGCGGCTCGATCTTCTGTATGACGACACGGATGACGCGTGGGCCGAACGTGTGGCCGCTGACCCACCCGAGCTGACCGTGTCGCGCGGGCAGGGAGGCGAGGCAACGCTCGTACCGTGGGAACGATTGGCCCCCGGTCATTTTTCTGCTGCCGTGGACGCCGCTGACGTGGAGTACATTCGCGGGGCGATCCGGCTTGGCGACACGGCCCTTGCGGTCGGCCCTGTCAACGTGATGTCGAATCCGGAATGGTCGTTTGATCGATCGCGTGTGGAAGAGCTCCTCACAGTCTCCAGTCGCACTGGCGGTGTCGAGCGGGTCGATCTCTCGGATGTCTGGACAGCACCGCGGCCAGCAGCTTGGCGCGGCATTCGCCGCTGGCTCTTGCCCGTGCTGCTGGTCACGATTCTCCTCGAAGCGCTGGCGACACAAGTCGGCTGGACCTGGCCGTGGCCTCGCTACGCCGGCGGAAGGGCGTAGTCGTCGAGAAGCGACTCGATGCGGCTGCACACCTCCGCCATTTCGTCAGCGTCGGGGAGGAGCGTGACGCGGAAGTGATCGCGGTATGGCACGTTGAAACTCGAGCCTGGGGCGACCAGGACATGCTTTCGCTCGAGAAGATCAAGCGCGAACGCCTGGTCATCGAAGGCCGCGAGACCGCCGGGGAGGCGATCGGCGTGGACGCGGACAAAGCCGTACATCGAACCCATCGGCGCCGGTTCGAGCGACATCCACCGGCTCTTCGCCATCGCATCGAGCAGGGCAGCCCGCGTGGCGTACAGACGCCCGCCCGGCTTCGTCAGTTCGAAGATCGATTGATGGCCGCCAAGGGCCGTCTGCACGGCGAACTGTCCTGGCACGTTGGAGCAAAGTCTCAGTGACGCCAGCAGATCGAGGGCGTGAATATAGTCACGGGCGTGTTCTCGTTCGCCCGAGAACACGAGCCAGCCAACTCGCAGGCCGCAGGCACGGTACACCTTGCTGAGCCCTGAGAACGTGAGACAGAGCGCGCGTGGCGCGAGTGTCGCCAGCGGCACGAACTCGGCGTTTTCATAGAGCATCTCGTCATAAATCTCGTCGGCGCAGAGCACGAGATGCCGTCGCTCGGCGATCTCGGCCAGGGCCGCGAGAACTTCCCGAGGGTAGACGGCGCCCGTGGGGTTATTCGGATTGATGACCACGATGGCCCGCGTCCGTTCGGTGACGAGCCGCTCGATCTCCTCCGGATCGGGCACATAGCCCCGCTCGGGGCGGCATGGGTAATGGACCGCCTTCGCACCGTGGATGACGACGCTTGCCGTCCAGAGCGGGTAGTCGGGGCTCGGCACGAGCACTTCGTCACCGGGATTCAGCAGCGCCCGCATCGCGAGCATGATGAGCTCGGACACCCCGTTGCCGATGAACACGTCATCGGCAGTGACGTCCATGATGCCGCGGTTCTGCTGCTGCATCACCACCGCCTCGCGGGCCTGAAAGATTCCCTTCTGGTGGGAGTAGGGATCGGCCTGGTGGAGGTTCTCGACGATCGCCACCCGCATCGAGGAGGGCATGCGAAACCCGAAGGCACCGGGGTTGCCGATGTTGAGCTTGATGATGTCGTGCCCCTCCCGCTCGAGTTGCTCGGCGCGGCGGGCGAGTGCTCCACGGATCTCGTACTTGACCTCGTGGAGGTGTTCAGATGCGCGAAGTGGTGGGAGGCTCATGCGGTTGGTTTGCTGTGAAGGGGCCCTCAAGTGTAAGTCGTGCCGCCGGCGTCGGCAGACTATTCCGGTTGTGCCGGAGATTCCTTCAGGAGCGCGACGATGGCAGCGGCCATGTCGGCCTCGTCCTGCGGGCGGTAGCCGATCCAGACCCGGCGGACCGTGGCGTCGGGGCCGATGAGATAGGTTGCGGGAATCGCGCGGACGCCGAGAGTGGTGGAGAGAAGATCCGCGGTAAGTGGGTCGGTGAAGACGTAGGCCGAAATCGCAATCCGATCCCGCAGGAGAAACTCTTTCGCTTCGGCGGCCAGGTCTGCGGGGGTCTCCCCAACACTGCCGGAGGTGCACACGGCGACGAGCTGAAAGCGACTCTCGCTCGCCAGTGACGCGGCCATCCGTGCGAGACCAGGAAGCTCACGGCGGCAAGGGCCACACCACGTCGCCCAGAAATTGAGAAGCGTCACGCGGCCCACCAGGGGCAGAGGAGCGGCAGCGAGGTTGTCGATCGGGGCGACGGGAACAGCAGGTACCACCAGGCCGACGGCCCGGTGGCGCGGCGGTTCAGAGCAGCCAACGGCTTGCAAAGCAAAAAGGCCGCCGACGATCACCGTCACGAGAGACCGTGAAGCAGAAGGTATCATCGGGTCGAAGGTGGTTCGTGTGCCGCGCGTCGGTGACGCGGGGGGTTTCAGAATCAGTGAAGGAACATTCAGTGTACGAGGTCGAGCAGAAGTTTCGCGTGGGCGACGTCGCCGCGATTGAAGAAAAGCTGGTCAAGCTGGCGGCCCGGTTTCGGGAGCCTGTCGAGCAGGTGGATCGCTATTTCAGTCATCCGTGCCGAGATTTCGCCCGAACCGACGAAGCCCTCCGTATTCGGCGGGTGGGTGATGACGTGGCCGTGACGTGGAAGGGGCCGCGGATTGATTCAGCCACGAAGACACGCCGCGAAATGGAACTCGGGCTCGCCGCGGCCGCGCCGCTGCCTGGCGGCCCGCGCGGTGGCCAAGCCACGCTCGACCGCTGGACGGAACTGCTTGAAGCCCTCGGCTTTCGCCGTGTGCGCGACGTCGCCAAGCGGCGCCGGACCGCACGTGTGCCGTGGCAAGGAACCGAGGTGGAAGTCGCTCTCGACTCGGTCGTCGGACTTGGCGAGTTCGTCGAACTCGAGCTTCAGGCATCCCAAGGGGAGGTGCCGCAGGCCATCGCTTGCCTCGAATCCTTGGCTCGAGCCCTGGGCTGCGAGGGCACCGAGCGGCGAAGCTACTTGGAACTCCTCATCTCCGCTGGGCGGTAGGACGCGCGGTTGCTCGTGGCCGCCCGGGACTTCAAGGGCCGAAAAGAATGCAGACGGGGGAAGGCACTTCGATCGACTGACCAGTGAACGTGATTAGCCCGGTCGCTTCATCGATGGCGAACACCGTCACGTTGTGGGATGACTGGCCGGCCGCGAGCAGGAATTTTCCGCCCGGCGCGATGGCGAAATGCCGCGGTGTCTCGGCCCGAGTCGGTTCGACACCGAGGAAGGTGAGCCGACCTGTGGATTTGTCGATGCGATACATGGCGATCGAATCGTGGCCACGGGTGCTGGCGTAGAGAAACCTCCCCGACGGATGCACGGCGATCTCGGCACAGGTAAACCCACGGCGGTCGATGACGTCGTCAGGGAGCGTGGACAGCGTTTCGATCGTCGTGAGCGAGCCGGCCTCGGCGTCGTAGGTGAACCCCGTCACGGTGAGTGACAGTTCGTTGATGCACCAGGCGAAGCGACCAGATGGATGCATCGCAAAATGTCGCGGCCCTGAACCGGCAGGAAGGGTTGCGTGACCGTGGGGCGACAGCGTCGCCCGTGCGGTGTCGAGCCGGTAGATGAGCACTTGGTCGAGACCCAGGTCGCACACGAACGCAAATCGTCCGTCCGGTGAGACATCGACGGAATGGGCGTGCGGTCCTTCCTGGCGCCTCGGGTCGATGCCAGGCGTGTCCTTGCGATCGAAGGCGTGTTGGATGAACCCGCCAGGTGTGCCCCTCGCTGCGGGCTGAATGCTTCCATCGTCAGCGAGCGCGAGACAGACCACGCTTCCCCCACCGTAGTTGGCTGCGAGCACGACCTTGCCCCGGTGATCCACACAGACATGACACGGCCCTTTTCCGCCAGTCGGCACCGGTCCGCCGGTCGGAGGATTGCCCAAGTGACCAAGGAGTCCTTGCCCGGTATCGATTCGAAACGCCGCGACTGCGCCCGTTGGCTCACCGGAGGAGTCGTCCATGCACACGGCGTAGAGTCGTGGCTGCGTGGGATGCTTGGCGAGGAACGACGGATTCTTGACCTCGGCTGCCAGGGTCGGCGAGGTGAGCTCGCCACGGCTGCGGTCGAAGCGCGCGACGTAGATGCCGCGCGACTCCGGCCCTCCCTTCACGGACCCTGTGTAGGTCCCGAACCAAACCAGATCATGTCCCGCCGGCTCGGCCGCGGGGATCACACCTGGGAGCGAGAGCAAGCTGGCCACGAGGGTGGCGCGAAGACGAGCGTGAATCATGGTCGGGGTTCCGGTCGCAGGGTTCGGGGAGACGGATTCACTTCAGTATGATCGAATTCGCAGGATGCTTTCTCGCCATGATGATCCCGCGGCCGTCCGCGAAGCGAAGAACACCGTCTGGATCGAGGCCTACCAGGTGCTCGTGCGGATCGGCTGGATCTTCAAGACCGAGACCATCATCATGCCGGCGGTGCTCGACGCTCTCGTCGACTCTGGCACGCTTCGCGGTCTTCTTCCGGTGCTCAATCGTGGAGGCCAGAGCGTGCCGCCGCTTGCGGTTGCAGGGGCCGTGGCGAGGCTCCGTCGCAAGCGATCGGCACTCTGCGCGACGACGCTTCTCATGGCTGCATGTTTCGGTGCACTGGCCGCCTTGTGGGGCCCGATGGCCTCTACGCGGCCCGACATACTCGCCGGCCTTTTCTTGGTGATCTACACCTCGTTTGCGGTCGTCAATGGCATGAACCAACTCGTGCTTGCGACGCTCCAGGGCAAGCTCATCGCAGCCGGAAACCGGGGCCGTGCCATGCTGGTCAGCACGGCGGTCGGCAGCGTGCTGGCCATTGCGGCAGCGATCCTCTTTCTGGGGCCATGGCTTGCGGAGCCAGGTGGTTTTCCCAAGGTCTTTGCCGCGACCGCAGTCTTCTTTGCGTTCGCGGCGATCGTGCCACTGTTCCTCGACGAGCCTGCTGATTCTGTACCAGCGCCGCGCGGGGGACTCACCTGGTGGAGCCGACTCAAGGCGGGATTCTTGGGGTGGCAGCACACGCTTGCCACTGATCCTGCCCTCAGGCGGTTGGCGAGCGTTGCCGCCTGCTTTTCAGCCGTGCTCATGCTGTTTCCGCACTACCAAGCCTTCGCAAGGGACAGCCTCGGCACGGGCCGAGGGAGTCTGCTTGGCTGGGTCATCGCCCAAAATGTCGCCACAGGGCTCGCAAGCTTGGTCGCGGGGCCATGGGCGGATCGACGCGGCACACGGATCGTCCTCGTTTGGCTCGTCGGCCTTTCATCGCTTGCGCCGCTCGTGGTTGTCTTGATGTCGCTTCTGCCGCACCCCATCGCAGCCGATTGGTTCTGGCTTGTCTACCTGCCGCTGGGGCTCAACCCGATCGCACTGAAGATTTTCACCGGCTATGCCCTCGAACTTGCGAGGACGCCCCAGGATCATCCGAGGTATGTGAGTATCGTCGGAGGGGCGCTTGCAGTTCCCTTCGTCCTTTCGCCGCTCGTGGGCTTTGCCGTGGACGCCATCGGATTCCGAACCGTCTTCGTGGCAGGCGCCGCCGTGATCGCGACCGGAGCCGTCGTGGCCCTCGGGCTCCCAGAGCCGCGGGCCACTCATTCCCGCGAGGAACTGGCCTAGGGCGGGGCGGCCGGGCCTGAAATACTTCTGCTGGACGGGCGAAGCCGTCGGCAAGGAGCATGTGGTGATGCGGGTCTTTCTGTCGGCTGGCGAGCCATCGGGCGACCACCACGCGGCGCTGCTCGTGCGCGAGTTGCGGGCGAGGGTGCCTAATGTCGAGTGCGTCGGTCTGGGCGGGCCTTGCATGGAGGCCGAGGGCTGCCGGCTGGTGGCCGACATGACACGGCTCGCGGTCATGTGGTTCCTACGAGTGCTCCTGTCGATCCACCGATTCGTCGATCTCGCTCGCCGAGCCGAGCGAAGTTTTCTGGACGCCCGTCCCGATGTCTGCGTGCTTGTTGATTTTCCGGGCTTCCACTGGTGGCTTGCCTGGCGAGCCAAGCGGCATGGAATCCCCGTCGTCTTCTACTGCCCGCCACAGATCTGGGCGTGGGCGAGCTGGCGAATCCACAAAATGCGACGACTTGTCGATCACGTGCTCTCGGCGCTCCCCTTCGAGCATGACTGGTTCATGGCGCAGGGAATGGCGAGCACGTATGTCGGCCATCCGTTCTTTGACGAACATGAGGCAGAGACAGCCAGTGCTGATCGTGGCCATGATGCAGCGCCGCTGGTCGTGCTGCTGCCAGGCTCTCGTGGGCAGGAGCTCGAAGCCAACCTCGGAAGCATCCTGCGCGCGGCGGCCATGGTCCGACGACGCGTGCCCAACGTGAGGCTTACCGTTGCCTCGCTCCATGATCGCCATGCCGCGAAAGTTCGCGAGGCGATTGCCACGAGTGAGGAGGCTCGCGGCCTTGGCATCGCGGTCGAGGCCGGGAAGACACGGAAACTCATCGGCCAGGCGACTGCGGCGATTGCGGTGAGCGGCTCGGTGTCGCTTGAACTGCTCGCGGCCAACGTGCCGACCGTCATCGTCTACCGCATCAGCCGCTTCGCCTACGTCGTCCAGAGTCTCTTTCGTCACGCACGATTCATCACCCTCGTGAATCTCCTTGCGTGTCGCGAGCCGATCGGACCGCTGCGGCGCGTGCTTCGCCCTCCGACAGGCGTCCCGCTCGCCGACCCGGAGGCCGTGTTCCCCGAGTATCTCGCGGTGGGGGATCCGGCTGAGCGCGCCGCATCGCACGTGATTGACTGGCTCGAAAACCGGTCCGCGCTCTCGGCAACGCGTGCGAAGATCGCAGAGGTCGCGTCTCGTGTTGCCGTGCCAGGGTCGGCCGGTCGTGCGGCGTCCGCTGTGCTGGCCATCGGCTGCAAGGGCGTGCCAGCGGGCCTTCAGGAGGCACGCCCGTCGCGGGCAGCCTGACGCGCAGGTATCTTTCGACGGTCATGTTGCTTGCCGAGCCCCAGCCGACGCCCGCCGATTGGCAGTTTGAGATTGCCGGGATCCCCGTGCGGATCTCTGCCTGGTTCTGGCTGGGCACAGCGATCCTCGGCTGGAACACCTGCCAGTCGTTTGCCGAAGGCGACCAGCGCGCGATGCTCGGCTACCTCATCGTGTGGGCCGGTGTCGTTCTTGTGTCGATCCTCGTTCACGAGATGGGGCACGCCCTCGCGTTTCGGGCCTTTGGCCAAGGCTCGCACATCGTCATTTATCACTTTGGAGGCCTCGCCATTCCAAATGTTTGGAACCGGCGCCACCTTCGACCGATCCAGCAACTACTCGTGTCTGCGGCGGGGCCTGTGGCACAGCTCGTTCTCGCGGCGCTGATCATCGCTGGGCTCAAGACGGGTGGCTGGTTCGTGCCCTTTCCTGTTTTCTCGGTCGGCATGGCACTCGACCTCTACTCGGGGCGTGAGATCGAGTCACCGATCGTTTCCTCGCTCTTCAGTTTCCTCCTCTTCGTCAACATCTTTTGGCCGATCCTGAACTTGCTTCCGGTGCCACCACTTGACGGCGGCCAGATCGTTCGAGAAGGCATGCTCGCCGCTGGCGTAGCCGATGCCCACAAGATCGCCGGGCTCATTGGCGTGGCCACCGGGGCCCTGGTGGCCTATTGGGCCTACACCAACCAAGAACCGTTCCTCGGCATCATGTTCGCGCTGCTAGCCGCATCCTGCTGGCAAAGCCTTTCGAGTGGCCCCCGCTGGCGCTGATGCCTCGCTAGGCAAACACGGCGTCGACCGGTTTTCCTTTGCCGTCTTCAGTGGCGTAGAAGGGGCGATTCTCGATGTCGAACACCGTCTTGGGGCTGATGCCCATGGCGGTGAAGAGCGTGGCGTGGAGATCGGTCACCGTGACAGGGTTCTCGATGGCGACGCAGGGCCGCTCGTCGGCGGTCTTGCCGTACACAAAACCACGCTTCATGCCGCCGCCAAAAAGGACCACGGTCGAGCCACCTGTGAAGTGGCGGTGCTGGCCGTAGTGCTCAGGCTTCTGGAGAAAATCCTTGGGCGAATTGGCTTGGTCATTCGCCGCCGAGCCAGGCTGTCCCTCGGTGATCATGTCGCGACTGAATTCGCTGGCGATGACGACGAGGGTGCGATCGAGGAGACCGCGCTCTTCGAGGTCACGAATGAGCGTCGCGACCGGACGATCGATCTCCTGATGAAGCTTGGCGACCCTTTCGTGGCCTCGCTCGTGGGTGTCCCAGTGAACGAAGGGAATGTATTCGGTTGTCACCTCCACGTAGCGAACCCCTTGCTCGACGAGCCGACGGGCGAGGAGGCAGCCACGCCCGAACCGGCCAGTGTCGTACCGTTCCTGGACCTCCTTGGGCTCGAGCGTGATGTCGAAGGCGTCTTTTTCCTTGGCCCCCAGGAGCCGATGGGCCTTGTCGATGCTGCGCAGCATCGACTCCTGGTGGTAATCGCTCGTGAACTCGGATTCCGGCGATGATCTGACAAGCCGCTTGAAGTGTTCGTAGCGGCTCGAGAAGCGGCCAGGATCCATGCCCTTTGGGGGCCGTACAGCCAAGGCCGCTTCCTCAGGGAATGGAAGATTGAGCGGCCCAAACTCGCTTCCGAAGAAGCCTGCAGTCGTAAAGGCTTTGATCTCTTCGTTTTCGCCGATGCCTTCGAGCCGCTGGCCGATGTTCACGAAGGCCGGCATGACGGGGTTTCTTGGGCCCAGCACGCGGGCCGTCCAGGCGCCCAGGTGCGGGCAGGCCACGGTCTGTGGAGGTACGTAACCGGTGTGCCAGTGGTATTGGTGGCGCGAGTGGAGGATGCTGCCGAGGTCGGGCTGCACATGGGAGCGGATGAGCGTCGCACGGTCGAGCACGCTCGCGATCTCGGGGAGTCCGTTGCAGATCTGAATTCCGTCGATGGCCGTGGGAATCGCGGGGAACGTGCTGATGACATCGGGCACGGCCAGGCCCGGCTCGAACGGCTTGTACTTCTTGGGGTCAAACGTGTCAGGCGCCGCCATGCCACCGGCCATCCAAAGCACGATGACAGAGTCAGCTTTCGCTGGTGGATGGGCAATCCCGTTCCCAGCTGACGCACGAGCCCGCGGCTCGGGAAGCACGAGCGTGGCAGCAGCCGCACCAGCGAGTGATTTCAGAAGCTCGCGGCGGGTTTTCATGAGGCAGTCTCCAAAGCCATGGTACGAGCCCTCCACGCCCAGAGCCAGTCATCGCACCAGCTGAAACTCCGGAAGCATGACAATGGCCCAAAGAAGATCGGCGACACTCGCGCGAGTCGGTGACTCACCCAGGAGTTCCCGGGCAGCGGCGGCCTCGTCGGGTGTCGGACGGCGCGAAAGGGCTGCGTCAAAGATCCACGACATGATGCCGTCAGGGCCCGGGCCATGCTCGGCGAGAATCTTCTGGCCGCCTCGGGAAAACTCGTCGGCAAGCGCCGCGTCGTTGGCGAGTT
This sequence comes from uncultured Candidatus Kuenenia sp., assembly GCA_964498325.1. Lineage (GTDB taxonomy): Bacteria > Planctomycetota > Planctomycetia > Pirellulales > UBA1268 > QWPN01. Next base: position 145,070 of record CAZCHF010000004.1, read on the forward strand.
GAATCGCTTCGAGCGTCGTGAGATCGCTCGGACGGCTTGTGACAACCTGATCACGGTTGGGGCGACCGAGCGCTGCCATGAGCGGCGTCGCTTTCACGAGCGACGCACGCACCATCGGCCGTGGCCCGTCCTCCGTGGATTCGGATCGCGTGACGGCTGCATCGGCCTTTGGCGGTGCGGTCCCGGTGAGTTGCCACACAGCGTCTGAAAACTGCTCAGCAGTCATGCGACGCGGGAGCGGGCCGCGGAACACATACGTGGCAGCGTGCGGCGAGTCGGTCATCACGGGCGAGGCAGCGCCATACGTCTCTGACGTGCAGATCGTTTCGAGGACATGCTTCACGTTCCAGCCACTCTCCACGAGATCGGCCGCGAGCATGTCGAGCAGATCCTCGTTCCACGGTGGGAGCCTGAGAGAATCGACGGGATGGACAATGCCGCGGCCCATGAGCCGGGCCCAAAGTCGGTTCACGAGGTTTCGTGAGACCCAGCCGTTGTCGCGATGCGTCATCAGAGCGGCGAGTTGGTCGAGCCGCTTCGCGGGGGGCGCCGCAGGGTCTATTTGGCCAAGCTCGTCGAACATCCAGCCCGGCTGTGCCTTCTGGCCCGTGGCCTTTTCGCATCGATGCAGTTCGAGCGGCTCCTTCGACGCGATGGCCGCAAAGTCGTAGGTCTGCTTCAAGGTCCAGCGGTCGACGAACGAGTCGTGGCAGCTCGCGCACTTGAGGTTGATGCCGAGAAACGTCTGGCCCACGTTCTGGGCAAACTGGATCGGCACGGTCTGACTCGCGTTCACCGTGCCTCGCCACACGATCCCATCGACAAAGCCTCGTGACTCTTCGCTCGGGGCGATCAACTCGCGCACGAACATGTCAAATGGTTTGTTGTCGACGAGCGAACGGTGGAGCCAGCCGGTGATCTGCCGGCGTCCCTTGGTGATGAAGCCGGTGCCGGCGTAGTCGTTGCGGAGGAGGTCGTTCCAGAACGTGAGCCAGTGCTCGGCGTAGGCTAGCTTTTCCTGTTCGCCGAGCAGCTCACGGACGAGGAGCGTCCGCTTGTCGGGCCGCGAGTCTGCGACAAACGCCTCCACGCGAGCCGGATCGGGCAGAAGCCCGACGAGGTCGAGGTTTACCCGGCGGATGAACGTGCGGTCATCGCTGCGTGGTGGCCGCGCGATGCCCTGTGATTCCCAAGCCGCGTCGATGATTCGATCAACGGGATTCGTCCGACCGTCGTGTGCTGGTGGCAGCGTTACCGGACGGAGTTTGAGCGGCGGCTCCCAGGTGGTGCTCGCAAAGGCAAACCCAGGCTCCCAGGGGGCTTTCGTATCGATCCACTTCCGCAAGACCGCGATAGCTTCTGGTGGGAGAGGATCGCCTTCGGGCGGCATCCGATAGTCGGGATCATCGCTCGTGACGCGGGCGATGAATTCGCTCTTCGTTGCATCGCCAGGAACGAACCCAGGGGTGCCTGAATCGCCACCAGCCAGCAGATCCTCCCGCGTGTTCATGGAAAAACCGCCCTGGCGAGCATCGGCCGTGTGGCACTCGCCGCAGTGTTTCTTGATGAGCGGCACGACCTCGTGGGCGAAGTCGACGGCGGACGCTGTCGTGGATGTCAGGCACCACCAAGCCATCCCAGTGAGCATCGTGAAATGGATGCCGCCATTGAGGGACCCCATGACGTGCATGGGCACCCTGGTGAAGAAGCGTCTATTCATGGAAGCCTACTCGGCTGGAATCAGCAAACACGGAGCCTCATGGTAGCCCGTACCGAGGTCGACGGCGTTGAAAACTCTGCGGAGCCAGGGATGGCGGAGCAGAGTTTTCATCGAGTGCCGCGTAGGCCTGGAGGGCCGTAGCAAACGTCCGGCGGCCCGGTATGGGCTGCCATGAGGCGGCACTTCAAGAGACAGGTTGAACCCGGAAAATCAAAGCACCGGGAGACTCGGAAGCGGTGGACGCGCAGCCGCGGCAGCGGCGAGGTTGCCGACGAGCCGCGTGCAGATGCCTTCGAGATAAGGCCGAGCCGCAGCGTCGTCGTAGTTGGCGGCGGTGCGCCCCGCGTCGCCATGTTCGCGGATCGGAATCTGAATCGGCACTTCGCCGAGGAACGGGATGTCGAGGTCTTGCGCCGTCCGCTTCGCGCCGCCGCTCCCGAAGATGTCGTAGCGCTTCCCGGTGTCAGGGCAGACAAAGAAGGCCATGTTCTCGACCATGCCCAGGATCGGAATGTTCACCTTGCGGAACATGGCGATCGCCTTTGTGGCATCGAGCAGGGCGACGTCCTGCGGCGTGCATACGACCACGGCACCGGTGAGCGGGAGCACTTGCGAGAGCGTCAGCGCGATATCGCCCGTGCCCGGTGGCATGTCGATGATGAGGTAATCGAGCGGGCCCCAGAGCGTGTCGCGGAGCATTTGGGTGATCGCTCCGTGGAGCATCGGTCCACGCCACACGACCGCTTCGCCCGCCGGCACGAGAAACCCCATGCTCATGACCGGCATCTCACCGGTACCGATGGCGAGGTTCATCGGCATGATCTTGCCGTTCTCGACCTGGGGCCGACCAGAGAGGCCGAGCAGATGCGGCACGCTGGGCCCGTAGACGTCAGCATCCAGGAGGCCGACACGGCTGCCAGCGCGGGCGAGGCCTATCGCGATGCTCGCGGCAATCGTGCTCTTGCCGACGCCCCCCTTGCCACTGCCGACGGCGATGACGCTCTTGGCTTCGAGGCCGATCTGACCCAGCTTCATCGGGGAACGGTCGTGCGGTTCGATCGTGACGGTGACTGAGGGAACGGAAGGAAATGCCGCGCGGAGAAGTTCTTCGGTGCGGCCGCGGGTGGCGTTCCAGAGGATCGCCGAGTGGGTTGTGAGCCGCAGGGCCACGGCGATGGCAGACGCGTCAGCCTTGGAAACCTTGAGTTGACCGGTCTCCGAGAGTGGCCGGCCGGTTTCAGGGTCACGGATGTCGGCGAGGGTTTTGGTGACGCTACTGGTGTCAGGGGCCGTCATCGGAGAGATTCCGCCGTTTCCAAGGTAGGCGATGTTTGAATCGGGGGTCGAGCATCAGTAGCGACGGGACTAGTGAGACTCTCACCCGCGCGAGTGGCTGTCGCGAGAAGTCCGCGGGGTTGGATCGTCACAAAGACGACGAGCACAAGGCAGGCGAGCATGGCCAGGCCTCCGGCGAGGCCGCCGTCCGACTGCACGCCTCGCTTCGTACTCTTGAAGTACATCGCTGCGATGATGCGGAGATAGTAGGCCGCGGCGATTGCAGCGTTCAGGGCGAGGATCACGGCGAGCGAGACGAACCAGGCACGGCGGCTACCCGAGACGACCGGTGACGTCCAGTCGACCTCGAGCGCCGAGGCGGCGAGTGTAAGCTTGCCCCAGAACCCGGGCAGCGGAGGGATGCCCGCGAGGCTGAGCGTGAAGACCGCGATGGCGAATGCGGCCACGGGGTTCGTGCCCGACAGGCCATCGAGATCGTCGACCGCGGCGATCTCCTCGCGCGGAGGGCGAGGGCCACTCCCACTGGTCCACTCGGGCCAGCGGTGGCCGAGGTACGCAAGGGCTCCAAAGATGCCGATTGTCGGGAGGACGTAGGTGGCGAGATAAAAGAGTGCGGCTGTCATGCCGCCAAGCCCGAGCGTCCAGCGGGCGTCGGCGGTTGCAGCGCCGAGAGGCTGGTCTGCCTGCGTGGACGCAGCGGCAGCGGCAGCAGCCACGCCGACGAGCAGGTACCCGGCGTGGGCGATCGACGAGCAGGCAAGCAGCCGCCGGAGGTTCTTTTGCCACAGTGCCATCACGTTGCCGACGGTCATCGTGACCGCGGCCAGGACGACCGTGAGTTGCCAAAGGACGGTGAGCCAGGCTTGGGCAGCCGGGCCAATACCGGCGGCCGACGGCGCGGCGGTGATGCCAAGCGCGACCAGGCGACCCAAGACGATGATGCCGGCGAGCTTCGGGAGCGTCGAAAGGAGCGCGGCGTTGCCGGGGCCCGTGCCTTCGTACACGTCCGGTGCATAAAAATGCATCGGCACGGCGGCAAGACGAAACGCCGTGCCGACGACCGTCATGCCGAGCGCGACAGGAATCAAGATCGTTGCCATGCCTGAAACAGGGCCGTCTCCGGTTTGGAGAACCGCGGCAATTCCAGAGAGGCTCGTGGTGCCGGCGATGCCGTAGAGCATGGCGGCGCCGTAGAGAAAGACGGCCGACGCGATGAGCGAGAGGAAGAAATACTTGAGAGACGATTCCTGGCCTCGGGCGTCGGTTCTCTTGAGACCCAGGAGCACGTAGGTCGGGATTGAGACGAGCTCGAGGCCGGCAAAGAGGAGCACGAGGTCACCGGCGACGCCCACGAGCGACAGCCCGGCGAGCAGCACGAGAAACGTGCCCGCCTCCTCGCAGGTGCCGCCGCGACGAAGCCCCGATCCGCGACTCGACGCAGCGAAGAAGATGTCGCCAGACTGCACGAGGGCGAGGAGTGCCCCGACGCCCAGGACGGTCCAGCGGACGAACATGGAAAATCCGTCGATGGCGACGGGGCCTGCTGTTGCCGCGGCTCCGTCGACGGGTTGGTTGCCAGTGACGCTCATGGCTGCGGCGATGCCAACCAGCGCCACCATCCAGCCGTGTCGCAGGCCTGCGAAGGCGGCGCCCAGATAGGCGACGAGGGCAGCCGCGATCAGCACGATCTCGGGCGCGAGCAGGGCAAAGGTTTCAAACGAGGTCATGGCGTCGAGGCAAGGGGAACGATGGGCGAAGTTTCATGGACGATGCCGTCGGTGTTCGGCTCGGCGGCCATGCGGGCTGTGAAAGCGGCCGCGGCGTTGTCCGAGGTGGCACGCACGGCTGCGGACGCCGGAGCGAGGAACGTCTGGGGTACGAGGCCAATCCACAGGACGAACACGGCCAGTGGGGCGAGCGCCACGAACTCGTGCCAGCGGATGTCGAGATGGTCGTCGGCATGGCCGTGACCATCATGCCGTGGGGGTTCACGGGACGGACCGAAGAAGACCCGCTGGACCGCCTGAAGCATGTACCAAGCACCGAGGACGACACCCGCGACGGCCAGCAGCGACATCGTGAGGTATGCCGTCTGCCAGCTCGACGAGACTCCGCCCCAGGCTCGCTGGAACGAGCCTGCCAGGATCATGAACTCGCCGACGAAACCGTTGAGGCCAGGGAGACCAATGCTCGAAAACGTGAAAAGCATGAAGAAGACGGTGAGCCACGGTGTCTTGGCGGCGATGCCACCGAGGTTGGCGATGCTCCGCGTGTGGAAACGCTCGTAGAGCATGCCCACGATGGCGAAGAGTCCGGCTGATGCCAGGCCATGGTTGATGAGTTGGAGATTTGCTCCTTCGACCGCCAGCGGCGTCAGGGCGAAAAGGCCCATGACGACGTAGCCCATGTGACTCACCGATGAGTAGGCCACGAGTCGCTTGAGGTCGGTCTGCACGAGGGCCACGAGCGCCCCATAGACGATCCCAGCGACTCCCAATCCAAAAAGCCAGGGAGCGGCAACGGCCGTTGCATCGGGGAGCATGGGCAGGGAAAACCGCAGGAACCCGTAGATGCCGATCTTCAAAAGGACACCGGCCAGGTCGACGCTGCCGCCGGTCGGTGCCTCGACGTGGGCCAGCGGCAGCCACGTGTGAAACGGCACGATCGGCACCTTTACGGCGAAGCCGGCCAGCAGCGCGATGAAGACGATCATCTGGAGCCAGCCACCTTCAGCCGTCATCGGCAGCGGATGGAGGATGGTCGCATCGGTGAGGCTCTCGATGTCGAACGTGACTATGCCACTGTGGGCGGTGTTCCAGAGCACGATCACGAGCAGGCCGAGAAACGTGAGGAGACTGCCGGCCAGCGTGTAGACGAAAAACTTGACCGCGGCTTTGCGTCGCTCTTCGTGGCCCCAGATACCGATCAAGAAGAAGAGCGGCACGAGGGTGAATTCGAAGAAGACGTAGAACAGGAGCAAATCGCGAGCGGCAAAAACGCCGAGCATCGCCGACTCGAGGACAAGCAGGAGGGCATAGAAGCCGACGGGGCGGTCGGTGACGGCTTCCCAACTCACGAAGACCGCCGTGACGGTGAGGAGCGCCGAGAGGCCGAACATCCAAAGCGAGAGCCCGTCGAGTCCGAGCGAGAGACGGACATCGAAGAAGTCGCCCGTGAGCCACGGGACCTCGTTCAGGGCGTAAGGGATGCCGGCGACTGCTGCAGGGTCACCGAGGTACCGAACGATCAGCCAGCCGGCGAGGCCAAGCGTCGCCAGCGAGGTCACGGCGGCGCTCTGTCGAACGGCCGAGAGCCCTCGGGATCGCAAGGCCCACGCCACGATCGCGCCCACAAGGGGCGTGATGATCGTCAACAGCAGATGGGCTTTGGGGGCGAAGCCGTTCATGGTGAAAGTGGAATGTTTCCGGGGATCAGGCTCGGAGGCTCCAGGCGATCGCCAACACGACGACGAGCGTGCCGATCGCACCGAAGACGGCGTAGCGCTGGACGAGGCCCGACTGGAGTCTGCGGATCATGGCCCCGGCGGCCAACGGGACCCCGGCGACGAGGGAGACGAGTCCGTCGATGACATAACGATCGAAGGCGGCCGAAATCGCGGCGAGAATCTCCAGCGGCTTCACGATCAGTGCCGAATACACCTCGTCGATATAGAACCGATTGGCAAAAAGGGTCTCGAGAGGCCCGAGGAACCGATCGACGAGCGGGCCATCGCTGCGACGGCCGAGGTAGCCGAGGGCCGCCAGCACGATTCCGAAGGCAGCGGCCACCGTACCCTGAATCGCCAGGTCGATGTGAAACACATGGGGCGTGGCGGTCGCGGCGACGGACGGGCAGGCGAGCGACGGCGTCGCTGCGAGGAAGTCGGAGAGCGCGTGCGTGGAGAACAGCAGAAATCCGCTCACGGTGGCGGCGACGGCGAGGATGACCAGCGGCCAGGTCATGACCGGCGGCGATTCGTGGGCATGATGCCCCGCCTCGTCAGGCACGCGGACCGGGCCTGTGAACGTCATGAACACGGCACGGAACGTGTAGAAGGCGGTGAGGAACGCCGTGAAGAGGCTCATCCAATAGAGCGCCCGGTAGGTGCCGGCGCTCGACGTGTCTTGAACGGTGGCATGCGTCGTGTCCGCCCCGCCGGCGCTCACGAGACGAAAGGGTGTGCCCGGTGCACCATCGAAGCGGGCGTGGGAGTCGTTCGCTTCCGAGCCGTGGTCTTCGGCATGAGCGTTGGGCCAGCCGCGGGCGTGGAGCGAGGCCAGGATTTCATCCTTGCTGAAGAAACCTGCGAAGGGCGCCACGCCAGCGAGGGCGAGCGAGCCGACCAGGAACGTGGCCGCCGTGATCGGCATCACGCTTCGGAGGCCACCGAACCTCCGCATGTCGATGACGCCCCCCATCGCATGCATGACGGAGCCCGCGCCCAGGAAGAGCAGCGCCTTGAAGAAGGCGTGGGTGACGAGGTGAAAAATGCCGGCGGTGAACCCAAGTACGGTGCCAGTGCCCAGGCTTGCGAACATGTAGCCGAGTTGGCTGATCGTGGAGTAGGCAAGGACCCGCTTGAGGTCGTTCTGCACAGTGCCGATGAGCGCCGCGACAAGCGCAGTCGTGGCCCCGACGACCGACACCACGGTCAGTGCCTCCGGGCAGGCGACATAGAGCGGGGCGCAGCGGGCCACGAGGTACACGCCAGCCGTCACCATCGTGGCGGCGTGGATGAGGGCGCTCGCCGGGGTCGGGCCTTCCATCGCGTCTGGAAGCCAGACGTGGAGCGGCAACTGGGCACTCTTTCCGCACGCGGCAAGCAGCAGCAGGAGGCAGATCGCGGTGCCGACTGCGCCGCCGACGAAACCGGACGGATCGGAAAGCCGGTCGGCGCCAAGGATGCCGGAAACGGGCGACGTGATCGAGTCATGGAAATTCAGCGTGCCGTACGTCATCCAGAGGAGGAAGACGGCGATGGCAAGGCCGAAGTCACCGACGCGGTTCACGAGAAACGCCTTCTTGGCCGCGGCCGCAGCGGAAGGCTTGCGGAACCAGAACCCGATCAAGAGGTACGAGCAGGCTCCCACCGCCTCCCAGAAGACGTAGACCAACAAAAAATTGCTCGCGGCGACGAGCATCGACATCGAGAACACGAAGGCGGCGACCAGCGCGAAGAACCGTGGGTAGCCGGGGTCGTCATGCATGTAGCCAATCGAATAGATGGCCACGAGCAAGCCGACGCAGGTGATCACCGCCAGCATCACGGCCGTGAGCGGGTCATAGCGCAGATCGATTCCGATCGAGAACGGAAGCGACGCGGGGCGACCGGCGGCTTTGGCAACGAGGTCGTCGCCAAAATTGACATTCGTGGCATCGGCCGGCGGCGTGTAGGCGTCTGGCACATTCGCCCACTGCCAGAGGGTCGTGATCTGCTCAACGGCGGTCGCGGAGCCATGGGTGTCATGGCTCGTGCCAAGCACCTCGCGTCCAAGACCGATGAGAAGCGTGATTGCGACGGCAGCCGAGGCCGCGATCGAGATCACGGCCGGCCAGTGGGCCTTGGACCCGAGCAGTCGGCCGAGGGCGACGGTGAGCAGAGCACCTGCGAGCGGCAAGGCCGGCACGAGGGTCAGAAGCGTGGATGTGTCGAGGCTAAACATACGAGTGATCGGGTGAGGCCGCGGGGCTACACATGCTCCCGTTGAAGGATCGCTTCTTCGTCGGGCGCCGGCGCAATGCCAGCCGGGGTGAGCCGCGGGAACTGCATCGCCTCCGCGTCGCTAGCGGGCAGTTCGCGATCGACGACGCGGGGCAGGTTCGATTCGCGAAGGGATTGCCACGCGGCCGCGTCGAGGCGACCGGTGCGAGCAAAGGCCTGGAGCACGAACACGAGCGCGATTGCCGCCTCGCAAGCCGCCACGGTCAGCACGAAAATGACGAGGACATGGCCCCCCCAGTCGCCGTGATGACGGCTCCATGAAACCAGCGTCACCGACACCCCTTGGAGCATCAGTTCCGCCGAGAGGAACATCACGATGAGGTTTCGACGGGCCAGGATGCCGACGAGGCCGAGCGCGAAAAGCATCGCGCCGACGATCAGGCCATTGAGCACGAGGGGAGAGGGAGTCATGCGCCGGCCCTCCGTGCGGTGAGATGGGGCTGCTCTTCAGCGGGCGACCGGGACACGATCGCGATCGAGCCGATGAGGGCGACCAGCAGCAAGACGCCCGCCGCCTCGACAGCCAACAGATGGCGGCCAAACAACTCGGCGCCGAGACGAGCGACGTGATCTGCAGCAAGCGGATCGCTTCCGGTCGAGTCTGCTGGCGGCGATGGCGCGACGGGGGCGACCGACCCTGCGGCCAGCGCCGCTGACTTCGATGGCACGGCACAGCATGTGGCCGGACCGGCCGACAGCCGACCGATGAACAGCGTGAGGAGGCCGAGGAGGACGGCACCTGCGACCGCCGAGAGGAGTGGCTCATTCGACACGCGGTCGTACGGTGCCATTCCGGTAGGCTGAGCGAGCATGAGCACAAACAAAAACATCACCAGGATCGCGCCCGCGTAGACGACGATGGTTGCTACACCCAGGAACTGCGCGCCCAGCACGAGCAAGACACCTGCGATGCCGGCGAGCGCCAGGGCGAACCAAATCGCCGAATAAACCGGTGAGCGGGTGACGATCGTGGCTGCTCCCCCGACGACGGCGACGAGCGACACCACGAGAAACGTGGCTTCTTCACCGATGCCGCCGAGGCGATGGCCCGTCGCGACAAAGAGCGCGAGTGCGACGACGCCGAGCAGTGTGCCGAATCGGCGGCTCGAGCGCTCGCGCAGCCCGCTTTCGCCACGCGGAAGCAGAAGCCACACGCTCGCGGCCGCGCAGCCGACGGCGACCGCCAGCAGCGAACCCGTGGCCGAAAGCCCTTCCTGAGTCATGGTCGCCAAGAACGTCACAGCGTGCCTCCCAGGGCAGCGGACTTCATCGGCTCGGCGTCCTTCGTCTGGTCGTACACACTGAGCAACTTTTCTTTGTCGAAAATCATCTCTTCACGGCTCTTGCCGGTGAGGTCGAGGAGGCTCGTCAGTTCGATCGCGTCGACAGGGCAGGCCTCTTCGCACATGCCGCAGAAGATGCACCGCAGTTCGTCGATTTGAAACGACTCTGGGTACTTTTCACGGTCGGGCCACGGGCTCTCAGCGGCGACGATATCGATGCAGTGGGCCGGGCAGGCCGTGGCACACAAGAAACAGGCGACGCACTTCACGCGGCCTTCGGCGTCGCGATTGAGCCGGTGGACACCGCGGTAGATGAGCGGGTTGCCGACGACCGGCCGCTGATCGGGATAGCTCACCGTCACCTTCGGGCTCACCAAGTGCCGTGCCGTCGTCGTGAGTCCTTGGAGGAAGAGCGGCAAATAAAGTCGCTCCGCGAGGTTGAGCGGTTTGTCTTCGAGCCAGGTGATCGCCGGATCGGTTGGCTTCATGTCAGACCTCCACCAGTTCGTGCTCGACGTCCATCGGCCCGTGCGTCCGGATCGGCGTGTTGTCAGTGCCCGACGGTGTGAGCATGCCGGCGGCAATCCAGCCGATGAAGAACACACCCCAGGGGATCAACACCGCGAGCCATCCCGCGTTCGATGCCCCAAGGGCCTCGACGAGTTGTGGACGGAATTCTTCGACCGTGGCCACGGTCACCAAGTTCGCGAGTCCCAGCGGCAGCATCACCTTCCACGCGAGGCTCATGAGCTGGTCGAACCGGAACCGCGGCCAGCTCCAGCGGACGAGCATGAAGAAGAGGATCACGCCAAAAATCTTGGCCGACAGCACGATGAACCGGACGATCGCGATCCACCAGGTTTCGACCGGTCCCGAGCCGGTGATACCCCAGAGGTGCCAACCTCCCAAAAACATGATCACGATCAGGAACGCTGCGGTGACCATGTGGAGGAACTCGGAAACGAGGAATAGGAGCAGCTTGATCCCCGAATATTCGGTGTGATACCCACCGACAAGTTCTTGTTCGGCTTCCGGCAGGTCGAATGGCAGACGGGCCGCCTCGGCAAAACTCGCGATCAAGAACACGATGAATCCGAGCGGCTGGGCAAAGGCGTACCAGGTACCGCTATTGGCCTGGGCGTCGATGATCGTGTCGAGCCTGAGAGACCCAGCCGCGAGGACGACACCCAAGAGACCGAGGCCAAGCGGAATCTCATAGGCCACGAGCTGGGCGCTGCTGCGTAGGCCGCCGAGAAAGCCGTATTTGTTGTTGCTCGCCCAGCCACCGAGCAGCACGCCATACACGGCGATGCTCGACAGGGCAAAGACCCAGAGGACGCCGACGTCGAGGTCGGGGGCCACGAGCAGCGGCTCCTCGGCTTCGAGGCCGAGGAAAGGAATCGGTGGGAGCGAACTTCCAAAGGGGATCGCGGCAAAGATCGCCAGTGACGCAGCGAGAAGCACGAGCGGCGCCGCCGCATACAAAACCTTGTCGACATGCTTCGGCGTGAAGTCTTCCTTCAAGATGATCTTGAGGCCGTCGGCGAGGGGCTGACCGAGCCCAAAGAGTCGAATCTTGGTGAGCGGGATACCGACGCGGTTGGGGCCTTTGCGGTCCTGCACCCAGGCGGCCATCCATCGTTCCACGAGGACGAGGTAGGCCGCAGCAGTCATGAGGCCGCCAACAAGCGCACCGATCTTGACCAGTGCGATGATCGTCGCGGCGGACGGCAGAAGATCGCTCATGCGAGTTGCCTCACGCGAAGGTCGACACCGGTCGCAGGCAATTCACCACCGAGCGCCGCGAACGCCGCCGAAGACTCGGCAAGCTGATGGCGGACGGCGACTGGATCGTAGAGGCCACGGCGGCCGAGCATGTTCCAGAAGAGTCTTCCCTCCGGCCATACGCCGGCAGGTGGACGGATCGCCTGGCGGAAGCTCTGGGCGTGGTGGGCGATGTTGACCCACGTTCCACTGCGCTCGGCAAACCCGGCAGCCGGAAGCTTCCAAGTCGCATGGGCGGTGAGTGGCGACTCGAAAAGGTCTTGGACGACGACGCAGGGGAGCCCTGCGAACTTCGAAGCCGTTGCCTCGTCGATCCAAGGCTTCGGATAGCCAGCTGTGATCCACGCGGCATCGGCATGGCCCGCCGCAACATGGGCGAGCAGGTCGTTCCAGGTTTTGCCGGCGGCGCCAAACACCGCGAGTACTTCCTCGACACCCTTTCGGTTCGGGCATTTCTCAGCCCGGATCGTGAAGCCGCCCGGGAACTTCTCGTCGTCACCTTCGACCGGCACAACCCCTAGTGCCAAAAACGCGTTCGAGTCGATCGACCGGGCGACGCCACAGAGCATCCAGGCTTCTTCGACCGTGAGCATCGGCGACACGGCAACTGCGAGACGGCCGGCCTTTTCGAGATCGGCACGCAGGCGAGTCACGACATCGGCCCACTCAACCGGATGGAACGCAGTCGCGGCGTGACCGTTGCCCGCGCCGCCCGCAGCAGTTCGATGGCTCGCTTCGAGAATGCGTGACTCGTCGTGAAGGTGATGCCAGCCGTAGCGGCCGTCGTCACACATCCACCAGGTGTTCACATGGGGATTCTCACGCGGCTTGAGCCGGTAGACCGTGTCTTGATTTTGCTCGGTCCAGATCGAGCAGCCCGCCGCGCATCCACCGCAAACGTTGGCCTCGCGCTTGAGGAACCACACCCGCTGCCGGTAAAGAAAATCCTTGTCGCCGAGGGCGCCCACCGGGCAGAGGTCGACGACGTTGCCTGCAAGCTTGTTGTCGAGCGGGAAGCCAGGGAAAACATCGATCTCTTCCTTCGCTCCGCGGCTGGTCACCATGAGTTCGCCGGTGCCCGACACCTCGCGGGTGAATCGAACACAGCGGGTACACATGATGCAGCGGTCGACGAAGAGGCTGATGGTCGGACCAACGTCGCGCTTGCGGCTCGTGAAGGGCTGGATGTCGGCCCGCCGCTCGGGCTGTCCATGCTCGAAGTGGTAGTCCTGGAGCAGGCACTCGCCAGCCTTGTCGCAGATCGGGCAGTCGATCGGGTGGTCGATGAGCAGGGCCTCTTCGACCCGGGCCCGGCTCTCCTTGACCGTTTCGCTCTCGGTGACGATGACCGTGCCGTCCTTGACTGGGGTCTGGCAGCCCGGCACGAGCTTGGGCACCATCGAGATCTTGCCGGTGGCAGCATCCCGCTGGCCGGTCTCGATCAAGCACATCCGGCAGCTTGCGACCACGGAGAGGCCAGGATGCCAGCAGTAATGCGGGATCTCCTTGCCGGCGCGGCGAGCCGCCTCGATGCAGTTGAGCCGCTCGTCAGCTCCGATCTCGATTTCTTGTCCGTCGACGATGACGACCGGCATCAGTGCGCTCCCACGATCTGCAGGGCAGGCACAGGATCGGTCACCATCCAGCCCTCGGGATTGGTCCGCTTGATGTAGTCCTCGAACTCACCACGGAACTTGTTGATGGCGTTCTTGATCGGCCAGGCGGCGCCGTCGGCGAGGCCACAGATCGTGGAGCCGGGCATCATGCCCATCGTGTTGCCAAGCTCCAGGAGAATGTCGAGATCGCGAAGCCGTCCTTTGCCGGCGCGGATGCGGTCGAGAATCCGGAGGCTCCAACTCGTGCCTTCGCGGCAGGGCGTGCACTGGCCGCACGACTCGTGGGCAAAGAACCGACACGAGTTGTGGAGGAAGTCGACGATGCTCGTCGTCTCGTCGATCACCACCACGGCCGCCGTGCCGAGCCCGAGGCAGCCGACGCGACCGGGACCGGCGAAGTCGAGCGGCGTGTCGAACTCGGCTTCGGTGAAGAGCCCCATCGAGATGCCACCGGGAATTGCCGCCTTGGCCTTGCGACCCTTCCAGACACCGCCGCCGAAATGATCGACGAGTTCGCGGAGCGTGATGCCGAGGGGGGCCTCGTAGCAGCCCGGCTTCTCGACATGCCCCGAGAGACAATACAGCTTCGGGCCGTACGAGCCGGGATCGCGCGGGTTGTTCGGATCAGCCGGGACGCCGATCGACTTGAACCAGTCGACGCCGCGACGGGCGATCTGGGCCACGCAGGCCATCGTCTCGATGTTGTTGACGACGGTGGGCTTGCGGAACACACCTTCGATCGCCGGGAACGGCGGCTTGATCCGCGGCCAGGCCCGCTTGCCCTCGAGGCTCTCGATCAGACCTGTCTCTTCGCCGCAGATGTAGGCGGCCGCACCGCGATGGAGATAGATGTCGAGCGAGAAGTTGCTGCCGAGAATGTTCTTCCCGAGGAGTCCTGCGGCGTAGCACTCGTCGATCGCCGCCTGCAACCGCTTCCACGACTGGGGGTATTCATAGCGGAGATAAATGTAGGCCGTGGTCGCCCGCGTGGCGAAGGACGAGATGATCGTGCCTTCGAGCACCTGATGCGGGTCGTCCTCCATCAGCAGACGATTGTTGAACGTGCCCGGCTCGCTCTCGTCGGCGTTGACGCAGAGATAGATCGGCCCAGGATGATCCTTGGGCAGAAAAGTCCACTTGAGGCCCGTGGAGAATCCGGCGCCGCCGCGGCCGCGGAGCCCCGACGATTTCACCATCTCCACCACTTCGGCCGGCTGCTTTTCCCGAAGCAGTTTCTCAAGTGGGGCGTAGCCGCCACGGGCACGGTAGCTTGCCAAGGTGTGCCCATCGGGCACGCCGATCGCTTCGAGGAGGACTGGCTTGAATGGCGTCATGTCAGGTCGCCCTCGCGCGGGGTTTCGCAAGCTCGGCCTCGGCGGCCTCGGGCGTCATGTTCTTGAGGAGGTCGTCGTTGGCCAGGATGCACGGCGCGAAATCACACGCCCCGAGGCATTCGGCCGGCTCGATCGTCAACTCGCCGTCCGGTGTTGTGCCGTAAGGATGGATACCCTTGGCATGGCAGAGATGTTCGAGTAACTCGTCGCCACCCCGCAGGGCACATGCAATCGACCGGCACACAAATGCCCGCACCTTCCCGTGCGGCTTTTCCTGGTGGAAGAACTGATAGAAGGTGAGGGTGTCTTGCACCTCTGCCGGCGCGAGGCCGAGCACGGCGGCGATGTCGACGACCGCGTCGAGCGGCACATGCCGCAGTTCGCGGTTCACGATGTGGAGCGCCGGCAGCACGAGGGCCCGGCGGTTGGGATAGCGCGGCGCGAGCGCCTCGATCTCGGCCACCATCGCTTCGGTGATGACACGGCGTCCCTGGGCGATCATCGGTCGAGCTCCGCGGCGATGATGTTGAGGCTGCCAAGCACGGCGACCACGTCGGAGAGCGTGTGGCCGCGAATCAGGTGCGGGAACAGCGCGAAGTGCAGGACGCTTGGCGGCCGGCAGCGGGCTCGGTAGGCCGATTCATTGCCGTCACCAGCGATGTAAAAACCAAGCTCGCCGTTGGGCGCCTCGATTGCGGCGTAGGTCTCTTCGTAGGGCACTTCAAAGCCGCGGTTGCTCATCGAGAGCTCGAAGTGGGAGATCGTGCCTTCGATCGTCGAATAGACCTGCTGCTTGGTCGGCAGAGCCGTCCGCTGGTCGATGCCGACGTTGATGGGGCCGGCAGGGATGTTTTCAAGAGCCTGTGTGACGATCTTCAGGCTCTCCCGCATCTCCTGCATGCGCACGAGGTAGCGGGCATAGCAGTCGCCTGCCGTTGCGCAGCACACTTTGAAGTCGTAGTCGGCGTACGCCAAATAAGGCTCGTCTTTGCGGAGGTCGCGGGTGACGCCACTGGCCCGCGCGACCGGGCCGGTGGCCCCGCGGTTGATCGCCTCGTCTTTCGTCAGCACGCCGACGCCCTTCGTGCGGTCGACGAAGATGCGGTTGCGCGTCAGCAGCCGCTCCATGTCGTCGAGCGTCTTGGGGAACGTCTTCACGAACGTGCGGATCTTCTCGATCACCAGCGGCGTGAAATCCTGCGATGCACCTCCGACCCGCGTGTACGAATTGGTGAACCGCGCCCCACAAAGCGTCTCGAAGATGTCGTAGATGACTTCCCGCTGATAGAAGCCGTATAGGAAGAACGTGAAGGCGCCGGTGTCGAGGCCGACGGCACCGTTGCAGAGGAGATGGTCGCTGATGCGGGCGAGCTCGGCGATGATCGTGCGGATGACTCTGCAGCGCGGCGTCAACTCGATACCGAGAAGGTTTTCGACCGCGTGGTGCCAGGCCACGTTGTTGGCGATGGGCGAGATGTAGTTCATCCGGTCGGTGACCGTGACGTACTGGTTGAACGTGAGGTGTTCACCGATCTTCTCGAAGCCCGAGTGGAGGTAGCCCATTTCGGGCATCGCATCGACGACCCGCTCACCTTCGAGTTTCAAGACGAGCCGCAGCGTGGTGTGGGTTGCCGGGTGCTGCGGGCCGAAGTTGAGCGTCCAGAGGTAGTCCTCGCTCCGCGTCGCGGCCTCGGGCACACGAACCGACTCATAGGTGGGTGGTGCGATGGACATCGGTTAGCTGTGGTCGCGCGTAATGACAGGAAAATTGTGCCGCTCGCCGCGACCTTGGAGGGGATAGTCTTTCCGCAGCGGGTGGGCGGTGAATTCCTCGGGCATGACCAGCCGGCGCAGATCGGGATGCCCCGTGAAGCGGATCCCAAAAAGGTCCCAGACTTCTCGTTCGAGCCAATTCGCAGCTTCCCAGAGGGGGACCACGCTCGGGACGCTCGGCTCCGGATCGTCGACGAACACGCGGACAGTCAGCCGCTGATTGGTGGTCGTCGAAGCGAGGAGATAGACCAAGCCATAGCGACGCCCGGCGCATGACCGCATTTGCATCGGCGGGTCGCGGTATTCCAGGTAGTCGACGCACGTGACATCGACAAGCAGGTCAAAGCCCTTTTGTTTCAGGAACCCGAACACATCGAGTGCGAGGTCGACTGGCACGACCACGCGCGTCTGCCCACGGAACACCGACGACTCGATGGCGCCAAAGCGATCGGTCATCGCGGCGAGGATGTCGTCAACGGGGGGAGTGGTGAAGGGCATCGGGTGAGGGAAAGGAATCTCGAAGTGTCAGGTTCGGCCGGCCAGGGATTCGGCCTCGGCAGCAAGTTCCCGCTGGAGGACCGGGTTGCGGGAAGCATCGAGCGACAGGGGGTCGGCAATCTCGACGAGGGCCCGCTTGCGTGCCTGGCGGCCGGCGGTGTCGAACTCGCGGCCGGTGATCGTGCCCTCCCGCTGGATCTTGTCCTGCAGGTCGATGATCGCCTGAATGAGCTGCTCTGGCCGCGGTGGGCAGCCCGGCACGTACATGTCGACGGGGATAAAGCGGTCGATGCCCTGCACGACGGCGTAGGTGTCAAAGACGCCACCGGTGCTCGCACAGGCGCCCATCGAGATGCACCACTTCGGCTCGTGCATCTGTTGCCAGATACGCTGAAGCACTGGCAGCATCTTCATGACGACGCGGCCCGCGACGATCATGAGGTCGCACTGCCGGGGGCTGAATCGAAAGACTTCGGCGCCAAAGCGAGACAGGTCGTGCTTGCTCGCGCCGGTCGCCATGAGCTCGATGCCGCAGCAAGCGGTGGCAAAGGGCATCGGCCAGAGGCTGTTTTTGCGGCACCAGTTGGCCAGGGCGTCGAGTCGGCTGACCACGACGTTCTCTGGTAGCTCGAGTTTGGAAGAACGGGAGTCGGCTATCGCCATCGAAACACCCCCTTGCGCCAGTCGTAGGCAAAACCGACGATCACGAGTGCCGTGAAGAGCATGGCCCCGCCGAAGACGAGGCCCCGCGACGAGACGAGCCCCCCGGCCACGGCCGCATCGACGCCCGCAGCCGACCGGCTGGCCACGGCCCATGGATAGAGGAAGAGCAGTTCGACATCGAAAACGAGGAAGGTGATTGCGACCAAGTGGAACCGCACGTCGAACCGCCGGCGGGTGTCATGGACCGGGTCCATGCCGCTTTCGTAGGGCATTTCCTTGACGGCCCCACTGCGGCGAGGCCCGATCAGCTCGGCCACCACGACAAGCCCCACCGACACAGCCGCCGCGATGGCGACGAACAGGAGGACCGGGAGGATCGCGTCCATGGTCAGGTCAGTGGAGAGGATGGGAGATCGCCAGGTACCAACATGCGAAAATCGGCCGCAAGACAGGACTTCGTGAAATTTGTCACGAAGTCTGGTCCAAAAAAAGCCGGAGATGTGCAAGACACCGCCGGCAGGCCGCCTTTCGGCTCGTGGCAGTTATACCGACTAAAGCGGCCGTCGACGAGTCGGCCGGTTTTGGCGGCAGAAACGCCTGTCAACCGTGCGTGGCGAGGTGGGCTTCAATGAGGCTCGCGTCGTAGTCGAATCGCCGCTGAAGTTCGCCCATCACCTGCCGCAAGTCGAGTCCGTAGTGATTTTTCGTGAACAGCCCGACCTTTATGTAGGGAATCCCGGCATCCCACAGGCGCCACCAGAGCAACTCGCTCGGGTTGTGTGAGCGCCGCCGGCTCTTGCGGAGCAGGCGCCAACTTCTCCGCGGTGACGAAAGCGAGAGGTGTGGCCAGACTTCTCGAAGGGAGACACGTTTCGCGGTCGTGGCATCGTAGAGGCCGGCCACCCGAAAACCTGCTTCGGCCATGCGGGCGGTGAAACCAATTTCATACCGCTCGATGACTTCGAGTTTTGTGTCACATGGTTCGAAGGTCCGCCAAAACTTTTGAAAGGCATCTGACTCGAGCAACCGCCGCCTGAATCCCAGGAACCAGGACTGCAGGTGGGGCACGCGGGCCGCATCGCGGCGAGCGTTTTGGTCCGAGAGCACCATGCCCCAGAGGTCCGCGCTTGCGACACCTGGGTCGACCAGGACTGGCGCGAAATCGGCAAGCGGACCGAATACGCTGTCATTGACGCAGAGCACTTCATCGAAATCGCCGATGCGGAGCGCCGCGAGGCCATCACGCCACGCACCGAAGTCGTAGCCCACGTTTGCCCGTGGAAGGAACGTGTCGACGATCGTGGCGAGAGATGCCGGTAAGCACCGTGCGGAGTTCGATGCGACGACGAGATGTTCCGCCACGTTGCGGTAAGCGGCAAGGGCTCGCTGCACATACGGGGCGAAGCCGCCGGTCGCATCGAAATGGGCCAATACGATCGCACGGCGTGAAGGTCGGAAGGAAGGCTCCGTGGCGATCATCCAGCGAGGCTCCTCGTCAGCATCACGCCGCGCGGCGATGGAGCTCGTGACCCACCTGTTGCCTCAGGTTTGCAAGGCGTCGGAAGACGGTGATGCTGCGGGGTTCGTCGTCGAGCAGGGCGAGCATGCCCGGCACGTGCCCGAGCGTCACGGCCGCGCGGCCGAAGGCGCCCTCACGAATCTGCCGTTCCGCCGTTCGCATGGCCGAGGCGGTGTACCAACGCACGCTGGCCGCGAGCGTGCGGTCGCGGATGTCGTCTGGCAGCGAACGGGCATTGATCGCGATCGCACGGGCCATGTCAGGCCAGGCGGCGCCGCTTGCGAACAGTCTCGCCGTTTCATTGGCTCCATGCCGTCGGTAAACCGCGAGTGATCGAGGCTCGTACCAGACAGGATAGGCCGCGGCGATCCGAACCCACATCTCCCAGTCCACGGCAAGCTGGAGGTCGGGGCGGTAGCCGCCGATTGCTTCATAGGTTGATCGAGCCACGATCACGGATGGTGTCTGGACTCGCTGCCGCTCGGCGATGCGCGGCAACCACTGCGAGAGCACCCCGGCCGTCCACCGGAGTTGAGAGGTGGTTTTGAGTCGGCGATCTTCGCCATCGATGAGCCGCGCCCGGCAGAAGGCCATGCCGATGTCGGGCCGCCTTTGGAAGCCGTCGCCCAGCCTCGTGTAGAAGCCTGGCATGACGTAGTCGTCTTGATGCAACAGATGAATGAGTTCACCGCGGGCCAGGTTCACCGCGCGATTCCAATTGCCGCAGAGACCGAGCCGATCCGAGTTTTCGAAGACCTCGACGCGAGCTTTTGGATCCACTTGGCGGACGATCTCGCGGACGACACCTGGACGTGAGCCATCGTCGACGACCGCGATCTGCATGGCATCCGGGTCCGGCGCCTGCGCGAGGACCGACGAAAGCGCGACGGTCAGCATGCCATCCGGTTCATACGTCGGTAGCATGACCGAGAACCGCGGTCGGGCCTGCGATGAATCGAGCGGCCGAATCGATGGTGGCGGTGGGATGTGCATGGCGCGAGGGGGCGACTTCCTGGCGAAATGGAGAGGTACCAAAAACCCCCGCTTCGCCAATAGGCCAAACCCGAGCCGGAAACTGCCCTAAACCGCCCACCTGCCCGAGTTGACCTCGTGAGGTCAAAAGGCCCCAACTGAGAAGCTGACGTACGCCCCGAACGGACCGACGCCGACGTTCATTCCTGAGCCCTTCACGTCGGAGAAGGGGGGCTTGCCGCCGGCTCCGCCACCGCCGCCACCACTGTAGGGGGAGAACGAAGCGCTGGCTCGTGTTTGGGCCATCGCGGCCGCGGCCGCTGAAGCTGTTTGCCGACGGTTGTCTTCTGCCAGTTGCACCCGCATGTCGCGGGTCTGATCAAAGGCCTGCTGACGCTGCTGCAGGGAGGCACGCTTCTGTTCGATCCGGTTGATTTCCTGCTGGAGCTGCGAGGCCGACATCGTCACCACATCGGGCACGTCCCGCAGAGCCTCGGCGCGACGCTGGTCACTCATGACCGCAAGGTACTGGCCGAGCCAGGCCTTGGCATCACGGGCCTCCGGGGTTTCCATCACCTTGAACTTGGCGTCGAGGTCGTCGAGGAGATACTCGAGCTCGTATGACGACATGCCGGCCACGCGTCGATTGAAGTCGGCCTTGATGCGGTTGACCTCCTGGGGCGTGTAGATCTGTTGACTCGAAAGCCATTCGCCCAACTCAAAAATCGCTCGCCGCCACCGCGGCCCGCTCATGATCTCGGCCTTGCGGGCGAGGTCACCGGCGCTGCCCGGTTCTTCTTGCTTGGCATCGGAAGCCGTCGGTTGCTTGGCTGGCGGCTCGGCGGCCACGGCGGTCGACACGACAAGGAGGCAGAGAAGGCTGCCTGCGACCCGAGCCCGGAGCACGGTCGAGGAGTCGGTGGATGGGGTCATGGCTTGTCCTCTCGCTTGGTGCTCGCGGGCTTGC
Source organism: uncultured Candidatus Kuenenia sp. (assembly GCA_964498325.1). Lineage (GTDB taxonomy): Bacteria > Planctomycetota > Planctomycetia > Pirellulales > UBA1268 > QWPN01. The sequence goes on from CAZCHF010000004.1 coordinate 166,218, forward strand.
GAACCATCGTCATGTTGACCGTTGGCATGGCCTCGCTTCCCACGTGGGTCGGCAGCGACTTCCACACGCAACGGTCCTTGCCGTCGTAGGTGTAGATATTGAGCGACGTCGACTGGCTGCCGTCGGGATGAATGGCTCGGGCCTGGGCAACCCATGACTTTCCATCGCGGGTCCAGTTGGCCTCGCCGTGGCTGCCGTCCGAGCCGAACACCCAGGAGTGAACCGACTTCGACAGCGGGTCCCAGCCAATCCGCTGCGTGATCTCGAGTGGTGGCACGCCGGCCGAGTGCGTGATCGTCATCGTTCGGATGAGATAGGTCTTGGCTGCGTTCCAGCGGGCGGATACTTCGATCTGAGGTTTTGCAGGATCATCATGGCGGCCAGGAGCGTCGACGACGACCCAATCGCCGACCATCCAGTCGAGGTCGGCAAGAACGGCGTCGGCAGTCGGATCCTCGCCGCGTGCTTCGCGGACGGCCGCGAGCTTCCACGCCCCGTCGTGCTTCACCCAGGTTGCCGAAAAGCGACCGGTCAGCGGAGGCCCCGTCGTCGGCACGACCTCGACGGTGCCGTCTTCGATGGCTACGTCGGAAGTGAGGAATCGCAGCCGCGTTTCCGTGATGTGAAACTCAGACCGTTCGGGCTGTTCTTCCTTGGGAGCGTCCGCATCGATCGCCCTGCGGCCCGGCAACAAATTCCCGGAGGCATCGACGATGTCGCCATCGGGAGTCCAGAGGGCCGCAAGCGCTGCCGCATCCCCTTTGGCGAGGGCATCGACATAGGTTTTGGCGGCGGCACGGATCGCCGCCTCGTCAGCGGTCCGTGGCGTTTCAGCAGCCTTGCAAGCAGAGCCACCGAAGCCCCACATCGCGAGCGCTGGGACCACGAGAGAAGCCAAGCGGCAGGGGATGGAGAGCGGCATGCAGGGCTCCAGACATCGAGGACGGCAGCAACAAGAAACACTCCAAAAGTGTACCGTCGCCCGGGAGCGCCGGGAAAGAAAGCGGCTCGTCTGGTAGGGTGTTCGACGATGCGACCGCCTGACCCCGTTTCATTGCTTGCCGACCTCGTTCGGCGGCCGAGTGTCAATCCGATGGGCCGAGACGTGTCCGGCCCTCACTATCTCGAGGGGCGAGTCGGCGATTTTTTGGTGCAGCGGCTTTCGGCTGCAGGAGTTCCGTGGGTTCGCCAGCACGTCGCTCCTGGTCGCGACTCCATCGTTGCGAGGCTCGATGCCACGGTCGCCGGGGCACCGGTACTCCTGTGGGATGCGCATCAAGACACCGTGCCTACCGAGGGCATGACGATCGAACCCTTTACGCCCGTCGTACGGAATGGGCGTATGTATGGCCGCGGCACCTGCGATGTGAAGGGGGGGCTCGCGGCCATGGTGACGGCCCTCGAGCGGCTGGCACTGGTCGAGACGCGACATGCCACGGTCGTCTTCGCCGCGACCGTGGGGGAGGAGTTTGGTTTTCTCGGGGCACTGGCCTTGGCGCAGCTGTGGCAGGGCCCCGGCACGCTGCCAGGGGACGATGCTGTCCGTGGGCTCTTGGGATCCAAGCCTGTTCTGGCGATCGTCGCAGAACCGACCGAACTCGACCTCGTCGTCTCGCACAAGGGATCGATGAAGTGGCGGATGCGTGTGCATGGCCGCGCCTGCCACGGGGCGTTTCCGGAACAAGGCGTCAACGCCCTCTACATTGCGGCCCGCGCAGCGCTCGCAATCGAAGACCTCTCGCGAGAATTGCTCTCACGGTATCCCGATCATCCCTGCGGCCCGCCCACACTGAGTCTCGGGACGCTTCGCGGTGGCGCGGGCGTCAATCTCGTGCCCGATCTTGCCGTCCTCGAACTCGAGCGGCGGCTCTTGCCCGAGGAGAGTCCTGCGGAGGCCCGGGCCGAAATGATCGAGCGCATTGCCGCGGCCTGTGGCGACGCGAGGCTCGAGCACGATGCTCCCTTCAGTGACACCTATGGTCTTCCTGACGGAACGCATGATCCGGCCGCGGCCCCGTGGGTCGTCGCGCTCGAACGGGTAGCGACGACCCGCGGGGCCGGCCGTCGAGTGGCCGCCCGCTACGGCACGAATGCCGGTGTCTATGCGGCCGCTGGCGTGCCGAGCATCGTGTTCGGCCCCGGTTCCATCGCTCAGGCCCACACCGCCGACGAGTGGATCGATCTTGGCCAGCTCACGGCTGCGTCCGACATTCTCGTCGAGCTTGTGACGACGGGGCCGGTGTGACGGCGGCAACGACGTTGGTACAACATCGCTTGTTCGAGCCGCATGGTGCGGCAGACCTCTGGAGATGACTCGCGACATGGCAGGCAAGATCACGGTAAAAGGCCCGGTTGTCGACCTCGACGGCGACGAGATGACGCGCATCATCTGGCGATTCATCAAGGACCGCCTCATCCTGCCCTACCTCGACATCGACCTTCGCGAGTTCGATCTCTCGATGGAGAACCGTGACGCCACCGGTGACCAGGTGACGATCGACGCGGCCAATGCGATCAAGGAATGTGGTGTGGGGGTGAAGTGCGCGACGATCACGCCCGACGTGACTCGCTTTGCCGAAGCACCCGAAAAGGTGTGCATCGAGGCGGTGGAAGCCGGGC
>CAZCHF010000004.1:168846-170014 GCA_964498325.1 uncultured Candidatus Kuenenia sp.
AAGATGTGGAAGAGCCCGAACGGCACGATCCGAAACATCCTCGGCGGTGTCATCTTCCGCGAGCCGATCATCATCTCCAACATCCCGCGACTGGTGCCGGGCTGGACGAAGCCGATCGTGGTGGGCCGCCATGCCTTCGGCGACCAGTACCGCGCCACCGACGTGAAGATCCCGGGCAAGGGCAAGCTCATGCTGAGCTTCACGCCGGCCGATGGCTCGGCGCCGATGGAACTCGAGGTATACGACTTTCCGTCGCCCGGTGTCGCGATGGCGATGTACAACCTCGACGACTCGATTCGTGACTTCGCACGGGCGAGTTTTCGATATGGCCTGGCCCGCAACTACCCGGTCTACCTCTCGACCAAGAACACGATTCTCAAGGTCTACGACGGCCGCTTCAAAGACATTTTTCAAGAAATCTTCGATGCGGAGTTCAAAGCCGACTTTGCCGCGAAGGGCCTCACCTACGAGCATCGCCTCATCGACGACATGGTGGCCAGCGCCCTCAAGTGGGAAGGGGGCTATGTCTGGGCCTGCAAGAACTACGACGGCGACGTGCAGAGCGACATCGTGGCCCAGGGGTTCGGGTCGCTGGGTCTCATGACCAGCGTCCTCATGACTCCCGACGGCAAGACGGTCGAGGCCGAAGCGGCGCACGGCACGGTCACACGGCATTACCGCCAGCATCAAGAGGGCAAACCGACGTCGACCAACCCCATTGCGTCGATCTTCGCCTGGACCCGAGGCCTGGCCCATCGCGGCCGACTCGACGGCACGCCCGACGTGACTCGCTTTGCCGAAGCACTCGAAAAGGTGTGCATCGAGGCGGTGGAAGCCGGGCAGATGACCAAAGATCTCGCGATGCTGGTGGGCCCAAAGCAGCCCTGGCTCACGACCCAGGATTTCCTGGCGGCGATTGATTCTCGGCTGGCAGGTGCGATGTAGCCGCGGCTGGTTCAGGCCGACGGTAATCCCCGCGGCTGAAATACTTTTCGAGCCACACATACGCCACGATGAAGAAGTAGCGACTTCCCATCTCACGGATCTTGAGCTTGGCCAGGCCGGTACGGCGGTTCCGCCACGTGACAGGAATCACGGTCCAGGTGTAGCCGCGGACGATCGCCTTGAGCGGGAGCTCGACGGTGATGTTGAAGTGGGGGGAGAGGAT
>CAZCHF010000005.1:0-20000 GCA_964498325.1 uncultured Candidatus Kuenenia sp.
CAGCATGGGCAGGCCGATGCCAAGATCGAGAAGAGCGAGCGATACAAAGGCCAGGAATGAGGGCTTCCGCTTCCCTCGCACGGCAAGGATGATAGCCCCGTTTGCCGCCACAATACTGGCAGGAACCACCACCAGGGGCAACGCGCCCGACACGACCGAGACTACCGCGCAGCCGCCGGCAAAGACGATCATCAACCCGCACAGGATGATCAAAACGGCTTGCATCTCGGATTCACTCAGACGTAGTCCTTCCTCGGCCGATCATGTGCCAAGCGTAGCAAACGAGCCCGAGACAGATGAGATGAAATAGGTTCAGCGGCCCGACGACCGTCGCATACGGCTTGAAGAACTCCCACACAAATCGCTGAGCGGCGTACCACGCCACCATGAGGTAGAAGCCGTTGCGCATGAAGAATGCGTCGCGTCGCGCAAGCATCACGAGGGCATAGGCGAGGAACGCGAGCATCGCCGCCGACTCGTAGAGTTGCACAGGATGCCTGAGGAGCCCATCTCCGAAATCGTGTCCCCACGGGCGAGTCGTCGGGCTGCCATGTGTGTGGTCGTGCATCCCGGAGAAAAAACAGCCCCAGCGGCCGATGACTACGCTCGTCGCGAAGCCCGGCACGAAGATGATGCCCGTTGAGCCGGATATGCCCCGCACCGACTTGTATAGTTCAATCGCCGCGATCGCCCCAGCCAACGCCCCCACGATGCTCCTGCCGATCTCGTGATCACCGGAGAGCCAGAGATTTGTCGTTCCGGTGACGTACCCGCCCAACGCCGCTCCCGCAACGAGCGCGACCGCATACCCTGTCCCGGCATTCTCGATTCGCCCAGCCGCGTCGCGCAGTCGCCAGAAGTAGCAGGCGAGTGTGACTACCGCAGCGGTCGTCGCAGCACCAACGTCAAACCAGCCGTGGACGTTCATGGCTCGCTCGGGGTCGCCCGTGTCATGGAGCCGGCGTAGAAAGCCAGCGCAGCTCGGAGGGCGAAGCGCAGATTTCTCCGAGTGAGCGAAGGGCATGGATGCCCGCAGCGAACGTCCGGCGATATGACACGGGCGACCCCGAGCAACGCAGGACGTGACTTCACACTGCCAGTCGAAGGCTGGTCGCGCACGTGAATCATCATCCCTCCAATGACCGTCGCATTCGGCCCCGAGCGGCTTCGTCGCGGTAGAAGAGGTTGTACGTCTCGAACGGGATGATCGTGTCTTCGGGCGTCACGAAGTGGATGCAGGACCGTTTCACCCGGCTGATGCAGAAATTGTGGGCGTCCATGAACTCGACGATGACGATGCGAAACGTGTCTTCGTAGCCGAGGCCTGCGGGCAACGGCACTTCCGGCAGACAGCAGAGCAACTCGGCCAGCTTCTTCTCGTTGTTGCACTCAACCGTGGCGAGGGAAAAGAACTCGAGTACCCGCTTGTGAAGCTCTGGGTACTTCTCAAACGTGATGGCGTTCGGCAGAGCCTCCACGAGCAGTTCGCGTGGAAAGAACGAGGTTACCGGCGCGATCTTCGTGCCCTTCCGCAGGGCGTAGCCGATGGCGATGCTCTCCGGATTGCACGGCAGCGGAATGATGTCCCCCTCGCCGAACGGACCGCCCGAATCGACGATGCGACGACGGATCGCCGACAGGGGAAACCGATTCTTCGCGGCGTCAAAACCGTCGTTGCGGCCGGCATCCTGCACCGGCTGAAAGACGACGCCTCGAACGCACTTCCACTGGAGAGCGAAGTCGATGATCGCGGGAAGTTCGTCGTCGTTGACGCCCTGCTTGACGACGACGACGAGCGTCGTCGAAATGCCTGCACGTTCGAGAGCTTCAAGCGCATGCCGCCGAATCCTGGTCAGATCAGCGCCGCGGAGATTCAGATGGGCTTCGGCACGAAGCGAGTCGAACTGGAGATAGACCTCGAAACCGGGTCGAAACTCGGCAAGTTTTGCAACAAAGTCCGGGTCCTCGGCAATCCGGATGCCGTTCGTATTGAGCATCACATGGCGGATCGGTCTTCGCTTCGCCGCCGCGATGATCTCCACGATCTCTGGATGGATCGTCGGCTCCCCTCCAGAGAGTTGGAGAAGGTCAGGCTCACCTTCGCTCTCGACGAGCGTATCCATCATCCGTTCGATTTCGGCAAGCGACCGATGGAGCGGGCGCTGCGGCGACGAGTCTGAAAAGCAGACCGGGCACGTCAGGTTACAGGCCTCGTTGACGTCGATGAGCGCCAGGCAGGAATGCTGCTCGTGGTCGGGGCAAAGGCCGCAGTCATAGGGGCAACCGCGTTCGGTGTGCGTTTGCAGCGACCGGGGACGATCGCCCGGCTTCAGGAAGTCGTAGCAGAGCCGCCAGTACGCTGCATCGGTGGAGACAAGCACCTTGCGGGGCCCATGGGTCTTGCACCGCTTGAGGTAGAAGACGTTGCCCCCTTCGATCACGATCTTGGCCGGCACGAGCGTGAGGCACTCGTCACAGAGTGAGGTCGTCTGGCCGAAAAAGATGTAGGGCGTCTGGCGGCGGATGGCGGTCGTCATGCGATGTCCTCCGGAGACGAGCGTAACTGATATGACCATGAGGCGCGGCGAAGGACACCGGCCACGGAGCGACCGGGCTACTGTGGCGACGTGGAAAGAGAAACCGAGGCTCGGCGTCGCCCGGGTCATGCTCGCCGGCGTAGAAAAATGAGCGGAGCCCGGATGGCGAAGCTTATTTTTCTCCGAGCGCAGCGACGGGCACGAGGCCCGTCGCAAGCGTCCGGCGACATGACCCGGGCGATGCCGAGCCGGCGAGGACTGGTAACCGGTCGAACTAGAGGCTTCAGATGCGGTACACGCGGCGGGCGTTTGCAGTCGTGGCGGCGGCGAAAGTTCCCAAGGATTCGCCACGGACAAGGGCGAGGCATGTGGCCGTGTGGACCACGTTGGCTGGTTCGTTGCGCTTGCCGCGATGCGGTTCTGGCGAAAGAAACGGGCTGTCCGTTTCGATGAGCAGTCGAGCGAGCGGCACCGTCTTGGCAACTTCCTTCAGGGCAGCAGCCGAGCGAAACGTCACCATGCCGGCGAATCCGAGAAAAAACCCGAGGTCGACAGCTTCCGCAGCCTCGTCGGTCGTGCCGGTGAACGAGTGGAGGATTGCCGAGAGCGGTCCGCGGGCGACGGCCTCGCGGAGCATGTCAAGGCAGTCACGCGTGCTCTCACGAGTATGGATCACGAGCGGGAGACCAGACCGCTGGGCCAAGCGGATATGCCGATCGAAAAAGTCACGCTGAAACTCTGGCGGCGCGGTCGTGCGATACCAATCGAGGCCGGTTTCACCGACGCCGGCAACGCGGCCACCTTCGACGAGACCGACGATTCGATCCCATTCGTCAGGCTCCGCCTCGGCGGTGTCGTTCGGATGAATGCCCGCGGCTGCCACGAGCCCTGGCTCACGGGCCGCGAGCGCCGCAGCGGCTTCGCTGTCAGCGGCCCGGGTTCCGATCACCGCCATCCTGGTCACGCCCGTTGCACGCGCACGGGCGAGCACGTCATCGAGCTCGCCACTGTACCGCATCGGGTCGAGGTGGCAGTGGCTGTCGAAGAGCTCCATTGTCAGGATGCGGCCGACGTCGCCACGGCCGACGCTGCGTGGGCCTGCCTCTGAAGCTTCGCCCTCACATCCTTCAACACGTCAAGATGCTGCCTCACACTGCGGAGGGCGTCGGCACCAAAGTCGGAGGCAGCCGCGTCGTCAGGTGTGGCGGCAATCTCCTCGAATGCCGCACGCTGCTGCTCGAGATTGTCGATCACACGCGGCAGGATGTGTCGAAGGTTGACGTCGTGCAGGCTCGTCAACGTGATCGGGTAGGCGCCCCGAGGCCGAGGTTGCTCCCGCTCGTCGAGCACGACCGAGGCACGATCGAGCATGTTCCTCTGATCAGCCACGAGGTCAGCGAGTGCCAGTCGAATCTCTTCAGGACCAGGGTAGGACCAGAGGCCACAGTCCGCCAAGAACATTGCCGGCGAGGGCTGAATGACGTCGAAGATACGGGTGAGCGGGTCGGTTGGCATGATGATGCTGCGGTCTGGTCAGAGAGTGAACGAGCCGGCAAGTTGAGCGTAGCCGTAGAGCCCGGCCCAGAACACGCCGAGGACCACCACGGGGACAGCCAGCACGGTGACCAGCGCAGCGGAGACCGGGGCAGCCGACGCATGAGTGCGCCCTTCGGGGAGCGGATCGAACGTCATCACCTTGAGTACCCGCAGATAATAGAACAGGCTGATCACCGTGTTGAGACCGCCGACGACCAGCAGCACGAGCATGAGCGGTGCCTCGGCTCCGACGCTGATGGCATCGACGACCGACGAGAACACCAGAAACTTGCCGACGAACCCGGCCAGCGGCGGCAGGCCCACCAGGCTCACAAGCACGACGATCGTCGCCACAACGAGACCGGGATTGGTTCGCACGAGGCCGGCATAGGAGGCGATTTCCTCGCTGCGGAGCTCGTTGCGAAGAATTGCCACGATCGCGAAGGCGGCAAGGTTCATGAAAAGGTAGGTCGCGAGATAGAAAACAAGCGCAGCGACGGCCCGCTGGCTTCCATCACCGTTTTGTCCGGCAAGTGCCGTCGCGGCGGCAACGCCCATCATCAGGTAGCCCGCGTGGGCGATCGTCGAATAGGCGAGCAGCCGCTTCATGTTCGTCTGACCGTACGCGGCCAAATTGCCAAGCGTGCACGTGGCGACCGCCATGACGCCGACCACATAGACCATGAAATGCCGCACGTCGGTGAGGCCGAGTGCGACCACTGGATCTGCACCTTCGGCCGGGACCGTGCCGAGCCCGTAGACGAGCCGCACGGCCAGTCCGACAGCCGCAGCCTTGCTGGCAACCGAAAGAAACGCCCCGACCTCCGCCGCGGCACCCTCAAAAACGTCCGGGCACCAAAAGTGGAACGGCACCGCCGAGAGCTTGAAGGCCAGCCCCACGGCCAGCATCAGCCCGGCCAGCGAGAGCACCATGATCTCGCCATTGCCAGCCCCTTCCCCCACGATCCGTCCGAGTTCCAAAGCAATCGTGGGGAGATGGCACGATCCCGTGACCCCCGCAACGAGGCTGATGCCGTAGAGCATCACGCCTGCAGCACCAGCACCGTAGACCGCATACTTGAGCCCGGCTTCCGAAGCGGCCTTGCGCCCTTTGAGGATGGCGGCCAGTGCGTAGGACGGAACGCTCGCCATCTCCACAGCCATGAAGATCATGAGCAGGTTGTTGACCGATGCCATGAGGCACATGCCCAGCGTGCCACCGAGAATGAGGGCATAGAAATCGGCCCCGTCTTCTCGGTCAGGGATCCCCGACACCTTCGTGAACAGGACGTAAAGAACCAAGAATCCGGCCAGCAACGCACGAATCGCCGCGGTGAGCGAGTCGAACACGAGAAGTCCACCGAAGATTTCCTGGCGCGACGATGCGGCCTCACGAAGGCCGGCGAGATCATCCATCCCGTACGACAGCGCGAAGGCAGCCGTGCCCAGGGCGATTGCCGCCGAGTCGATGTGCCGAAGCACCGGCAGCATTCGGCACAGGAGCAACAGCACGACGCCTACGGCCAGCGCTGCCTCGACGCGAAAGAGCGGCAGCGACACGGCGAGCGTGTCGTGAATCGTGCCGGAGACGAGGGTTCCAAGGTCCATCGACTACTCTCCAGCAAACGCTTGGGGGGCAGGCGTCGAAGCGGTGCTCGTGGCCTGGTCGGATGGAAAATCCGGCCTGACCTCACGGGTCCACGCGGCGAGCGTTTCAACCTGTTGATTCACGGTCGGCGTGACGTAGTTGAAGAGCAACTGAGGGGCGACACCGAACAGAATCGCCAGGAACACAAGCGGTGTGGCGATCGCCAACTCACGCGGCGTGATCGGCGTGAGGTGATCGCCGTGCGGCCCCTTGTACTCGGCACCGAGATAGACCCGTTGGATTGCCCACAGGATGTAGCCCGCCGTCAGAATCACCGTGAACGCCGAGATCACCGCCAGCGTGTGGCTGTAATTCCACGCGGAGAGTGTCACGAGAACCTCACCGATGAAGCCACAGAGGCCCGGCAACCCGAGGCCCGCAAAAAAGACGGCGATCGCCAGCGACGCATAGACCGGCATCCGATTGAAGATGCCACCAAACTCGTCGAGGTTACGGTGGTGAACTCGGTCATAGAGCACGCCCACCATGAAGAACATGCCGGCCGAAGAGAAGCCGTGGGCGAGCATCTGGAACATGGCGCCGTTGACGCCCATGGCCCACGACTCCCAGCGGAATTCGCTGCCAGCCACAGCGCTCCAGACACCGAGGCCGAGCATGACGTAGCCCATGTGGCTCACGGAGCTGTAGGCCACCATCCGCTTAAAGTCTTTTTGCGCGAGGGCCGCGAAGGCGCCGTAGACCATCGACACGACGCCCAGGCCACACACGAGCCAGGCAAGTGTGAGACCGCCGCCCGGACAGATTGGATAGCAGATCCGGAGGATGCCGTAGCCACCGAGCTTCAGAAGCACACCCGCCAGGATCATCGAGATCGGCGTCGGGGCTTCCACGTGGGCGTCCGGGAGCCAGGTATGCACCGGCACGACCGGCACCTTGATCACGAACCCGATGAGCAAGAGAAGGAACGCCCAGGTTTCGAGCGACATGCCCCAGAAATTCGCGGCCGCAAACGGCGAGTGGGGCAGTTGTCCAAGCTCAGCGAGAGCGAGCAGGTTGAACGTGTGGACAGGATCTTTTGCCGAAGCGATGGCCGCCAAGGCATCGGCTTTGGCGGTCCCGTCGAGGGCGCCACTCACCACCTGAGCCTGCTCGAGTTGGGCAGGCGTCAGCAGCCGCAGGTCGCTCGTGAAGTAGAGCATCAGGATGGCGATGAGCATGAGCACGCTGCCGAGGAGCGTGTACAGGAAGAACTTGATCGCCGCGTATTCGCGGCGCGGCCCGCCCCAGATGCCGATGAGGAAATACATCGGCAGGAGCATCACTTCCCAGAACACGTAGAAGAGGAAGAAGTCGAGCGATACGAAGACGCCGAGCATCCCCGTCTCGAGCAGGAGAAAGAGCACGTGGTAGGCCTTCACATGCTTCGTGATCGGCCAGCTCGCCCCACAGGCCAGCATCGACAGGAACGTGGTCAGCACGACCAGCGGCATGCTGATGCCGTCGACGCCGAGGAGATACTCGATGTTGAACGACGGAATCCACGGCTTGCTCACGATGAGCTGCATGCCGGGCTCGCCGATCGTGAACTGGGCCGGGCCCTGTTCACCGAACAGCCCTGGCCAGGCCATCCACAGCGAGAGCAGAAACACGACCGCCGTGGTGCCGAGCGTGATCCACCGGATGGACTCCTCACGAGCCTTCGGAATGATCGGCAGGGAGAGCACCGCCGCGACCATCGCGGGGAGAAACACCATTACCGTCAGGGGCCACAGGGCGGGCTGCGAAAGGGCGTCGGCAGGATTCATGATGACTGCGTTCGGTTCTGGTTTCGGTGTGGAGGCTCAAAGAACGAGTGCAATTGATCAGCCGGCGGAGGCCCGAAAGGCCATGCTCGCCAGAGCGAACAAGGCCACGGTGCCGACGACGATGAACATGACGTATTGACGGAGACGGCCCGTCTGGAGACCGCGGAGCTTGATGCCCGCGTTCCAAGTCGCGTTGGCCGTGGCGTTGACGAGGCCGTCGACCAAGAAACGGTCCATCCAGGCATCGATCCCGGCCAATTGCCGTGCCGACCAGGCCAGACCGTCGATCAGCTTGTCGATGAGGCCGCGATCGATCGACGACACAAAGGCGGCAATACCGTGAGCCGGCTTGACGAAGACGACGTCATAAAGTTCGTCGAAGTACCAACGGTTGGCGAGGAACGTGTAGATCGGTCGCAGGGCCGTCGCGACTGCGGCGGGTGAAATCACGGACCAGACGTACATCGCGGCTGCCAGCAGAACCCCCGCCAGCGCCGTACCAAAGGCCGTGAGCGTCGCCGTGACGTGGATCGCCCCTTCGTGGCTCTCGTGCTCAGCCGGGAACGTGAGCGTTTGGCCGAAGGCGAAACCGCCCGTCATGCCTTCGGCGGTGCCGGCGGGCCGAGCCTGCTCCAGCATGTTCGCAATACCGAGGCCGCCAGGAATCGCCCAGCCCGCGATAACCGCCATGACGGCAAGCACGACCAGCGGGGCCACCATGACATTCGGCGACTCGTGGGCGTGTTCGGCAATGTGGTGGTCCCGCGGCTTGCCGACGAACGTCATGAACCAGAGGCGAAACATGTAGAAGGCCGTGAGCGCCGCACCACCCGCCACGGCGTAGAAGAGAATCGCGTGCTGCGGATTGGCCTGCGAGAACGAGAGGGCCTGGGCCAGGATCGAGTCTTTGGAGTAGTAGCCCGAAAGGCCGACCACGAAGGGAACGCCTGCGCCGATGATCGCCAGGCAGCCGACGAGCATCGTGTAGCCCGTCCAGGGCATGACCTTGAGGAGCCCGCCCATCTTCCGCATGTCATTGGTGTGGCAGGCGTGGATCACCGAGCCCGAGCAGAGAAAGAGCAGACTCTTGAAGAAGGCATGCGTCACGAGGTGGAAGAGACCGGCCACCCAGCCGCCCACGCCAAGGGCCAGCATCATGTAGCCGAGTTGGCTCACGGTCGAGTAGGCGAGCACGCGCTTGATGTCATTGGCAACGAGGGCGATCGTGGCTGCGATGAAGAGCGTGATCCCGCCGATGTAGGCGATGACCAAGAGCACGTCGGGCGACAGCACGGGATAGAACCGGCCCACGAGATAGACGCCTGCCGCGACCATCGTCGCCGAGTGCACGAGGGCAGAAACGGGTGTCGGGCCTTCCATCGCATCGGGGAGCCAGACGGAAAGCGGAAACTGGGCACTCTTGCCAACGCACCCACAGAAAATGCCGACACCGGCAATGAAGAGCAGCCAGCGGCCAAGGCCCGCGTCACGCCAGCCCTTCACCTGAGCCTCAATTTCGCTGGCAGCATCGGCCGGCTTGTCGGCGTGCTCCGCCGCAATACGCGCCACGTCCGCTGACGCAGCTGCCTTCACCATGCCGTCTGGCACCTGGAGGGCAAAGCCGTTTGCCTCCGGACGGAAGAGTGAAAAAAGCCCCGGCTTGGTGACCGCGTGGCCGTCCGCGCCGACCGTCGCGGAATCGCCGAACTGCAGCGTGCCGAGCGCCCCGAACAGGGCCATCAGGCCGATGAGCATCCCGAAGTCGCCAACGCGGTTGACGATGAACGCCTTGTTCGCCGCCGTCGAGGCACTCTTGCGCTCGTAGTAGAACCCGATGAGGAACCACGAGCAGATACCGACCAACTCCCAGAACACAAAGACCATCGCCAGGTTGCCGGCGATGACGATGCCGAGCATTGAGAAGCAAAAGAGCGAAAGAGCCTGAAAGAACCGGGAAAAACGGCCGGGTCGATGGAGATGATGGCCGTTGGCGAGCGTCACCTCGTGGTCGGTGACGTCATGCAGCTCGTCGTGCATGTAGCCCGACGCATAGATGTGGATGCAGGTGGCGATGAGGGTCACCACCACGAACATCATCACCGTGAGGGCATCGATGTACCAACCGATCGAAAGTTTGAAGCTGCCCCCTTCGTAGAGCGTGTACCAGTCGCCGGAATACGAAATCGGGGCGTGGGCTGCCGCGTGGTGGCCGTCGTCGTGGTGACCATGATCGCCATCGGTGCCGTGCGGCTCTTGATCGGCGCCGGCCGGCGACTCGGCCGCATGGGCGACACCCGAAAAAGAAGCCACCGCCGCATGATCTTCGCCGTGGTGCACAGCTGTGACCGGGTGGGCACCGAGCCACACGAAGAACGCGGTGAGCGAAAGCATGAGCGACGTCACGATCGCAGCCGTGGCGACCCACGCGGCATTGCGGCCGTGCGGCCCCATGCGCGGCCCGAAAAACAGGATCGCTACGAACGAAACCAGCGGCGTGAGCCAGGCTAGGCCGAGAAGCAGCGGGAGTTGGGAGGCGAGATCCATCGTGTCTGGTGTGAAGTGAGGCGTGTGGGCCTCGTGGTTCGAAGGCCGTTCAGCCCTTCAAGTCATCGGCCCGATCGACATCGACCGTGGCATGGTTGTTGTAAAAGTTGAGCACGATCGCGAGAGCCACCGCCGCCTCGGCCGCGGCCAAAACGATCACGAACACCGCAAAGACCTCGCCGTCGAGGCCAATCGAGCGACTCCCTGTCGACTGGAGATAGGGGGAGGCGAACGCGACGAAGTTGATGTTGGCCCCGTTGAGAACCAGCTCGATTCCCATGAGCACCCCGAGTGCGTTTCGTTTGATGGCCATGCACACGACACCCGCCGTGAACATGATCGCACCCACGACGAGGTAATGGGCCACACTCACGGGCTCGGTGATCAGGAAGCCGAAGAGAGGCGGGATGGCGGCAAGCGACGTCATACGGAGCCTCCCGTGAGGACGGAGCCGGACCGTTCACCTCGACCGTATGCGGCATGCGAGGCCACTGACGCCGGCGGCTCGACCGATGCCGCCACCTCGATCGCCCGCGGTGCCTTGCGACGCTTGGCCCGGGCGAGATACGCGGCACCGACGAGGACAACGAGAAGATGAACCGACACGATTTCAAACGGCAGGAGATACCCGCTCTGCCTTGGCCCGTCCGCAGCCTGATCGACGCGTACGCCCACAAGCGCCATCCCCAGCGGAGTCGCGGTCGGCTCTGGCACGACACCTCTCGCTGGCTGCCGCCACGAAGGGACGGCGGTCGCGGCCATCAGAAGTGTGCCCAAAAGCGCCACCGCGGCAAACCCTGCGAGCACTCGATCGCCACCGCTCGATTTGATCGTCACGAACGGCGTCTGGGCCGTGAGCATGACGCCGAACACGAGCAGCACGAGGGTGCCGCCGACGTAGATCATGAGTTGCATAGCACCGACGAACTCGGCGCCGGCCAGAAAGAAAAGCCCGGCGACGGAGCCCAGCGAGAACACGAGATACAGCGCCATCCGCACGATGTTGTCGGCCGCCACCACCGCAACGGCAAACACGCAGGCGATTACCGCAAAGACGAGAAAGAAAAACGAGTGCCAGTTGATCGCAGCCACCAGCGGGGCGAAGGCAAACATCGGAGCGAGAGCGGCGGCACACGGAATCATGGCATCACCTTCGCTACTTCTTTGGCTCCTTCAGTCACCGACTCCTTACGCACGGCCGGGCGACCGCCAGGGCCCTCGAGCCAGCCTTCGCGAATCTCCCCGGTCGGCCGCCGCACCCCGGGCATCAAGCCGCCGGGCAAAAACACCTGCCAGAGCATGACGCCCGCAAACATGAATGCGGCGATCGGCGTGCAGTACTTGAGACAGGTCGTCATCACCTGGTCGATGCGGAGCCGCGGCAGCGTCCAGCGAATCCACATCATCACGAGTACACCAAGGGTGGCCTTGCCCATGAGATTGGCCAGACCGATGAGACGCACGAGGTACGGGGCGGTGTCACCCGTTCCATCGGAAAGGCCAAGCAGCGTCGCCACGGGGATCGGGCCGTTCCAGCCCCCCATGAACAGAACCGCAGCCATCGCGCTCACGAGAAACATCGAACCGTATTCGGCCATGAAGAAGAAACTCCAACGGAGACCGGAGTACTCCGTGTGGAAACCAGCCACGAGTTCGCTTTCAGCTTCGGCCAAGTCGAACGGCGCGCGATTGACGCTCGCAACGGCACAGGTCACGTAGACCCAAAACACGACGAAGGTGAACGGGTCGTGGAACAAAAACCAGTTCCAGAACCAGCCAGCCTGCGATTCGGCGATCGTCACCATGTCCATGCTGCCGGCCAGCATGACGGGAACGACGACACACATGCCCAGAGGCACCTCGTAGCTGACGACCTGGGCCGCCTCACGCATCGCCCCGAACAGCGACCATTTCGACGCCGACGCGTAGCCCGCGAGAATCACCCCAAAAACCTCGAGACCAAGCACGGCCACGACGAAGAAGACGGCGACATTCAGCCGCTGACCCACGACATCAAACGCAAAGGGCAGGGCGATGAACGCACAAAACGACGCACAAAAACTGACGTAGGGCGCCAGCCTGAACAGGAGCCCATCGGCCCCGTCCGGCATGAGGTCTTCCTTCGCGAGCAACTTGATGCCGTCGGCGAGTGACTGGAGCCAACCGAAGCGACCGCCCGTGCGCGTGGGCCCGAGGCGATCTTGGATACGGGCGGCCACCTTTCGCTCGGCCCAGATGAACACGAGGGCGCCGCCGGCAATCACGTTCAGGATCAAAATGGCCGAAACAAGGGCCGCCACCGTCCAGGCTAGCCAGCCTGGAAACCCGACCGTGCTCGTGAGGAATTCAACCATCGACCGCACCTAAGGTGCCGAAACGGCGCCCCGAATCGGTACATTTCCCGAGCCGGAACGCACTTCGTGAAAAATCGCACGAAGTTTGCCCTCTCTGGGGCCATTCCACAAGTACCCGCCCTGAAAACCGCGGAAGCGACGCGTCAACGTGGGTGGCTCGCGATCACGAATGGAAACCCGATGAAAGCCGGGGCGTGGAGTAACTGGGCTCCTTGGAACGATCGAGGCTCGGGGTCGCCTGTGTCATCGAGCGGGCGTAGAAAACCGAGCGAAGCCTGGAGGGCGAAGCGAGGGTTTCTCCGAGTGCCGCGACGGGCACGATGCCCGTCGCAAACGTCCCGCGAGATGACGCGGGCGACCCCGAGCCGGGTTGTGCGAGAAGACGTTCCGCCAGGGAGCAAATACCGCTACCTGTCGATCTCCCCCATCACGATATCGAGCGACCCTACGATCGCGGGTACGTCGGCGATCAGACAGCCGCGACACAGATCGGCTGTCACGGCCAGATTCGAGAACGAGCTCGAGCGCGCCCGTACTCGCCACGGGATCGCCGAGCCATCACTCACCACATAAAAGCCCATTTGCCCCTTCGGGGCCTCGGTTTCGAGATAGGCATCGCCCGCCGGCATTTTCTCCGTCAGCTTGAGCGGCTCGCCCACGGTGCCCTTTGCGGCTGAATAGCGATCAATCGCCTGGCGAACCAAGTCCATTGACTGCACGACCTCCAGCATCCGTACAAAGAACCGGTGCCAGCAGTCACCGAGGACGGCATCGGCCGGGACGGCGGGATACTGATGGTCGCGCGGATAGTGGCCGTTCTTCATGACGGCCACTTCGAAGGCATAGCCGTCGTACATCGCCGTGTAGATGGCCTCGCCGTCGCGGCGCATGTCTTGGTCCACGCCGCTGCCGCGGAGCACCGGTCCCGAACAGCCGTACTCAATGGCCATGTCACGCGACATCACGCCGATCCCGGCGGTCCGCTTCACGAAGATGGCGTTGGTGGTGAGGAGCGTGTGGTACTCCTTGATGATCGGCTCGAACTGATCGAGGAACGCCTCGCACTTGGCCAGCCATCCCGGCGGCAGATCGGCCGTGAGCCCGCCCACCGTGATGTAGCTGTAGGTCAGCCGAGCACCACAGGCTTCCTCAAAGAGGTCGAGGATCTTTTCCCGCTCGCGGAAGGCATAGAGGAAAGGACTGAAACTCCCGAGGTCGAGGCCATAGGCCCCCATGCCGACCAAGTGGCTCGCGATCCGGTTCATCTCAGCGATGATCACGCGAAGATGTCGAGCCTTTTCCGTCACCTCATACTTCATGAGTTTCTCGACGGTGAGGGCCCAGCCGAGATTCATGTTCATCGCCGCCAGATAGTCCATCCGGTCGGTGTAGGGAATCCACTGCCGATGGGTGATGTTCTCGCCGATCTTCTCGGCACAGCGATGGAGGTAGCCGATGTGAGGCTCGACCTCGGAGACGATTTCGCCATCGGTGCGCAAGACAAGCCTGAGCACGCCGTGTGTGGACGGGTGCTGCGGCCCCATGTTGACGAGCATCTCGTCGGTGCGAACGTCGAACTCAATGATCCGAGGATCGTCGTCAACCACACTCGCCATGATTTACAGTTCCTCGCGATGGCCAGGGTTCTTAACTGGGGCATCGCAGGATGCGATGCCGGCGATCGAAGGAACCCTTGGCGTTCCCTTTGATCGCCCAAGCAGGAAAAGGCCAGGATGGCTTTTCATGCGTGAAACTACCGTCCTCTGATGCCGTGGTATTCGAGCGGCTGCTCGTAGTCTTTTCGGAGCGGGTAACCTTCCCAGTCTTCCGGGCAGAGAATTCGCCGCATGTCTGGATGGCCGGTGAACCACACGCCCGACAGGTCGTAGACCTCGCGCTCATGCCAGTCGGCGCCTCGCCACACGCTCGTGACGCTCGGCACTTCCGGGAGTTCGCCGGGCACGTCGTTCTTCCAGCGCGGCAGCGTGCACTTGAGCACGAGGCTCACCTTCGATGACGTGCTCCAGAGGTGGTAAACAAGCTCGAGCCGCGGCTGCCAGGAGACTTTGGCCGCCTTCTTGGGGTCGGTTTCGAGCCAATCGACTGCCGTGATGCACTGGAGCGAGTCGAAGCGAACGGGGCTGGCCTTGGCAAGCCACCGGCAAACATCGGCAATGCGCGACGGAGCAACTTCGATCCAGGGATCAAGGGCTTCGAGGTTTTGGCCACTGACGGCTTCGGGAACTGCGTCGCGAAGCTGGTCAAGAAAGGAGGGTCCGCGCATCGGAAGCAACTCTGGAAAAGGGATCAGGTGAGGCGTGAGCCCGGCGGTGCGCGCTGAGATGCGACGGCACGCACCCAATCGAGATCACCCCGATACCACACGTAGGCAAAGCCAATAAGCAGCACAGCATAAAACACGACCATATCGGCAAGCGCCGTCCGCGCGAGCTTTGCTCCGGCATCCGCGATCGACCATTCTGCCATCGCTTGGGCGACCGGAATCTGACCACGACCGGCCAGCTCCGCCCGCGACCGGCCCTGGATGATCTTGTCTTCCATGGACTCTCGAAGCGTGTCTGGCAGAGGGGCCGTCGGCTGCTTGATGCCCAACTCCCGCATCACCCCGTACGCGGCCGGTGAAAGCTCGCCGTCAGCGGTGGCCGACGCGAAGGCTGGGTCTGTCAATTGGGTTGCCTTGCCGAAGACCGTGGCCCAAGGAAAGAAGAGCGCGACCTCGACATCGAAAATGATGAAGAGCAACGCCACCACGTAGAACCGGAGGTCGAACTGCACGAAGCTCGAGCCAATCGTCGGCTCCCCACACTCGTAGACCTCGAGCTTCTCGACATTCGGCTCCCGCGGCCGGACGAGCCAACCGACGAGGAGGTTGACGGCGAGAAAACCGCCGCCGATTGCCACGAAGAGCGCGACGAAGCCGGCGATGACGACGGGATCGGTGAGGTTCATGAAGGTTGGTCGCTGCCGCAGGTCACTGATTCGGGCCGCCGTGGACGGGCTCGACGATCACCTTCGAAGCGGCCACCGCGGTGGGATTGATCGTCGCCCGGCCCCACGCCACATCAACCGGAAGCCGAGCGAAGTCGACGATGGTGCCGTCACGGCTGTAGCAGGAAAGATCGAGCGTCGATCCCATGAAGATGCAGTCGACGGGACACGGTTCCACGCACAGTGCACAAAACATGCACTTTGAGTAGTCGATCGTGAAACCGCTTACGCGGAAGCCCTTGCCGTTCTCGACCCGCTCCTTGCCGATGTAGATGCAGTCGACCGGGCACGCCTTCGAGCACTGGTCACAGGCGATGCAGGTCGTCAGGTCATAGCGATGAAAACCGCGGTACCGAGCTGCCACCGGAGCCGGCAACTCTGGGTATTCAAAATGCTCGGTGAAGGTTCGACGACTCTGGTCGTACGTGCTGCCGAATACGCGGAAGGTCACCAGCATGCCGTCCACGACCGTTTTCACGGCGAGGAACAGATTGCGGAACCACTCCTTCACGACAGCCTCCAGATGCAACCACGGTGACGGTACTCGACGCCAGTATAGAGAGGGGTTTCCAGCCAACAACCCGGTGTGAATTCCCGCCGCTGCATTCACATCTAGCCCCCGCACTCACTGCTGCGGCTGCCTGCAAGCGTGGAAAATGTCCGAGTACCGACCTCGACCGGCAGCTTCGGAAAACCCTCGAAATCCCGCAAAAAACCGGCACGAAGCCCCCTGGGGCCACGAAAAGGCCCGGAATTTGCTTGACGTTGCCTAGGGAAAATCTACATTTCAAGGGGTTTCCGAAGAGTTTTCTGAAACCGTGTTTCGAAGTGGCCAGCCAAGGATCGGCCCATGCTCGTTCTGTCGCGGAAAAAAGACGAGAGTATCGTCATCAACAACGACATCACCATCGTGGTGGTCGAGATCCGTGGCGACAAAGTGCGGCTGGGTGTCGAGGCTCCGAAAGAGGTTCCCGTGCATCGCCGCGAAGTGTTCGAGGCGATCGTCCACGGTGAACCGGTCGATGTGCCGGCGGTCTCCGCGCCGTCGCAGGCCACGAGTGGAGAAGCGGCTCCGGCTGCGGAATGATTGTCAGCCATCGCCGCTTCTCGAATTCTCGGTATCATACGTGCGTGATTGCCAAGTGCTTCGGCACCTCGCATCGCGGCCCCATCGTCTAGAGGCCTAGGACATCGCCCTTTCACGGCGGTAACCGGGGTTCGAATCCCCGTGGGGTCATAATGTCCCGCCTCCGAAGCCATCCATGGCCTTCGGAGGCTCCGTCGCCCGCAGGAAACGCCAAGGGTTCCCAGGGGCGACATGCATCGCATCTGTATGTCCCGCCTCCGAAGCCATCCATGGCCTTCGGAGGCTCCGTCGCCCGCAGGGAACGCCAAGGGTTCCCAGGGGCGACATGCATCGCATCGTGCGATGCATGCGAGGTTTTGATAGTTGACTCGAGGAACGGCGTTGAATGGCTAACGACCTTGTTCGCCCGGCTGCGTACGACGCCATCTTGTTCGTGTCGTTCGGTGGGCCCGATGGTCCGGACGACGTCATTCCGTTCCTTGAAAATGTTCTCCGCGGTCGCAACGTGCCGCGTGAGCGGATGCTCGAGGTCGCCGAACACTACCAGCACTTTGGCGGCAAAAGTCCGATCAACGAGCAAAATCGGGCGTTGATTGCAGCCCTGCAAAATGAGCTCGACCGTCGCGGCCCCCACCTCCCGATCTATTGGGGCAATCGCAATTGGCACCCGCTGCTCACGAACACGCTCCGTGAGATGGCCGATGCCGGCGTCAAACGCGCCATCGCCTTCGTCACGTCGGGGTTCAGTTGCTACTCGGGTTGTCGCCAGTATCGCGAAAACATCGCCGCAGCCTGCGAGCCGCTCGGAACCCAGGCACTGGTCGTCGACAAGATCCGTGTCTTCTTCAATCACCCGGGCTTCGTGACCCCGATGGCACGCCACGTCCGAGCCGCCCTCGAGAAAATTCCCCCCGAGGCCCGTGGCACCGCCCCGGTGCTCTTCACAGCCCACAGCATCCCGATGTCGATGGCCGAGACGTCGAAGTACGTGCCGCAACTCCAGGAATCGTGCCGGCTCGTGGCCGAGGAGGCCGGCGTCACGAATTGGAAGCTCGTGTACCAGAGCCGAAGCGGGCCGCCGAGCCAGCCCTGGCTCGAACCAGACATCGGCGACGAAATCCGATCGCAGCATGCCAACGGCATCCGGAGTTTGGTGATTGCACCGATTGGCTTCATCTCCGACCACATGGAAGTGCTGTACGATCTCGACACCGAGGCCGCCGACCTGTGCCGCGATCTGGGTGTCAGGATGGAGCGAGCCGCGACCGTCGGCACCGCTCCGGAATTCGTCGACATGATCCGCGACCTCATCGCCGAACGGGCCTGGGCGTTACCTGACCGCGTGGCGATCGGTTCTCTTCCGGCGAGCCACGATGTGTGTCCGCTCGACTGCTGCCCGGCACCGCAGCGCCCCGCTCCAACCGGACGCCCATCGGCATTGACATGAACGCATCGGCCGAGAGCCCCCGCGAGTGCGTCGCCCTCGTTCACGGCTTCCTCGCCAACAACAGCGTCATGTGGTTGCTCGCACGGCGTCTCCGTCAGCGAGGCTATCGCACGAGGGTGTGGGGCTATTGGAATCATCGATGCTCCCTCCTCGTGCATGCTGACCGGTTTGCCAAGGAACTGGAGTCTCTCGACGCCGACCCCCTGCTCGAGCGGATCCATCTCGTGGGCCACAGCATGGGGGGCATCATTGGCCAGGCCGCCCTCGACCGCTACCGCCCGGAGAAACTCGGCCGGCTCGTCATGCTCGGCTCGCCCAGCCGCGGATCGTTCGTGGCCACACGGATGGCCGGCGTGTTCGGCCGTTTCCTCAAGCCCGTCGCCGAGCTCACGACGGAGTCGGACAGCCTCGTGAACCGGCTTCCCGTTCCCACCGGCGTCGAGATCGGGGCGATCGCTGCCAAATACGATGCCCTCGTCTCCGAGGAGAGCACCCACCCGGAAGCACCGCACGAGCACATCGTGCTCCCGACCTGGCATACGGGCCTCGTGCTGCGCAACGACACCGCCGACCTCGTGGCCGGCTTCCTCGCCACCGGCCGATTTCCTGCTCGCAACGAATCACGGTCGCCATGAACTCCGCCCCCCGGCAACTCGGATCATCTGGAGTCTTCGTCGGCCCCCTTGGACTCGGCTGCTGGCCACTCTCCGGCATGACCCGCGCGGGCTTGACCCATGAGGCCGCCGTGGCCACGGTGCGGGCCGCGGTCGATGCGGGCATCACCCACCTCGATACGGCCTACTGCTACGGCCAAGCTGGAGAAAGTGAGCGGGCGATCCGCGAGGCCCTGGCGACGATTGGCTCCACCGCACGTGACTCGGTGGTCATCGCCAGCAAGTGCGGCATTCATTGGGAAGCCGACGCGACCAGAAATCCTCCCAGGACGCAGGTGGTCGACGGCCGTCCCGAGCGGTTGCGTGCGGAAGTCGACGAAAGTCTCGAGCGCCTCGGCACCGACCATGTCGATCTTCTCTATCTCCATTGCCCGGATCCGACGGTGCCGATCGAGGAGTCAGCCGGCGAACTTCGTCGTCTCATGGACGCCGGAAAGGCTCGCGCGATCGGTCTCTCGAATGCGAAGCTCGACCTCATCAAACGCTTCGCCGTGACGTGCCCCCTTTCAGCCTGTCAGTTCCACTTCAACATGCTCCAACGGGACATCGAGCGAGAGACCCTCCCATGGTGCATCGCCCACGGCGTGGCGATGGTGGTCTACTGGCCGCTCATGAGGGGCCTTCTGGCCGGGAAGATGCATCGGGGCCAGGTCTTTCCGACGACCGACAGCCGCCACAAATATCCGGTGTTCCAAGGGGCCGAGTTCGCGAAGAGCCTCGATTTTGTCGATGCCTTGCGCCCCATCGCGACTCGCCTCGGCGTCGCCGTGGGCGATGTCGTGCTCGCCTGGACGGCCGAGCAACCCGGGATCACAAGCGTGCTCTTCGGGGCCACGAGCCGGGAGCAGGTTGCGGAGAACGCCCGGGCTCTCGCCAGCGACCTCGACGACGACGCCCGCCGGGCCATTGCCGACGCGATCGCCGCCCGTGGGCCCGTTCCGAGCGGACGTGAGGTTTGAGGCAACACACGCAGCCGGGTTTCTCCGATACGGGGCTCGCTCCACGCGGCTACCGTAGGGGAAGGAGGCCCAGTCACGGAATGACGGGGTTACGGTGGGGGACTCATCTGCGGTCGAGTCACGGTCCTACGACACGGCGACCGGTTCGGGTTGCACCTTGGCAACACTCACGTACGCCAGGTGAGCATTCAGGCAAGCCCGGCGGAAACTCTCCGGTCGGCTCACGCCTGGAAGCCGCAGCGTTTCGATCTGGCCACGGCGAAAGATGAGGTCACCTGCCGCAAACCACTCCTGACCAGGGCTCACGTCGACGTCGATCGCGTCAAAGTTGTCGAGTGCGACGTACTGCACCACGCGAGGATTGATGCCGACTTCGATGGCGACCCGGCGATTCGTCAGGCGATACCGCTTGATGGCCCATGGAAGTCGAAGCGACAGG
>CAZCHF010000005.1:22500-87251 GCA_964498325.1 uncultured Candidatus Kuenenia sp.
AATTGTCAAAGATCAAGCCGCCCGAACAGGTTCGAAAACCGTTCAGGCGAGCCCCCTAGAGTAGCAGCACGCTGATCGTGGTCAAGAGCCCCACAAAATTTTGCAGGGGACCAGCGGCTGGCCGGCCTTTCCGCGAGGATGGCCAGCGAGACTCCAGGAAGTACGAAGATACTCGGTCGGCGGTTCGCACGCCCGAAAAGTAATTCTCACCGCCCCGCTGGTTCCGCTTCCGCCGCGAGCACAACCGGAATATCCAGCTCGAACCCTTCCCGCCGGACCTTGATCAAGACTCGATCTCCGGGATTCCTGGATTCCACGGCCGAAAGAAAATCATCCGCGGTTTTCACCGGCACTCCGGCCACGGCGATGATGACATCCGCCCCTGTCCGGTCCACGCGCTCGAATTCGGCCACAAACGGCCCCTGACGCCGCCGTTCCCGTACAACCCGAAAGCCCCGGAGTCCTGCCTTTTCCGCCGGACCGTTCGGCACCAGGGCAGCCACCAGCAGGCCGGCCTCCGACTGAAATACTCGGCTGATGCCGGCATCCGGGCGAATCACTCGCCCCTTCTCGATGAGTTGCGGCACCACCCTTCGCAGGGTTCCTACGGGGATGGCAAACCCCACCCCCGCACTCTGCCCCGTACGGCTCGCAATGGCCGTGGTCATCCCGATCAACCGGCCACCGCTATCCAAAAGGGGGCCGCCGGAATTGCCAGGATTGATGGCCGCGTCGGTCTGAATGATCGCCTTGATGGTCCGCCCGGTCTTCGTCGGCAGCGACCGATTCAGGCTCGAAATGATTCCGGTCGTGAGGGTCCGCTCCAGGCCGAATGGATTGCCGATGGCAAAAACCCGCTGGCCGACCCGGAGGTCGTGAGACGTGCCAAAGGCGACCGGCTGAAGCCCAGCCGGTGGCGCGTCGATCTTCAACACGGCCACATCGGTCGCCGGGTCAATTCCCACGACCCGAGCGGCGTGCGAGGAGCCTTCGTGGAGCATCACCTGAATCTCCTGCGCACCTTCGATCACGTGAAAATTTGTGAGGATGTGGCCGAGGCGATCGAGCACGATCCCCGAACCGGCTCCCTCTGAAGGCACCTCCAAGAGGAACAGCCCGGCTGCGACTGTCGCCTTGGTGTTGATGTTGACGACACTTCTGTTCACCCCTTCGTAGACGGCAATGTTCACCTGCTCATCGGGTGAGAACGCCCGTTCGCCCAGTGGCGTTTCCGCCCGAACGCCCCCCCTGAGCAGCCCACAGACGGCCACGACGATGAGTGCCCACCACGAAACCTGAACCTCGGACTTCGGCACGATCCTCATGCAGTTTGCCCTCGACAACACCTGGGGTGAGACCTCGATTATTCCGAAGGCGTCCGGCTGGCGCCACCCCAAAAAGCTCAGTTCGCCAACCTGACATACGGCCAGGCGTGGTCGCGAGGCACTTCGATTTTTGCTGAAAACCCGTCAGATCGGCGTTGGCGGGTTCGATGGTCTCCAAATATGCTTGAGAGCAATGGATCGGGCTTTCCCGGCTTGCCCCTTTTGGAGTGTTCACGATGCGCCTCGCTCGCCCCTTGCCGCAGACCCTGATCGCAGGCTTCGTTGCGGCAGCGCTCTGCCTCCCCGCAGTTGCCGCTGACCCTCGCGCCAGCGTGACGTTCTCGCTCGCGTCACCCGCAACAGGCGATCAACCCGCGGTCACGGCAGTGGGCATTCGTGCACAAGCAGCGGCCCCTTCGCCCGCGACCGAAGTCGTCGTCCTTGTCGACACCTCCGCCACGCAAACCGGCACTCATCGTCAGAAGACGCTCGATGCCGTCGCAGGCGTCATTGCGACAGCGCGACCTGACGACCGTTTCGCGATTGCCGCCGTCGACGTCACCTCCGTGCAGCTCTGCGACGGCTTCCATGCAGCGAATTCGGACGCCATTCGCGACGCAGTCCGCAAACTGGATGCACGCACGCCTCTCGGCACCACCGACATTGTTGCCGCTCTCGAAGATGCGATGGCCCGGTTCGAGGGCAAGGGCCCGAAGGCCGTCGTCTATGTCGGCAATGGCCCTGGTCTCGGAGGCGTCGACCCAGACGAGTTTGCCCGGGCTGTCGACATGCTGCGATCAAGTCATGTAGCCGTGTCGGCCATCGGCATCGGTCCCCAGGTGAATTGGCAGTGCCTCGCCTCGCTCGCCGCCACCTCGGGGGGCATGGCAGTGATTCCGCACCACGACGATGACATCCAAGCGGCCGCCAGGAAACTCGGGGCAGCGGCAGTCGGACCGGTGGTCTGGCCCACCGAAGTGGCGCTGGAAAACCAAGGTGGCAATGGCGCGCTGCGCATGCTGCCCGCTCGGTTTCCGCCGCTGCGAGTGGACCGTGACTCCGTGGTTCTCCTGGAAGGCACGCTCGACGCTGCCAAGCTCGAACTTGCGATCGGTGGCCAGGGAATAACGCTCTCCATTCCAGCGACTGCGCCACACGCTGACAATGCATATCTCTCCGAACTGGCCCGGAATGCCGGGGGCTCGGACGGACTCTTCCTGCCCGTTGTGGGTCGTGAAGGACTTTCGATTGCCAAGGGCTTCATCCGCGGTGAGGCCGCGTCGCTGGCCGCACTTGCCGCTCAGGCCCAGGCCTCCGGCGCCCACGGCTCGGCAGCCCGGTTGGCAGAGGCCTCGCTGCGCAGAGACCCGAGCAACCAGGAGGCGGTCGCCGTTCGCGAGGCCTCGATGCGGCAGCCTGGTGCCGAGGCTGGTGACCTGCCCCAGCCCCTTCCCCCGGGCCACGATGACGAGCTCCTCGAAATCGACCGCCAACGACGGGTTCGCGCCCAAGTGCTTACCCAGGACGCCGCCGTTCGCATCCGCGCGGCCCGCGGCCTTCTGACGACTGATCCCGATCAAGCCCGCGATGACCTCAAAGCCCTCCAACTCGAGATCCAAAAGTCGACTGACCTGGATCCAGCCGGCCGAGGCAAGCTGCTTGCCGAAGTCGAGATGCGGGTGCGCGAGGCGGTCGTGCGGGCCCGTGAGAAAACCGAGCGGGACCTTGCGAACGAGCGGCGGGCTGCGATCGGACGGGAGCGAATGAAGCTCACGAGCGACCTGCAGCGACGCGAGGAGAAAATTCGCCAGTTGACCGAAAAATATAATGCGCTCGTCGAAGAGGGCATTCGGATCGGGTACGCCCAGGCCGAAAGCTATCCGGCTGTCATTGGCGACGAAGCGGTCATTGGCATGGAGGCTCCGACTCGCGCTTTCGGAGAGGCGGAGCGCGTGGCCGGCGAAGAAATCGCTCGTGAAGCACCGCCGCTCTACGCAAACGCACCGATTCCGACGACAGCTCGACTGATTGGTCGTACGGCCCCCATCGTTGCTCGGATGCTGGCCCACGACTCCCAGAATTATCGAACCGCTCGCGATCAAAGCCGAGGGTTCATGGACCAACTGCACCTTGTCGATGCGGCTGGCATTCCGTTCGCGGACGAGCCTCCCATCATTTATCCGAGCGCCCAACGCTGGAGAGACATCACCGAGCTGCGGGAGAAGTACAAGTCGGTCGACCTGGCCAATCCAGGCAGCAAAGAAAAGGACATCTACGACGCCCTGGAGAAGCCGGTCCAGCGATGGGAGTTCAATGAATCTCCACTGCGCGACGTTCAGCGGGCGATCTCAGACGAGTTTCGTATCCCGGTCGAGATTGACGCGCGGGCGTTGGAAGACGCAGGCCTCGATCTCGACACACCGGTGACGCAGAACGCCTCCGGCATCAGCCTTCGCGCCGCGCTGCGCCGGCTTCTCAACGGGATCGACCTGGCCTACATCGTGAAAGACGAAGTGCTCCTCATCACCACAAAAGTAAAGGCTGATGAAAACCTGGTGGTGAAAGTCTATCCGGTCGCCGACCTCGTCCTCCCTGTCGACCCGGGGTCCGGCCTCAATCCGTTTCAAACGGGTGGCGGCCTCGGTGGCGCCAACTCGATCAATAGCGGTCAGAACATGGGGGGTGGCATGGGCGGTGCCGCCGGTGGCATGGGCATGGGCGGCATGGGCGGCATGGGCGGTATGGGCGGCGGCGGTTTCTGCTGGGTTGCCCGCGAGGTGTATGGCGTGCACGATCCCCGTTGGATGCACTTCCGAGCATGGCTCACCACGGAAGCCCCGGAGTGGCTGTTCAATCTCTACGCCCTTCACGGTGAGACCTTTGCCGAATGGCTCCGTCCGAGGCCGACGGCCAAGCGCCTCGTTCGCGTCGCCATGGATCTCGTGTTGTCGGGCCGTCCGGCGTCGACATCGGCGGCTGCAATGCAGGTCACCGGCGCACGAGCGCGGCTTGCCGATCGATCCCTTACGGCGGTGATTCCGACTGCGGCGACGATCGAGCCTGAGCCATCGCCGACCGCCTCCAGCGGCGGCCGTCGCGTAGGTCTTCCGGCAGACGTCCTGGAGTCTGCTGACCTCCGTAGTGCCGTGGCCGCCTACCTCGCGCCCGAGCGCGGAGCGGACGTGGCTTCTGAGGCCGATACGCGGGCCATGGCGAAGCGGCTCGAGCAGCTTCGTGTCTCGGCCGCCCAGCTTGGCGAAGACAAAGATTTTCGGCGGGCGGCGGACCTGCTCTCGGCCGCGATTGCATCCGGTCATGGTGAGCCTTGGATGTATGAATCACTGGCCATCGCACTCGAGGCTTCGGAGGCGCCGCGATCTGAAGTGGAGCGGGCGCTTTTGTCGGCTGCCGACTTCGCCACCAGCCCCGCTGAGCTCATGCAGCTTGCGTATTACCTTGCCCGGTACGGCTCGGAATCCCAAGCCGTGAAGGTCTGCCGTCGCATCACCCGCGCCGATCCGACGAACCGCGAGGCATTCGCCCTCGCGATGACGCTCGGGGCAAAGGCAGACGACACGGCGACCCTTCGTTGGGCCTGCCCGGGTGTCCTTGCCCACGATTGGCCGGCAAGCCAGCAGGAGGTGGCCACGCGTGCCGGCCGCCTGGCTCGAGCAACGATCAAGCGACTCCAGGAGGAGGGCCGCAAAGCCGATGCGGAGGCGTTCCAAGTCGCCGTCGACCAAGCCTTGGTACGCGATCTCGTCGTGGATGTGGCATGGACCGGCGATGCGGATGTCGACATCGCGGTCTTGGAGCCGACGGGAGGACTCTGCTCGGCATCCACGAGCCGATCTGCGTCAGGGGGCATGCTTTTTGCCGATGGTGAGGCAGGGGGCGATGGCACTACCCACCGCGAACGGTATGTGGTCTCCCAGGCATTCCCGGGTAAGTACCAGGTGCTCGTGCGCCGCGCGTGGGGCAACGTCGCCGCAGACAAGGTGACAGTTGAGGTGACGACGCACCGAGGCACGAAGTCTGAACACGTTTTGCGACGGCAGGTCGCGCTCGGTGCCAAAGACCACCTGCTGGAGATTCTGGTGCCGGAAGGACGGCGACGGGAGCCGTTGCACGACGCCCAGATCGCTCAAGATGTCGCTGCCCAGCGAACGTTGGGCCGTTCCCTTCTGGCCCAGCAGCTCGCCGCAATCACGGACCCGCTCGCGTATGAGTCGATTGGAAAAAGTCGCGGCGGAAGTCCCTCGGTTCCGCCTCAGCCGGGTTTTCCGTTCGTGAATCCCCGGGGTGCGGTCGGATACCAACCGGTCATCTCGACCCTGCCTGAAGGCGTCAATCTCTATGCCCGAGCAGTCGTCTCTGCTGATCGACGCTATGTCCGAATTACGGCGGTGCCGTTGTTCTCCGGCGTTGGCCAGGTGACGACCTTCAACTTCGCAACTGGTCAGGCGGCAAACATCACGGGCCAGTCCGCAGGTGGCAGTGGCTTCCAAGGAGCGGGAGGCGTGGCTGCAGGTGGTGCCGGCGGTGCTGCGGGAGGTGGTGCTGGTGGTATCGCTGCCGGCGGCGCTGCGGGGGGTGGTGCTGGTGGCGCCGGAGCGGGTGGCGCCCAGGCAGCCGGCGGTGCGGCTGGAAGGGTCTGCTGGGTTGCCCGCGAAGTTTATGGTGACACCAACCCGCGATGGGTGGTCTTCCGATCGTGGCTTTTGACGGAAGCCCCCGCCTGGCTACGGGACGGCTACATCGCCCATGGCGAAGAGTTTGCTGCGTGGATCCATGACCGCCCCGTCATCAAGGCAGTCCTCCGCCTCGCGATGGACCGTGCCATTGCCGAACGACTCGTGACGGCGAGACGCTGACGTCATGGCGAGGTTTGGTGTGATTCTTGTCGCGGCTGGCCGGAGCAGCCGCTTTCAAGACACGAACTACAAAAAGCCGTTTGCGCCACTGGGCGGTCGCCCCGTGTGGTTGCATGCCGCCGAAAAGTTCACGGACCGCGACGACGTCAAGCAGGTCGTCATCGTCGTGGCTCCCGAAGATCGCGAGGCCTTCCTCGAAAAGTTCGGTGCGAACCTCGCGTTCATGGGTATCTCCCTGGCAGAGGGGGGAGCGGAACGGGCCGACTCGGTGAAAGCCGGCCTCGAGAAGCTCGGGCCCGAGATCGATCACGTCGCCATCCACGATGCGGCCAGGCCCTGCCTGGCGATCGAGTGGATCGATCGTGTTTTTGCCGAAGGCGTCAAGACGGGAGCAGCGATTCTTGCCACCCCGGTCGTGAGTACGCTCAAGCGCGTGGGCCCGGACCATGTCATCACCGAGACGGTGGACCGCACGGGCCTGTGGGAGGCGCAAACACCTCAGGTTTTTTCACGCCCCCTGCTCGAGAAGGCATTTGCGGCTGCTGCGGGCAAGCCTGCCACGGACGAGGCGGGCCTGGTGGAGGCGATCGGTCACGCGGTGACCGTTGTTCCCGGTTCGCCGATCAATCTCAAGATCACGACCCGTGATGATCTTCGGCTCGCCGAACAGGCCATGAAGGCTTTGCCGAAACCGAAGCTCGGTGGCCCCGCCCACCCGTTTGCGGGCGATGACCTCTGGAGATGACCGTGGCGACAGACCTGCTTTCCAACTTCGAGGCGCGAGGTCTCGTCCATCAATCCACCGATGCTGGCGCGCTCCGGGAATGGCTCGCGACCCCGCGCCGTCGCATCTACGCGGGTTTTGACCCGACGGCCGATAGCCTCCATGTGGGGCACCTCGTGGCCCTCGTGCTGCTCCGCCGTGTGGCTGCGGCTGGGCATGAACCGGTCGCCCTCCTCGGCGGAGCCACCGGCATGATCGGCGATCCGAGCGGCCGCAGCGAAGAACGTAACCTCCTGTCGCCCGACGAGCTCGACGCCAACATTGCCGCCGTTGGCAAACAGATCCACGCGGTCCTTGCGGCACCGAGCCCGTCGGGACCACTCGCAGCGACCGTCCACGTCGTCAACAACGCCGATTGGATGCGGGGCGTCGGTTACCTCGAGTTTCTCCGGGACGTCGGCAAGCACGTGCCGCTCTCACAGATGCTCGGCAAAGACTCGGTGAAGAGCCGCCTCGATCGCGACGGCGGCCTCTCGTACACCGAATTCAGCTACATGCTCCTTCAGGCCTGGGACTTCGTGCATCTCTCCGATGCCCTCGACTGCCGCGTCCAGATCGGCGGCAGCGATCAGTGGGGCAACATCACCGCCGGCATCGAACTCGGCCGTCGGCTCCGCAGCCGGGACCTGCACGGCATCACCTGTCCGCTGCTCACCAAGGCGGATGGCACGAAAATGGGCAAGACCGCATCGGGTGCCGTATGGCTCGATCCACGGCGTACGAGCCCCTACCGCTTCTATCAATACTGGATCAACCTCGACGACGACGATGCGGGCCGCTGTCTGCTGCGGCTGACAGAGCTCTCCCTCGACGAGATCCACAGCCTCGACGAGGCTCGCACCACGAACCCCGCTGCCCGCGAGACCCAAAAGCGAGTGGCGATGGAACTGACCAGGCTCGTCCACGGCGAAGCAGGTCTGGCAGCCGCCCGGCAAGCGACCGAAATTTTCTTCGGCGCCGAAATCGAGAACCTCGACGACGACGCGCTCACTGAAATCTTTGCTGACGTTCCCAGCAGTCAGTTCCCGCGCTCGGCCCTCGAAGGTGAAGGCCTTCCCATGGTTGACGCCCTGACGGCCACCGGCCTGGCTGCCAGCAAAGGAGCCGCGCGGCGCACGATCGAACAAGGGGGCGCGTACGTGAACAATCGCCGCGTGACAGATGCCGCCTATCGGCTCACCCCGAGCGACCTTGCCGGCACTGCCACGCTCGTCCTGCGGTCCGGCAAAAAGTCTTACGCACTCGCACGGTTTGCATGATCGGCTCTAACGGCCGGCGGGGCATCCATGGCCATTCCCGGCTTGGCGGCCCTCCGGCCGCCGCTCGCACCTCCGGGCTCGCGTCGCCGGCTCGGGGTGGCCCGTGTCATGGAGCCGGCGTGGGAGACCAGCGCAGCCCGGAGGGCGAAGCGCCAGGCTCCCCCGAGTGAGCGAAGGGCATGGATGCCCGTAGCGAACGTCCGGAGACATGACACGGGCCGCCCCGAGCCCACGCAGGACGTGACTTCACGCCGACCGACGGTTGGCAGCCGCGCGGTCGGTGCCGGGCCGCACGTCGAGTTCGAGGCCGTCGTCGTCGCCTCGCTCCAGCCGTTCCCACGCAATGGCTCCCATCGCCGCATTGTCGGTGCAGAGCGATTTTGGTGGCACGATGACAGTGAGGCCGCGTCGCTTTCCGAGTGACTCGAGCGCCTCGCGAAGGGCCGTGTTCGCGGCAACGCCACCACCGACGGCCACCGCGCGAACGCCGGTTTTTTCCACGGCGAGCTCGACCTTTGCGATGATCGAGTCGACCGCGGCCTGTTGAAAGGATGCGGCGAGGTCCGCCCGGGCTTGCCCCTCTGGTGGTGGTGTGTCGGCCGGCGCCCCCACGGGCCGCACGAGGTACCGCAGGGCCGTCTTGAGCCCACTGAAGCTCATGTCGAGCCGGTCATGATCAGACCGAAGCGGTCTCGGCAGTTTGTGCGCGCGTGGATTCCCACCGATGGCGGCTCGCTCGATCTCAGGACCGCCCGGATAGCCGAGACCGAGGAGTGCGGCGGCCTTGTCAAAGGCTTCTCCCGCTGCATCGTCGATCGTGCCACCGAGTCGCTCGAGTTCGAGCGGGCTGTGAACGAGAAAAAGCGACGTGTGGCCACCGCTCGCGACGAGGCCCACGCAGGGGTACGGCATCGCTGGTCCATAGGCGAGCCGACAGGCATAGAGATGGGCCGCGATGTGGTTGTAGCCGACGAGTGGAACACGAAGGGTCGCGGCGATGCCTTTTGCAGCCGACAGGCCCACGAGCAGCGAGCCCACGAGGCCTGGCATCACCGCGACAGCTACGGCTTCGATGTCTGCATGAGCGATGCCGGCACTGCTGACCGCCTCATCAATGACGGGAATGATCCGCTCGACGTGGGCCCGCGAGGCCACTTCGGGCACGACGCCCCGCCATCTGGCGTGGAGCTTTTCCTGGCTGGCCACGACGCTCGACAGCACGGTGCGATCGCGAGCGATCACCGCCGCCGCGGTCTCGTCACAGGTCGATTCGATGGCAAGCAGCGGCATGAAGTCGCAGTCTACCCCAGCGACACGCGCAAGGCCCGGAGGGCCGGGTTGAGCTCCGGGCGGAGCCCGGCAAGCGAAGCAGGGCCATGGATGGCGAGCATGTTGCCTATCGCAAACAGAGAGGCTGCGACGCTGGAGGCGTCGCCCTGCTCCGGGCGGAGCCCGGCAAGCGAAGCAGGGCAATGGATGGCCCGCGCCGCGTGGAGCTAGAAGTCATACCACATGCCGATGCCGGCACGGTTCTGGATCGCAAACGGAAACTCGTACTGCGGATCGGAGCCGTAGAGGTATTCGAAGCCGAGCCGGAAGAGTTTCTCGCTGTGGTCGCCGCGCCAGGCCCAACCGGTCTGGACGCACACATTGCCACCGAAGTCGAGCTCCTCACGACTCATGCCGTTGACCGCAAGGAACGGCGCGCCGTGAGGCCCGGTAGCCCTCGCCTGGATCAGTTCCACGCCGTACTGAAACTCCCACGGCTCGGAGCCACCGTCGTTGTAGAACGACCATCCCACCTCGCCGTAGATTCGCATCCAGTCGTAGGCGTAGTACGAATTGCCGAGCACGATCACGTCGCGGACGTAGTTCACCCGCGGATAGTTCGGATGGCGCACCATCGCCTCGTCGCCGAGATGGGCGCTGTTGTGGTAGTAAGCAAGTTTCGCCTGCCATCGTCCGATGCCGTAGACGAGCGGGATGCCAAACCGAAAGTCGCTCGACCGGAGGTCCCGGTCTTCACCAGGATCGAGCCGCACGAACGCGGCTCCTTCGATCTGCACCTCGAAACCCTGCGGGTGGAGAACCGAGTCGGTCCCGTAGCGGAGGATCGACGCACGGCCACCGAGGGTGCTGTCCCAGAGCCAACCGTTGTCGACTGATGGATTGAACGGGTCGCGGCCTGTGTCGTCGTACCAGACGGTCGCAAACCGGGGTTCCTTGGGGCCCGCGAGGTAGCTCGTGTAGATGAGGTTGTTCGGCAGCAGATGCCACGACCACGGCCGTGGCGCCCAAAGGTCGTCGAACGCACCATCAAAGGATTCGCCGTACGCCCCTTCGCCGTAGCCTCCGGCGACGTAGGGGCCTTCGAGGACGACTGGTCCCTGCGGTTGCGTCGGCGGCAAGAGTTCGACTGACTCGCCGAAATCCTGCGCAGCAGCCGGCATCACCACTGCAGTGGCAAGGGCTACGAACAACGCGACGACCACGGTGGTCATGGTGGAGGAACGAAAGGTTGAAAGGCAGGAGCGAGCCGGGGTTCACGGCCGCCGGCGCTCCGGGATTGCGACCAGGGCGGCTGTGCCGCCAGACTCTAGGGACGGTGGCCCCCTTGGCCACAGACGGATTGATCGGCAAAGTCATGTGTTTTCCCGTGCGGTCAATGTCCGCGCCAGGCTCACATTTCCGCGATTCGGCAAAACTCCCAGAATCCGAAGTGTCCTCGCTTGCCAGTCCGCCTAAGGTTCCTCGTTCCGCCCAGCAGCCCCCGTTCCACATCAGGACGATTCCCCATGAGCCTGCCCCAGAACAGCGTGCCATCTTCCCCAGTATCTTCCGCCAGCGGAGCGGCTCTTGGCCGGATCCCGAGCGGGCTTTTCGTCATCGCATGGCGTAACCAAGAACGCGACCGCGTGATGCTGGCAAGCTGGGTGATGCAGGCAGGCTTCGAGCCGCCGATGCTTTCGGTGGCGGTCGCACCGTCTCGTGAATTCTTGGCCGCAGCCCGTGGTGGTCTGCCCTTTGTGGTCAATGTTTTGGCCGAGCACCAGCGGAGTCTGCTGGCACGTTTTGGCAAACCGATCGCCGAAGGGGAGGAGCCCTTCGCCGGGCTCACCGTCGAACGCACCGCCGACAACATCGCCGCGGTCGCCGATGCCGCGTCGTGGCTCTCGTGCCGCATGGCGGGTGAAGCGGTTGTCGACGGGGCCGATCACGTCGTCGTCGTGGCTCGTGTCGAAGCTGCCGGGGGTTCGTCAGGCATCGAACCGCTGGTTCACATTCGGAAGAACGGCCTCAAATACTGACCCACCGGCTCACAGATAGCGGGCCACGATCGCGCGGCCGCGGGCCTCGTCGCGGGTTCCGTCGACGATGGCGCGGCCGTCACTGAAAACCGACAACCGGATTCCCGGCTCAACGTCAGCGCGAAGCATCCACGGGCTTGCTGAAACCTCGGCGACAGTCGCGAGCTTTTCGGCGATCGCGGCAAGGTCGACCGGGCCACCAGACGTCGGTGCCATGATCTGCACCGCCTCACGACCGCACAGCGGCGTGGCAGTCCCGCCCAGCCGTCCTTCGAGCCAGGGGTAGTCGCCTTCACGGCATGTCGGGCAGCCGGTTGTGGCGAGGGGGCCGAGATCCACCGTTCGCCACGCACGTGTCCAAAGATCAAAGGCCAGCATGGTTCCTGCCGTCGCCGTTCCCTCGCCGACCAGCAGCTTGATGGCCTCGGCAGCCTGCACGGCCCCCACCACCATCGCAGCCGGCCCGATGATCCCGGCCGTGTCGCAGGTCGGAAGCGTGCCTGGCAGCGGTGGCTCTGGCACGAGGCAGCGAAGACACGCGGTCTTTCCCGGCACCACGGCAAGCACTCTGCCTTCCGCGCCGATGGCTCCACCATGGACCCACGGCGTCGATTCGCGGCACGCAAACTCGTTGATGAGATACCGCGCTTCGAGGTTGTCCGTACCGTCGATGATCACATCAACACCATTGAGGAGCACGCTCACGTTGGCCGCCGTGAGGTCGGCGACGATCGGATCGAGGCTCACGTTCGAATTGATGCGCGCCAGTTGCTGTGAAGCTGCCACCGCCTTGGGCAGTCCGGCGCGCACATCCTGTTCATCAAACAGCAACTGACGTGGCAGGTTCGAGAGTTCGGGCACATCGCGATCGATCAGGCGGACGTATCCCACGCCGGCCCGCGCGATCGCCATCGCGGAGGCGCTCCCGAGGGCCCCGCATCCCAGGATCGCCACGCGGCTGGCAGCCAGCTTCGCCTGCCCCTCCGGACCGATGCCGGGATAGCGCGTTTGACGGGAATAGCGATCTGGATCAAAGGTTGACATGGCTTTTCATGCTACCACCCATGCGAGGGCACACGTGCCGGACCCAGGCACGGCGTGACCGAGCTACAGATAGGGCGTCGCAGCTCGGGGCAGCCCGTGTCATGGAGCGGGCGTAGAAAGCCGAGCGAAGCCTGGAGGGCGAAGCGAGGATTTCTCCGAGCGCAGCGGTGGCCACGATGGCCACCGCAAGCGTCCCGCGACATGACACGGGCTGTCCCGAGCCCACGCAGGACGTGACTTCATGTGCCCTGCGAGGAAGCGTCTACGCAGTACCCGGCCCAGTCCCAGGGAATGGGTGACGGCTCAGTTCCGAAGCGCCACGCGGCGAGTGCGGCCTGAAGCGTGTCGCACGGCTGTCGTGACACCGTGGCCCCGGCGGCGTCAGCTCGCTGAGCGACGAGCGGGATAGCCGGTGGCGCGGTGCGCCAGGCCGGATGTGGGACCATGTTCGCCTTGAGAGACACGATGAAGGCATCAATGCCGGAAGCAACTTCAGGTGGTGGGATCGCGCCGTCGACTTCTTGGGCCAGGAGGAGCGTGCCTCTGCTGCCCCGAGTTGCGTCTGCGATTCGGGAACCATCGGTGTCCTGAGCAGTCAAAGACACGACCGCCATGAGTACCGAGGCATGCCACGCCCACGTGGCGATGCGTTCACGAGCGACGTCGACAGTCATCGGCGAACCACCGGCGTCAGATAGGATCGCAATGACCGGCACACCTTCCGCGTCGCAGAGATCGAGGAATGCCTCCGATGGATCGGCCACCATTGCCGTGAGTGACGCGCCTCGAAACTGACTCACATCGATGTCGCGTTCCGGCATGACGAGGCCGCGTGGCACAAACCGTCGACCATCGAGCCAGAACGATCGTCCACGCACACCAAATCGGCGGAGCCCCACGGGCCGCTGGCAGGTTCCGATCTCACGATCGCCCACCATGAGTCGGGCATCAAGCCGGTAGAGATTCGGCAGCTCGGGCGTCCAGTACGAAGGCTCCGTGAGAATCGTTCGGGCGACGATGGTCGCCGCATCACGATGCGAAGGATCCGATGGAAGCACGACGAACCTGGCTGTGACCGGCAACGTGATGGCGCGGCGACACTCCGGGCCCTTGAGCGTTCCTGTGATCACCGCATCGGACGGGGTCACCCCCGTCTGCAAGGATGCCCGAAGAAAGACTTCGGCCCGGAGCGAGTCACATCGACCGAGAACGAGCGTGAGGCTCACGAGGCCTCCGAAAAACGCGCGCGGGCGAGCTCACCGAGTTGGCGGAGATCGAGTTTTCCGGTGCCGAGCACTGGCATCTCGGGGATCTCGGCGAAGGCGTCGGCGCCGGGAATCCAAAGGTTCGGCAGTCCTCGGTCGCGCAGCGAGGTGATCACAGCGGGGATGTCGCGATCCGTCGGAAGATGAAAGACAACCAGCCGCTCCCCCTTGGCCTTGTCGGGCACCGCCGTCACGACCGCGAGCAATTCGCCATCGGAGGCGCCGAGGGCGTCGTTGATCGCCTCTTCGACCGAGATGTGGGGCACCATTTCGCCGCCAATTTTTGAGAATCGACTCTCGCGGCCGGTGATCGTGATGAAGCCCTCGCGATCGAGGCGAGCGATGTCGCCGGTGCAGTACCAGCCGTCCTTCACCACCTTGGCCGTGAGGTCAGGGCGATCGAGATACCCCTGCATGACGTTCGGCCCTGTGATCCAGAGCATCCCATCGTGGCCGACGGGGAGCTCTTGCCCTCCTTCGCGATCCGTGATCTTCGCGCGGCAGCCGGCAATCGGCTGGCCGACCGTGCCTTCGCGGGCATCCGCAGGGCGGCCGGGCACGTGCCGCGCGGGGGGCACGTTGGCGGCCACGAGCGGCGAGAGCTCGGTGGCACCGTAGGCCTCGACCGGTCGAATCCCGAATTTTTGTTCGAACGCGTCACACACATCCTTGGGAAGTTTTTCGGCGGCGCCAAAGACCGCTTCGAGAGTGGAAAAATCCTCGGCCAGCGTCCGTCGTGTGTAGAGCCGGAGAAAGGTGGGCGTGGCCATGAGGAGCGTGGCGTGGTGCTCGCGAGCGAGTTTGCCGACGACCTGCGCGTCGCGAGGATCGGTGTGGTAGGCGACGGCGGGATCGAGCACGAGCGGCGTCCAGAGCGTGGTCGTGTAGCCGTAGGAATGAAAGAACGGCAACACACCGAGAGCGACGTCGGCCGGCGAGAGATGCAGCAACTGCTGGATCGCCCGCACCTGCGAGCAGACGTTTTCCTCGCTGAGCACGACGCCCTTGGGGTCGCCAGTCGATCCAGACGTGAAGATCACCGTGAGTACATCGTCGGGCTTCAGGCGATGAAGACCGAGCATCGATTCAAGCAGCGGCATCGGCACGACGGTGGCCTGGAGGAAGGCGATCAGCTTGTCGGCGGTGGTCGGAAGCTTTTTGAGGTCACCTGCGTCGAGAAGGCGATCGCCCACCGACAGCTTCACGCGGGCCAGAAAAATCGGGCTCGAGATGACATGTTTGAGTCCGGCCCGCTCGATACAGACGTCGAGAATTGGTTGAGCGGATGTGTAGTTGAGGTTGACCGCCACACGGCCCGAGAGCGCCAGTGCCGCATTGACGATCGCCGCTCCGGCTGTCGGCGGCAGCAAGACTCCCACTCGCTTCTCGTCGGGCCCGAGTGCGCGGTCGAGCACCCGCTTCGCCACGAGGATCCGGGTGAGCAGGTCGCGGCCGGTGAGCTTCGTGCCGAGCGAGTCGGCCATCTTGAGGCGGCCCGCCGCAGAACGGCAGGCACGCAGCAGGCGGCGCTGGAGAACCAGTCGGCTGGAGGCATCGGACGCAACATCGGTCGCCATGGGGTTTTTTTCTCCACTGGATCCGGGGGCCGAAAACGGACGGCACGTTGCCCGTTTTCTGCGGGCCATTAGAATCGCCATCCGCGGGACGGAATAGTCGAATCCTGCCTGATCCAGCCCCGTCGTCGCCTTCCTTTCGTCGCCTTCGGGCGGCTTCCTTCGGACGCTCCGGATGCCCCGCTACCAACCCTCGTTGATCGAACCGAAGTGGCAGGCATGGTGGGAGGCGCACGGGACGTTTGAAACGCCCCGGCTCCCGGCGGGTGGTGGCCGCAAGACCTATGTGCTCGACATGTTCCCGTACCCGAGCGGCGACGGGCTCCACGTCGGTCACCCAGAGGGCTACACCGCGACCGACATCGTGTCGCGCTTCGAGCGAATGCGCGGCACGTGCGTGATGCATCCGATGGGGTTTGATGCCTTCGGCCTGCCCGCGGAAGAGCATGCCATCCGTACCGGAACACCGCCGGCCGAGAGCACGGCGAAAAACATCGCCACGTTTCGCCGCCAGCTCAAGATGCTGGGGTTCAGCTACGACTGGAACCGCGAGATCGCGACGACTGATCCAGAGTATGTCCGCTGGACCCAGTGGATTTTCTTGGTGCTCCATGACACGTGGTTCGATCGTGAGGCTCAGAGGGGGCGGCCGATCTCTGAGCTACCGATTCCGGATGATGTGGCCGCGGCCGGTGAAGCTGCCGTCGCGAAGTATCGAGACAGCCACCGTCTGGCCTACCAATCCGAGGCTCCGGTGAATTGGTGCCCCGC
This sequence comes from uncultured Candidatus Kuenenia sp., assembly GCA_964498325.1. Lineage (GTDB taxonomy): Bacteria > Planctomycetota > Planctomycetia > Pirellulales > UBA1268 > QWPN01. Next base: position 38,705 of record CAZCHF010000005.1, read on the forward strand.
TCTCGGCACCGTCCTCGCCAACGAGGAAGTAATCGGCGGCGTGAGCGAGCGGGGTGGTCATCCGGTGGTCCGCATTCCGCTGCGACAGTGGATGCTTCGGATCACGGCGTATGCCGACCGGCTCGAGCGCGAACTGGACGATCTGGCCTGGCCCGAAAGCATCAAGAAGCTCCAGCGAGACTGGATCGGACGGAGCACGGGAGCCGAGGTCGATTTCTATATTCAGCACGCAAGTGGTGGCATCGATGCAGTGCCGCCGTCGGCGGGCGATGCCTCGGCAGCTTTCGATGCTTGGAAGAAGAGTCGCGCGACGGCTGGGTATCCCGAGACGCCGTCCGACGACGTCCTGAGGATCTACACCACACGCCCCGACACGCTCTACGGCGTGACCTACATGGTGGTCGCCCCCGAGCATCCGCTCGTCGAGCGTTTGACGACGCCAGGTCAGCGTGAGGCCATCACCGCGTACCGCGAGGCGGCGGCTCGCAAAAGCGACCTCGACCGGACCGACCTTTCCCGCGAGAAGTCGGGGGTCTTCACCGGATCGCATGTGATCCATCCGCTCACAGGCAAACCGGTTCCCGTATGGGTCGCCGACTATGTGCTGGCGACATATGGCACCGGTGCGATCATGGCCGTGCCGGCCCACGACGATCGCGACTTCGAGTTTGCGACCACGTTTGGCATCGATGTCGTCCGAGTCGTGGAACCCGTCGACGGGGCCACCGCCGGTGATGCCCTCTTTACGGGGCGTGGCCGGGCCATTGCATCGGGGCCGTACACCGGCCTCGACACGGCCGCGTTCATTGCGAAAGTTTCGGCAGACCTCACGGCTGCGGGCCTGGGTCGCGCCGCGGTGAACTATAAACTGCGCGACTGGCTCTTCAGTCGTCAGCGGTTCTGGGGCGAGCCGTTTCCAATCCTCCACGAGCTCGATGCCGACGGAAACCCGACCGGAGTCGTGCGCGCCGTGGACGCGTCCGAACTGCCGGTCAATCTTCCCGTGCTGGCCGACTTCAAACCGGGCAACACACCCGACCCGCCCCTGTCACGGGCCGGCCATGACTGGCTCTTCGTCGAACGCGACGGCAAACGGTATCGCCGTGAGACCAACACGATGCCGCAGTGGGCAGGTTCCTGTTGGTACTACCTGCGTTTTCTCGACCCGAGAAACTCCGAGCGATTCATCGATCCCGAGGTCGAACGCACGTGGATGCCGGTCGACCTCTACGTGGGCGGGGCGGAACATGCCGTGCTCCACCTGCTGTACTCCCGGTTTTGGCACAAGGTGCTGTTCGACCGTGGCCATGTCTCGTGCCGCGAGCCGTTCGGCAAGCTTGTCAACCAGGGAATGATCCTGGGGGAGATGGAGTTCACCGGCTACCGGGCCGCGGCTGGCGGCTGGGTGTCGGCCGAGAAGCGAGGAGATGCGGACACACCAGTTCGGCTCCCGGCTGAGCATGTCGAAAAACAGGGCGAGCACTTCGTCCTGCGCGACATGCCGAAGATTCGCGTCGAGAGCCGGGCGTACAAGATGTCCAAGAGCCGCGGCAACGTCGTAAACCCCGATCAGGTCGTGAAAGACTTCGGTGCCGACTCGCTTCGCCTTTATGAAATGTTCATGGGCCCGCTCGAAGCCACGAAGCCCTGGAGCACCGCCGGCGTCGGGGGCGTGCGGGGCTTTTTGGAACGGTGCTGGCGGCTCGTGGTGGACGAACGGGCTGACGACCTGGCCCTGGCCCCCCAGGTCTGCGACGATCCGCCGACCGACGATCAGCTTCGCGAGCTGCACCGGATGATCGACAAGGTCTCGAGAGACATTCAGGCCCTCTCATTCAACACGGCGATCGCTCGCATGATGGAGTTCGTGAACTTCTGCACGCCGCTCGAACGGCGGCCGCGATCCATTCTTGAGCCTTTTATCGCCGTGCTCTCACCGTTCGCGCCGCACCTCGCCGAGGAGCTCTGGGAACTGCTCGGAAGGCCGGCGCCGGTATCGCTCGCAACGTGGCCTTCGGTCGATCCGAAGTGGCTCGTGGACGACACGGTTGAAATTCCTGTCCAGGTTCAGGGTAAACTCCGCAGTCGGGTCGTGGTGCCGGCGGGGGCGGACGCAAAGACGCTCCAGACGCTGGCGGCAGCAGACCCGAAGATTGCCGAGTTGTTGGCCGGACAGACCATTGCGAAGGTGGTGGCGGTGCCGGGCCGGATGGTGAATTTCGTTCTTGCGAACCCTGGGAGCCGGTCATGAACGTCCGACGTGTCCTCGCCCTCGTCCTCGGTGGTGGCCGGGGCACACGCCTCTACCCGCTCACTCGCGACCGCTCGAAGCCGGCCGTCCCGCTCGGGGGAAAATACCGGATCATCGACGTACCGCTCTCCAACTGCATCAACTCCGGCGTGCAGCGGATGTATGTGCTGACGCAGTTCAATTCGGTGAGCCTTCATCGCCACATCCGTCGCACGTACACGTTCGATCCGTTCAGCGGTGGCTTCGTCGAGATTCTGGCGGCCCAGCAGACCCTCGACGACGGCGTGGGCTGGTACCAGGGCACGGCCGACGCGGTCCGTCACAACATCCGCTACCTCCAGCAGCACGACATCGAGCATGTGCTGATCCTGTCCGGCGACCAGCTCTACCGGATGAATTACGCCGACATGCTGGCAACCCATATGAAGTCGAAGGCCGATGTCACGATCGCCGGCATCCCGGTTCATGACGATGCGGCCTCGGCACTCGGCATCATGCGGCTTTCCACGGAGGGCCGCGTGCTCGGGTTCCTCGAGAAGCCGCAGACGAAGCCCGAGCTTACGGACCTTCGCACCGACCCCAAGTGGATCGATTCCCAGGGGATCCCGTCGGCCGGCCGCACGCTCATGGCCAGCATGGGCATTTACCTCTTCAATCGAGACTGCCTGCTCGAACTGCTCACCAAGACCGACTACCGCGACTTCGGCCGTGAGGTATTTCCGGCAGCGATCCGTGCGAAGCACGTGCAACTGCATGCCTTCGACGGCTACTGGGAAGACATCGGGACGATCAGGTCGTACTACCAATGCAACCTCGACCTCGCCAAGGCGGCCGTCCCGTTCGAGTTCGCAAGCACCGAAGCGCCGATCTATTCGCGGGCTCGCTTCCTGCCCCCCTCCCGCGTCGAGGGAGCCACCATTTCGGAAAGCCTCATCTCCGATGGCTGTGTCATTGAACGGGGTGCCGTAATCGAGAACAGCGTGATCGGCCTCCGCTGCCGAATCGGAAAGAATTGCGTGATTCGAAACTCGGTCATCCTCGGAAATGACTTCTACGAATCACCGACGGAACTGGCCGCCGATGCCTCGGAAGGCGTGCCGCCACTGGGCATCGGGGCGGGCTCGGTCATCGAAGGTGCGATCATCGACAAGAACGTTCACATCGGCTCCAAGGTGCGAATCGTGAACGAACATCGGTGGATCGACACCGCCGATTGCCGTCAGTTCACCGTGCGGGACGGCGTGGCCGTGGTGCCCAAAGATGCCGTCGTCCCAGACGGCTGGGCCCCGGACCCGAAGAAGATCAAGCCCGCTTGAGCGACGCGTACGCCGGTCACTCCGTGACCGGAATCTCTTCTTCGCCAGCGACTTGCAGAGCGTCGCTCATGCCCGGCTCGGGAGCTATCATCGGCTCCTCGACGTCTCGCTCCACGACTTGCGGCCAAGGCTGCGGCGTCACGCCGATCGGGATTACGCCGTTGCTCCGGGCACGAAAATCGTTTTGAGGAGCCGAGCCGTTCGGCACGGGTCCCGCGTAGTCGAACGGGTTCGGGCACATCGTGCAGCCCGTGAAGAGCAGCCCCACCGTGGCCACTGCCAGCAGTTGACGCGTCGCCCTGCCGTGATCGGTCATCCGCAATCCTCGCGAGGCCCCTCGGACCGTTTCAGGACCGGCCCGAGAGCCGGCCCTGAAACGGCACCGCATGTGCCAGCGGCTGTTCCCCCCCAGCCAGACACCGAACGTATTCATCGGATCGTCACAACCCGGATCTTCAGCAAAATCGGCATAGGGGGCTGGTTCGGCTCTTTCGCCGCTGCCGAGGCCGTCCGTCGCCAGGCTCGGGGTGGCCCGTGTCATGGAGCGGGCGTAGAAAGCCAGCGCAGCCCGGAGGGCGAAGCGCAGGGTTTCTCCGAGTGAGCGAAGGGCATGGATGCCCGTAGCGAACGTCCCGCGACATGACACGGGCCACCCTGAGCCCACGCAGGGCGTCACTTCACAACGTCAGAGCGTGATGCCCATGCGCTCCATGAGGAGCTTCATGTCTTCCCACACGTCCCGCTTCGCCGCAGGGTTCCGCAAGAGATACGAGGGATGGTAGGTGCACAGGACCGTGGCTGATCCGTGGGTGAACCACCGGCCTCGGAGCTTGCCGATCGTCTCTTCGGTTTGGAGGAGGGCCCGGGCCGCGGAGGCTCCGAGGCAGCAGATGAACTCTGGGTTGATCGCTGCCAACTGGCGCTCAAAGAACGGGCGGCAGCTTGCGACTTCGTCAGGAAGCGGCGTGCGATTGCCAGGTGGTCGGCACTTGAGGACGTTCATGATGTAAACGTCGTCGCGCGACAGCGTGCAGGCCTCGATGATTTTCGTGAGGAGCTGGCCGGCGCGGCCCACGAAGGGCACGCCGCTGGCATCCTCGTCCGCCCCGGGCGCCTCGCCGAAGAACACGAGCCTCGCCTCAGGGTTGCCGACGCCGAACACCGTTTGCGTTCGCCCAGCGGCGAGTTCGGCACACTTCGTGCAGCCAGTCACCTCGCCTCGGATCACCGCAAGCAGGGACGCGGCATCGGCAAGACCACGAGGGGCGGTCGTTTCCCGGGGCGGCGATGCCCTCTCGGGAACGGGTTTTGCCGAGGCCGCGGACGATGCCTTCTTCCGAGATTTCGGCAGATGCGTCACACCCGCGCGAGCCAGGCTTTCGAGCCGCTGCCGGACCTGCCGGGGTTCGTTTGCTTCACGCACCATGCTTGAATCGCCCTACAGCGCGCGACGATGTCGTTTCGGCCCGCGGCCCTTGCCGAAGATCGATGGCTTTGGGGCCACAGGGGCGGGCTCAGATGGCTGCGGAGACGCCTCGCTCCCTGCTCCGCGCCCAAAACCGCCGGTCGGCAATCGCTCGATCGGGGCAGGGGCCGCCCGACGATCGAAGGCTTCAAAGCCGGCAATTTCGTCCCGCTGGAGCAGCCGTTCGATCCGAATCTCGATCCGGGTGAGCTGTGGCCCTTCCTCGGGGCTCACGAATGTGAAAGCGATGCCCTCGCGCCCCATGCGGCCCGTACGGCCGACGCGGTGGACGTAGTCGTCGCAGAACTCGGGAATGTCGTAGTTGATGATGTGCGACACGCTCGACACGTCGATCCCGCGGCCCACGACGTCGGTGGCCACGAGGATCTTCACCGTGCCGTCGCGAAACTGCCGCATCACCCGGTCGCGGACGTTCTGGGCGAGGTCGCCGTGGATGCATGCCACGTCGACGGCTTCACTGCGCCGCGACCGCCGCCGGGCCAGCTTCTCGAAAATCTTGTCGGTCCCCCGCTTCGTGCGGCAAAAGACGATGGCCTGGCTTGGCTGTTCGCGCTCCAAGAGCTTCTCGAGCAACTCGAACTTCCGGGTCGGGTCGACTGTGAAATACCGCTGCTCGATCGTCTCCACGGCGAGTTCACCGGTGGAGAAGTCCATGATCTCCGGATCCCGCATGTAGCGGGCGGCGATCTTCTGGACGGGGGGCGGCACCGTGGCCGAGAGCAGGAGTGTCTGGCGGCTGTCAGGACACTTCCGAAGGATCTTCTCGATGTCGGGCCGGAAGCCGATGTCGAGCATCCGATCGGCCTCGTCGAGCGTCACGATCTCGAGGTCATCGAGCCGTAGGGCCCCGCGACTCATCAGGTCGAGGACGCGACCGGGCGTGCCGACGACCACGGCGGGCTTCTTGGCGAGCTTGTCGATCTGACCCTTGAGCGGCTTGCCGCCGTAGAGGGCCACGCAGTGAACGCCCGAGCCATGAGCGAGTTTTTCGAACTCGTCTTTGACCTGCACGGCGAGCTCCCGAGTCGGCACGAGCGCGAGTGCCCGCGGCCCCGTGCCACGGCCCGGCTTCGAGACCGCTTCGAGGATCGGCAGCACGAACGATGCCGTCTTGCCGGTTCCTGTTCGTGCCTGCCCGAGAACGTCGACGCCCGCGAGCGCCCGAGGGATCAATCCGGCTTGGACGGGCGTGGGGACTTCATAGCCTGCCCTGGCGACCGCCGCGAGCGTCTCTTCGGAAAGTCCGAGCGACCTGAAATCGGTGGCGGCAATGTCAACAGCCCGTCGCTGGACTGGCTTCGTGGCGTCGGCATCCTGCTTGGGCCGGCGTCCGGTGGCGGCTCTGCCCGAATCCTCTGGGCGGCCACCTCGTTCTTCCATCAACACTCGTGTTCCTCTCGTCTAGTGCGGTCACCGCTCCCCGAGGACGCTCGGGCGCATCCTGAGGGAGCTTGGGGGGCATCCTGTGCCCGCCGGGTCCGCGAACCATGGTGGGCGCCCCGCAGTGGAACACCCCTTGAATGCCTGAACAGTACCACGCTGCGGACAGACGGAGCAAATCCGATGGCTACCTATCGAAGAATCTCTTGAATGCCCAGACCGTGGCGGCTCGGCCGGCGCGGGCGATGGACCGTGTGAGTGGGATTTTCTTGGGGCAAACCGCCACGCAATTCTGGGCGTTGCCACACATCTGGATCCCGCCAGGACCTGTCAGGGCCTCCATTCGCTCGTCGGCGATCATGCCTCCGGTCGGATGCGAGTTGAAAAGCATCGCTTGGCTGATCGCATGCGGCCCGACGAACGCCGAGTCGAACGCCTTACGCCGACGCGTCTCGAAATCGGCGTCGGACTCGCCCTCGCGTTGCGTGACTTCGATCTTCGTGAACTGCGGACAGGCTTCGAGGCAGCAACCGCAGGAGATGCACTCCGAGAGCGGATAGGCGTCCCCCTGCTGCTCAGGAGAGATTCGGGGACCGGGGCCGTGGTCATACGAGTCGTCGACCGGAACCCAGGCCTTGACCCGCTCGAGGGATCGAAAGAGTCGACGACGATCGACCACCAGGTCACGCACCACGGGAAACTTCGACATCGGGCGAAGCTCGATCTCACCACCATCCTCGGCAAGCAGCTTGTCGACGAGGGCCGAGCAGGCCATCCGTGTCCGGCCGTTGATGAGCATCGTGCACGAGCCACAGACTTCTTCGAGGCAGGCGCAGTCCCAGGCCACGGGCGCGACCTTCCGGCCGTCCGCCGTCTTGGCTTGGGCAGCGATCTTCTGGAGCACGCTGATGACATTGAGGTTGGGCTCATAGGGAACCTCGAACCGTTCCCAATAGCTCTCGCCTGCCTCCACATCCTGCCGCAACACTTTCACACGAACTTTTCTCGTGGAAGCCGGCGCCGGGTGGCTCGCATGGCCGTTGCTCTCGACTGCTTTGATCATGGCTTGCCCCTCATGCTCGCTTGCGATGACGTGCTTCGACCGAAAATCCCTCTTGATGCATCGTAGTCCGACCGACTCATGAGGCACCCGCAGCGAGGGCGCCGGTCTTCTCGGCCTCTCGCTCCTTCCAAACCTCCTCGATCGCCTCGGCACCGACGAGGCCATAGAGCCGCGGTCGGGGCGGGATCAGCGACGTATCCACGTCCTGGTAGCTGATCTCCGGCTCTCCATTCGGCCCACAGGCGGCGATTGTCGACTTGAGCCAACGAGTCGTGTTCTCTTCGAATCGGACACACCACTGCTCGGCCTCTCGGCGCTTCTCGACAGGGTCGGTGGCGGCCAGGCCCGGCATGGCAAAGTCTGGCTTGAAGTGGGCACCGCGACACTCATCCCGCAGAAGGGCCCCCTTCAGGATGAGTTTGGCCACCGGGAACATGTCGCCGAGCGCCTTGGTGAAGACGACGTTCTGGTTCGTCCAACTTCCGGTGTCCGACACGGCACATCGCTTCCAGCGCTCCTCGAGCCGGCAGACGTCGTCATACGCCTCGGCGAGTTGCTCGTTGCGGCGCACGACCGTCGCCGCACGGGTCATCACGTTGCCCAAATCCTGATGCAACACGTAGGGATTCTCGTCGCCGCTTGTTCGCGCGAGCAGTTCCCGATGCCGCGCCTCCTGACGACGCAGTTCCGCGTCGAGGAGCGAACTGAAGTCGCCGCCCCCTGACACATCGCGGGCCGCCTCCAGCGTGGGGGCCACGAACAGCCCGGAAAAAATGCAAGAGAGGAGCGAATTGGCACCAAGCCGATTCGCGCCGTGATACTGGTAGTCGCATTCGCCGATGGCGTAGAGCCCCGGGATGTTCGTCTGCTGATTGCGTGGCGAGCCCTCGACCATGCCGCCGTCGTGGCTGCGTTCATAGTCCACCCAGAGGCCACCCATCGAGTAGTGGACGGCGGGAAAAATCTTCATGGGCATCGACCGGGGATCGACACCCTGGAACTTCTCATAGATTTCCAGAATCCCACCGAGCTTGCGGTTGAGCGTTTCCCGCGGGATGTGGGTGAGATCGAGATACACACACAGTTTGTCCTTCTCGACGGAGAGGCCATCCGTGGTGCAGATGTCGAAGATCTCTCGCGTGGCGATGTCGCGCGGCACGAGGTTGCCGTACTTCGGATACCTCTCTTCCAAGAAGTAGTAGCGCTCAGCCTCGGGGATGTCGCGCGGGTCACGCGGGTCTTGCGGCGTCCGCGGCACCCAGACTCGGCCCCCTTCGCCACGGGCGCTTTCGCTCATGAGCCGCAACTTGTCGGCCCCGGGGATCGCCGTAGGGTGCACCTGAATGAACTCGCCGTTTCCGTACCATGCACCGGCCTGATAGGCCCGGCTCACGGCGCTGCCGGTGCAGACCATCGACATCGTGCTGCGGCCGAAGATGAGGCCATTGCCGCCCGTGGCGAGCACGACGGCGTCGGCGGCAAACGCCTTGAACTCCATCGTGATGAGGTCTTGGCAGATCGCCCCACGGCAACGCCCGTTCTCGTCGAGCACCGGTGCGAGAAAGTCCCAGAATTCCCACTTCTTGACCATGCCCTCCACTTCGCGTCGACGAACCTGCTCGTCGAGGGCATAGAGGAGTTGCTGGCCGGTGGTGGCGCCGGAAAACGCCGTGCGCTTGTAGAGCGTGCCACCGAACCGTCGCTGGTCACGAAAGCCTTCGGTCGTGCGATTGAACGGCACCCCGAGGCGGTCCATGAGATCGATGATCCGCGGCCCCCACTCGGTCATTTCCTTGACCGGAGGCTGATGCTGGAGGAAGTCACCGCCGTAGACGGTGTCGTCGAAATGCTTCCACTCGGTGTCGCCCTGCTGCCGTGTCAGGGCATTGACGCTGTTGATGCCCCCTTGAGCGCACACGCTGTGCGACCGCTTCACCGGCACGAGGCTCACCAGATCAACGTGAACCCCTGCCTCCGCCAGCCGCATCGTGCAGGCGAGCCCCGCGAGCCCACCACCGACGACGAGAATCCTTGGTTTTGCCATGGTGTCACTATCCCTCGTGGCTTGCTGGGTGAACCGAGGCCGGCCCAGGAAGGGAAGCCGCTCCTGGTGGCGAGAGCTGTTCGCGTTGCTTGTGCTGCCACTCCTCGATCGCCCGTGCCTCTTCAATGTCGACTTTCTGGAAACCACCGATGGCACCGAGACCAGCGGCGGCCAAGCCGATGCCCACGACGATGCTGACGACGTTGGCTCGCCGCATCGCCGCCGGGCTCGTCCAAAGGCCCCACGTGATACCGATGCTCCAGAGACCGTTCGCAAAATGGTAGACCGCTGAAAGCACCCCGACGACGTAGATCGCCGTGACCCAGGCCGGCCGCAGGGCTTCAGCTGCCGTGCTCGTTGCGTAATGGGGGTCAAAGTGCCCGCCGCCAATCGGCTTACCGAGCCAATGAAGTTGGGCGATGTGCCAGACGATGAAGGCGAAAGCGATCATGCCGGTGGCACGCTGGAGCGTGTACCGGACGTTGCCGGCGTACGGATACGACCCGACGTTCGGCATCCCGTTGGCAATGATGATGAACCCGACGACGGCGTGAAACAGCATCGGCAGGAAGATGAACGCCACCTCGATCGGCACCAGCAGCGGCCCCAACGAATGGATCATGTCGACCCGGGCCTGGAACGACGCGGCACCCCCGAGGACCGACGCGTTCGTGAGAAGGTGAACCGCCAGGAAGGCGCCCACGGGAATCAGGCCGGACAAGGAAAACAGGCGATAGATGAGGAACTGGTGGCGTTCCAGAAAAGTCGGTGTGTCGCTCACGAACGTCTCTCAGCGGAATTTGAGCCAGCACAGCCCGGCTCACGTTCGCAGGGAGTATAGATGGAGTCCGGGCGTGCGGCGACTGCCCTTGGCAGGATCACGACGCTTTGCCATCGCCGGCAGCGCAAAACGCAATTTGTGGAGAACGACCGGTCGATTTTATAATCTGGCTTCATAGAGAAGCCCGGAAAGTCTGTGGAGGCCGGTTGGTGGCGGACGCTTCGGAAGGACGGCACGGCGACATGTCGTCGAACGTGGATCACGACATCGTCGCGCATCTGCCCGACGGGGTTGCAGTCCTGTCCGAGAGTGGTGAGATCCTGTGGGCCAACGAGCGGCTCGCCACCTGGTGTGGCCGTGAACCGTGCGGGTGCGATCTCTTCGCCGCACTGGATCTCCCGGAGCAATCCCTTGGCGAGTTCCGTGACTCGCTTGCTGCGGGCAAGCCGGCCGCCGCCACGGTCCGGACGAGTGATAATCGCTATTTCGACGTGGCCGCTTCTGCGGCCTTCGTCGTTTCTGGGGACAACGACCCGTCAGGATCGCGAACGATCATCACCGTCCGTGACGTGACCCACGCGATCCTGGAACAGCAGAAGCGCGCGGCCATCCACGCCGCGGGCCAGAACCTCGCCGACCTGTCACCGACCGAACTCGCCGACATGACGGTTGACGAGCGGATCGAGCTCCTCAAAAGCAACATCATCCACTACTCGAAAGATCTGCTGCAGTTCGACGTCGTCGAGATTCGTTTGCTCGATCGTCAGACGGGAAAGCTCGAGCCGCTTCTGGCCGAGGGCATGCAACCCGAAGCCGAATCGCGCGTTCTCTACGCCAAGCCCGATGGCAATGGCGTGACCGGCTACGTGGCGGCGACGGGCCGCAGTTATCTCTGTAACGACACCACGCGCGACTCGCGCTACCTCGAAGGCTGCAAGGGAGCTCGCAGCTCGATGACGGTGCCGCTCCTGCTCCACGACGAAGTGATCGGAACATTCAACGTCGAGAGCCCCGAGGCCGGTGGATTTTCCACGACCGACCTGCAGTTCCTCGAGATTTTCTCACGCGACGTCGCCGCGGCCCTCAACACGCTCGAGTTGCTCGTGGCGGAGAAGGCATCGACCGCCGCGGAAAGCATCGAGGCCATCCACGGGGCCGTTGCCCTGCCGGTCGATGACATCCTCAACGACGCGGTTGCCGTCATGGAGCGCTATATCGGCCATGATGCCGACGTGGTGGAGCGGCTCCAGCGAATTCTGAAAAACGCCCGTGACATCAAGCAGGTGATCCAGCGTGTCGGCGAGCGGATGGCCCCCAGCTCGGCGCACACTAGCCGCCGCCAGGCATGCCGGCGTCCTGCCCTCGAAGGTCGGCGGATCCTCGTCGTTGATTCCGACGAGCAGGTGCGTGCGGCTGCTCATGCCCTCCTCGAGCGATCGGGCTGCACGGTGGAAACGGCCCGTGATGGCGCGGAGGCCGTGTCGATGGTGAAGGCCGTCGGCACCGACGCCTACGACGTCATCATTTCCGACATTCGACTTCCGGACATGAGCGGGCATCAACTTCTGTTGCGACTCCAAGAGCGGCTCGATCCCGTGCCGCTGATCCTCATGACCGGCTTTGGCTATGACCCTGGCCACTCGATCGTGAAGGCGCGGCAAGCGGGCATCGACCTCGTGCTTTTCAAGCCGTTCCGGGTCGACCAGCTCCTCGACACCGTCGAGAAATCGGTCACCCGCCGAGCGGCGACCGCAAGCTAGCCGCCCTATTTTACCGGGCTTGTGCCGGTGTGCTGCGTGTCGCCATGTGGGCTTGACCCGGCTTGACGGAGGCCGCTACTCCTCCACCTGACGTTTTCTTCGCCCAGGAATTCCCGAGCATGTTCTGCACCCGAGCGATGTTCTCCCGCGGCCGCACTGGCGCCTCGCTTGCCCTTCTGGCAGGCCTCTTGGCGATGACCGCGGCACCGAAGGCAACCGCCCAAGATTCCGACCCCAAAGCCTCGGCAGCTGAAGCACGACGGGTGATCCAAGAAGCGATCAAGGGTGCTCCCGCAGACGGCCAACGTCCTGCGGTCCTCCCAGCTCCGACGACGAACGAACCGGAAGGCCTGTTGGTCGCGAGGCTCTCGGCCGAGGTGGCCGCCCGTCAACTCGAGGCCAAGCGCCGCGCTCAGAAGTCGCCTGCTGAAGCGATGGCGATGCTCGACGAACTGGCCGCCAGCCTTGAGGGCCAGCCACTCCCAGACCAGGCCCGCGCGTTGCTCCTCAGTCGGATCGAGCGCACGCGTGTCGACATCGAGCAGGTGACCGGGAAGCGACGTGGCGAGCTCGCGCTCGAAAAGCGAAACGAGGAGATCGAGGGGCAGATCGACCGTGAGCGAGCCCAGAAGGTCGAGGTGGAGCAACGGATCGCCTTGCTCGTCGAGGAATACAACACGCTCGTCAACGAGCAGCGATTCCCAGAGGCCGAGGCGGTGGCGAAAAAGGCCGGGCAGCTCGCCCCCGACAATCCTGTCGTCCGCCAGCTCATCGCCCAAAGCCGCATCATCCGCCAACTCGATGTTCAGAAGTCGCTCGTCGACGCCAGCCAGGCCGGCGTCCTCGACACGCTCGTCGATGTCGAGCGATCGGCCCGTCCGATGGCCGGCGATATCGAGTTCCCGAGCATGAAAACTTGGAAAGAGCTCACGCTGACGCGTGAACAAAAACTGGCCGAAAGCCGCTCGAGGGCGACGGCTGCTGAGCTGGCGATCCAGAAGCGGCTCGATGTGATGGTCAAGCCCGACTTCCGTGACCAGCCGCTTGCGGCCGCACTCGACGCCCTCGGCAAGCAGGCCGGTGTCGCGATCCATCTCGACATGGTCGGTCTCGAACAAGAGGCCGTTCGCAGTGACACACCGGTGACGCTCGCCCTCGACCAGCCGATCTCGCTCAAGAGCGCCCTGAAGCTGCTCCTCGAGCCGCTCCAACTGAGCTACGTCGTCCGCGACGAGGTGCTCAAGGTGACGAGTCCGCAGCTCGTGAAGGGAGAGGTCTATGCCGTCACCTACCCCGTCGCCGACCTCGTGTTGCCGATTCCGAATTTCACATCGGACGGTCTCGGCATCTCCGACGCCCTCGAGAAGGGTTATCAGCAGGCTGGGCTCCGCAACGCCCTGGCCGTCCAGGTCGGGCCGCCGCCATCCGACATCCAGCGAACCTCGTCGGGGGGCGCTGCCGCCATGGGGGCCGGATCACTCGCCCAGATCCAGGGCAGCGGTCGAACCTCGACCGGCTCCACCCCGTCGATTCCATTCGGGCCACCTTCGGTCGGTGGTGGTCAGCAGAACTTCGGCCCGCTGATCGATCTCATTCAGAGTACGGTCGCCGCGGAAACCTGGGACACGGTCGGTGGCCAGGGGGCGATCCGTCCGTTCGACACAAACCTCAGTCTCGTCGTGAGCCAGACCCAGGAGGTGCACGACCAGATCGCCGACCTCCTCGAACAGCTCCGTCGGCTCCAAGACCTCCAGGTCACGATCGAAGTTCGGTTCATCACGCTCAACGACACGTTCTTCGAACGGATCGGTGTCGATTTCGACTTCAACATCCAGACGGGCGTCAACACACCGCTCAACGCGACGGCCTTCCCGACCTCCGACAATGGTTCGACGAACCCTGCAGCCCTGGGCCTCACGGCGACCCCTGGTGGACGATCGCAGACCATCGGCCTCGACAACGCGGGCAATCCTGGCGTGGCTCTCTCCCCGACTGCCACGACGCCGGGCACCACGACGGGGGCCCAGAACTTCTTATCGATTCCGTTCCGCCAGGGCAGCTTCAACGCGGCGACCGTCCCGCAGCTTCCGGGGCTCCCTGACCCGGCCGCGTCCGCCGCCAACTTCGGCTTCGCGATCCTCTCCGACATCGAGGCCTACTTCCTGGTGCAGGCAGCTCAGGGCAACACCCGGTCGAACATCATGCAGGCACCGAAAGTCACGCTCTTCAACGGCCAGCAGGCCTTCGTGTCAGACACACGGCAGCGGCCGTTCGTGACGGCGGTCGTGCCGGTGGTCGGCGATTTCTCGGCTGCCCAACAGCCGGTGATCACGGTCCTCAACGAAGGTACCGCCGTGAACGTGCAGGCGGTCGTGTCGAACGACCGTCGGTTCGTGCGGCTCACCCTGGTGCCGTTCTTTTCTCAAATCGGTCGCGTCGAGGAGTTCCAGTTCGAGGGCTCGCGGTCCACAAAGTCGAAGAGCTCCGACGAAAGATCTGGCGGCGAACTCGAAATCCCGGGAACTCAGGATGTGGCAGGCCTTGCGACCGGACAGTCCGCCGGACGCGAACTCGAGCTCCAATCGAACGGCACGACGATCCAGCTCCCTGAGTTTCTCTTCACGACCGTCACCACCACGGTGAGTGTGCCCGACGGCGGCACGGTTTTGCTCGGTGGCATCAAGCGACTTCGTGAAGGCCGCAACGAGTTCGGTGTGCCGATCCTCTCGAAGATTCCGTACGTGAACCGGCTCTTCAAGAACGTGGGCCTCGGCCGCACGACCGACAGCCTCATGCTGATGGTGACACCTCGCATCATCATCCAAGAAGAGGAAGAGGCCCGTCTCCTCGGAACCGCCCAGCCGTGACGCGTCCTTCGAGCGGTCGGTTCGCCCTCGTGGCCGGCGCCGTCCTGGGAGGGATCGCTGTCGCCGCGGGTGCCTTCGGTGCCCACGGGCTGAAGGAGACGCTTGCCGCATCAGGCCAGAGCGCGAACTGGGAAACGGCCTGCCGCTACGCGATCTATCACGCGCTGGCCCTGCTCGCGACCGGCCTTCTGGCGAACATCCCCTCGCCACCATCATCCGCGGTTACCCGGACGATCGCAGGCTGTTTCTGCATCGGCACGCTCGTCTTTTCAGGCTGCCTCGCCACCCTCGCTCTTTCTGGCATCAAGATCCTCGGCGCGATCGTGCCGATCGGCGGCGGGCTCATGATCCTGGGATGGGCGTTGCTCGCCTATGCGGCAGCGACGATGCCCAAGCCGTGAGCCGCGGTTACTCGAAGATCGCGTCGCCCGGGGCATCGGCCGCGGGAGCGTCCCGAACCGCTTCGGGCTCTGCCGCAGCAGCAGGCTCAGCCGGCTCGGCTCCACCGCCTGCTTCGATGGCGGGGCCGGGCTCGATCGGCTCGGCGGGCTCAGCGGCTGGAGCGGCCTCCGGGGTGCCAAAGCCGGCGGCTTCGTTCTTGATCACGCTCTGGGGTCGGCGCTTCCTGAGGTACGAATCCTGCACGGATTCGATCTGGGAATACCGACGGGCAGCCGCGTCCTTCCGCTCCTGAAGCACTTCGAGGCGGCTTCGGACGCGATGGCGTTCGAGGGCGAGCCGGTCCTGGCCCTGAACACGCTCGAGTGTTCGCGAGACCGGCCAATCACCGAGCGCGTCGGCCTCGATCCGAGCGGCCTTCGCGAAATCGGCCTCCGACTCGTCGACGCGGCCCAACCGCCTGGCGGCGAGTCCGCGGAAATAGAGCGTCCGAGGATCGCGACTTCCGGCTGCCACCGCGTCGGAAAGACTGTCATACGCCTGTTGGTAGTTGCCGCTGAAGAAGGCATGAGCCCCCTGCCCGAAGGCTCTCGCAATGGCCGCGTCTTCGCTGAGCGGAATCGGGGTTTGGGCGACGAGGTCCCCAGCATAGGGACCCACGAAACAGGCCGTGAACGCCGCCGTCAGTACTCGCCGAATTTGGTTGCGAAGAACCTTGTGCATGAAAAACCTCTTCGGAGCCGCCGGCCACGCGCCCTACTCCGGCTCAATCCCCTATCGACCAATCATACCATTCCCGCCTCCCGCGATCGCTCTGGCCCCGCAGAATCGTCACAACCCTTCGGGCGACTTGGTTCCCACACTCGTGTTTACCCACGTCGCGTAGCTCGGCGAAGCCTCAACAGGCACTGCCACGATCTGAGGCGTGTCGTATGGGTGATCGGCAAGAATCGCAGCCACGCAAGCATCGCGCGCAGCATCGGTCGTCTTGCAGGTGCAGCGCCATTCGTCAGCTCGCTCGATCGCTCCCTGCCAGGCATACGTGCTGACGACAGGCCCATCGACCTGTACGCAACCTGCCAGGCGCGCCCGCACGAGTCGCTCCGCGCAGGCAAGGGCGGCATCCCGAGAGCCGAAGGTCGTCCGAATCTCGACAAGGCCTCTTTCGAGGCAGACAGGCGGTTCGCCCTCAGACATGCTGGACCCTCCTCCGGGATGACTGCGTCACGCCGCGTCGACCAGACTCTGACCTTCCGTCAGTCCGATCGTGACCACCGGCGATCCTGGCGTGGACTGCCCCAATGGTTCGAGCGAACGGCTTGGCTTGACGAGCATCAGCCAAGGCACCGTTTTGCTGCCCGATACGTGGTTTGGCGCGTGGCCAAGGATCGCGCCGTGGTCATCGGCACCGGAAGGCGCCATCACGAGGCGAGCGACTGCCTCGGGTACCGCGAGCGCCGGGTGTTCGATGGACGCTTCGAGCCAGTCGGACAACGGGCCGACGACGTCATGTTCCGCCTCGGTTACCGGCGGCTCGCGACCAGCCGCCGTTCTCCATTGCGTGACCGACCGCCGCCACGCCATGAGCACGCGACGCCCTGGTGGACTGGCCGCTCCCCAAACACCGACGAGCCTCATGACGGCCTGGGGTAATCCAGTCACGTCGGCCGCTGCAAGGGCTCCCATGCGTGGTCGAGCCAGGTGCCACAAGGCGTGGTCGGCCTTGAGCGCCAAGCCAAATGGCACGACCAACTCGACCGCGAGGCTTTCGGCCAGGGCGGGCGATCGACCGATACCTGGGGCCATCGAACCGGCCAGGGCATGGGTCACCGGATCACGGTCATGTCCGTGGCGAATTGCCACCTCGCCATCAGCCCACGACTCGCCGACCCACGCTCCGAATCGACGCGCCGACTCGTTCTGCGACAGGAATGCCTCCGCAGCCCAGGCGTCGCGATCACCAGCGAGCATGACCACCTGAAGCTGGGCATGCTGCACGCTTCGGGCTGAAGGACGCCCACGGAGATCGACCGCCGGCACTGGAATCCCGTGTCGACCCCAGCGACGGAGGCGTGCCAGGAGGGGCCGAGCTGCACGAAGGCTCGCAGCCGCAACCTTCGCCCGTGCCGCACGGCTTCGTGGACCACCATGCCACGGCCGATCGCGACCGCTCCACGTGTCGCTCAGGAGCCAGTCAAAGGTGTCGCCTGCCAACACGAGCGTCACCGATTCGACGGGCGCATACCGACCGTCACGCCTGAATCCGGCGCGGACGACAGCCCGCCGAATCGTGTGGAGCCAGCCAGCAGCCTCGGCCGAGCGTGCGGGCGCCAGCGTGCCATCGGTGATCAACCAGTTTGCGGTGACCGCGAGCATCCCTGTCCTCCCGCGAGTTCATCGGCGGAGAGGAACGCTCGGCTCCGAAGCTCATCGCGTTACGCCGGATGTAGGTTCACACTGGCGAACCGGTAACGGAGACGGGGACTGTACGGACTCCGGCATCGTGACGGCCGTGTGTCCCGCAGCCACGTGTCTCCGACACGGGATCGATTCCGGTCACACCCGGTCACGGAGTGACCGGCCTACGGTGGCCCGTTCCGGCTCGGGGTGGCATGTGTCATGGAGCGGGCGTAGAAAGCCGAGCGAAGCCTGGAGGGCGAAGCGAGGATTTCTCCGAGCGACGCGGTGGCCACGAGGGCCACCGCAAGCGTCCCGCGACATGACACATGCCACCCCGAGCCCACGCACGACGTCACTTCAAGGATCGAGAAACGTCGTCTGGCAGGTGCGTTCGAGGGAGCCGTCGAGGTCGCTGCCCGTGAGAATCGCCGAGGCCCGGCCCGTGCCGGCGGACGGAAGGCGGTACGACAACTCAAACGTCTGCCGACTTCCAGGAGCGATCGACGTCACCGACTCGAATGTCACCCGAGAGCTTTCCACGCGGACGCGCGAGGGAATCGGGTCGCCGACCAGACGGGCCCCTTCCGGCAGGAGCACGACGATGTCGAGCCTCCCGCTCGGATCCGTGCTCCCGTTGGTGACGGTGCAGACGAGTGTGGTGGCGTCACCCGACCGGACCGGATCGTCCAGATCGGCGAGCGACATACGAAGCCCCGAGTCGGAAGCATTCCGCCGCTGCGGCCGAACCGCCGTCGCTTTGATCGCCACGCAGGCGTCGTCGGCGATCATCGAGCCACCGGGAAGCCCGGTCAGAACGGCTCGGACACAGCCTCGCGTGGCGGGTGAATCCCGAAATGACCCGGTTGCCACTTCGGCCCGAAGATTGATCTGCCGCTCCTGGGCTCCTTTCGGTTCGATGGCCGGGATCGTCCACGTCACGGACGACCCGGCCAGGGCATAGCCATCGGAGGCCTCGAGCGGACTAAGCGATTGGTCCCATGAAAACTCGAGCTTGGTCGGTTCCGACGGGGCATTGCCCGTGTTCTTGATGATGGCGACGTACTTCACGACATCGCCGGAGAGCACCTGGGCCGGGCCTGTCAGCGCGAGCTCGAGCGCGGCAGCGGCACCGGCAAGTGGCACGGTCGTGCTTGACGACGGTGGAGCCACGAGCGGTGGAGGCGAAGGCATCGTCGACAACGGCGCCGTGACGCCGGGGAGCGGTGCGGTCACCGTGGACGGGGGCGCGGCCGGCGGCGGCGTGAAGGCGGCGTTCGGTGAAACCTCGACGCAATACTGGGCTCCCCCGAGCGTCTGCTGCGACTGGTCGAGGATCGCCACACGGTGGCACTGTCGACCTTCTTCGACGAGTTGGAAGTCGAGCGTGAGCCGTCGGGCGGTGTTGGGGGCGAGATCGATCGTGCCCTTCTGTTCGATGGGGCTTCCTGACGCGGCGTGGTGAAAGCCGGGATCGAAGTAGTCGATCACGCGAAGCTGCGAGAGCGTTTTGCTCGTACGGTTCACCAGTTCCACTTCAAACGACACCCGATCCCCCACGCGACCGGTCATCGGCCCGGTGATCGACACGAGCACCGAATCTTCCCCATGGGCAACCTGGCCAAGCAGCCCCAGGACGAGAATCGCAAACGACAACCGGATCGGCATGACCGTAGCTCCCACGAGAAAACGACCCGAAAAGGCTACCACGGCGAGGCAAAACGTTGGAAACGCAACGAGGTCGCGAGCCCGGAAATGCGAGCTGCGGCCGGAGGGCCGCGATCACATGAGCAGCAAGGCCCGGAGGGCCGGTTGACTTCCGGCCGGATGGCCGGCAAGCGAAGCAGGGCCATGGATGGACTGCGCCGCGTGAAACAGCCTACGTCGCCTCGGCGCGGTGCCGGACGATCTCGCCCTGCACCATGTAGATGACGTCTTCGGCGATATTCGTCGCCATGTCGGCGATCCGCTCGATGTGTTTCGAAACTGAGTTGATCCGCAGGAGGCCCTCGGCGTTTTCCGGATCGTCCTTGATCGCCTGCATGACCCGTCGCTGGATCTTCTGACGGCCTTCGTCGACCAGGTCGTCGTCTTCACGCACCTGCCGGGCCAGGGCGATGTCGCCGCGCACGACGGCATCGAGGCAGTGCTTCACCATCTCCTGAGCCTGGGTGGCCATACCCCGGATCTCCGGCGGGAGCTCGACATCGCCCGCGTTCGCGAGCTGGGCCACCCGCTTCGCGATGTTTTTGGCGAGGTCACCCATGCGCTCGAGGTCGTTGTTGATCTTGAGCACCGCGACGACGAAACGGAGATCGGCCGCGACCGGCTGGTAGAGGGCGAGGATCTTGAGGCACTCCTCCTCGACCTCCACCTCCATCCGGTCGATCTCTTCGTCGTTGGCCATCACCCGTTGAGCCAACGGCGTGTCGCGGTTGATGAGCGCCGTGATTGATTTCGAGATGGCTTCCTCGACGAGCGTGCCGACTTTGAGAATCCGCTCCTTGAGATTGTCGATCTGGCGTTCGATGTGGCGTGTCATGATTCAGTCGCTGGATGGGAGCCGTCAGGGTGATCAGCCGAATCGCCCGGTCACATACGCTTCGGTTTCGGCGAGCATGGGCTTGGTGAATATGTCGGTCGTGGGACCGTATTCGATGAGGCGGCCGAGGTACATGAAGGCGGTATAGTCGCTCGTGCGGCTGGCCTGCTGCATGTTGTGGGTCACCATGAGGACCGAGTAGCGGCCGCGGAGCTCCTGCACGAGGTCTTCGATCTTTCCGGTCGCTATCGGATCGAGTGCCGAGCAGGGCTCGTCGAGGAGGAGCACCTCCGGCTCGGCGGCGATGGCCCGGGCGATGCAGAGCCGTTGCTGCTGGCCGCCGGAGAGTCCAAGCGCGCTGTCTTGCAGGCGATCCTTCACTTCGTCCCAGAGTGCCGCCCCACGGAGGCTCACCTCACACACCTCGTCGAGCACGCCCCGGTTTCGCTCGCCATCGATGCGCAGCGAGTAGATGACGTTCTCGTAGATGCTCATCGGAAACGGATTCGGCTTCTGGAACACCATGCCCATCCGCTTGCGGAGATCGATCACATCCATCCTTGGGTCGTAGATCGAGTCGCCGTTGAGCCGCATGTCGCCGGTGATCCGCAGACCCTGCACGAGGTCGTTCAGGCGATTCACGCTTCGCAGGAGCGTCGACTTGCCGCAACCGCTCGGGCCCACCAGCGCGGTCACCTTGCCGTGCGGCACCGGCATCGTGATCCGGTGGAGGGCCTGCTTCGCGCCGTACCAGAGATTGAACCGGTCGATCTCGAGCACAGGCTGCTCGGCGAGCACTTTCTCGTGCACCTCGGAGGGCACCTCGAAGCCGCGGGCGACGGCCAGAAGCCGATCGGTTGGTGGCGTTTCATCCGTCGGCACCTTTTTCTCCTGACTCATCGCCGCCTGCATGCCCGTACTCCGATTCAATGGACCGAGTGTAACCGCCGGCTAAAACTGTTGGGATGTATAGCGTTTCCGGAGCCGTGACCTGAGCCAAATCGCGGCGATGTTGAGCAGCGCGATGATCGTCACGAGCAGGAAGGTGATCGTGAACACCATCGGCCGGGCCGCCTGGCTGTCGGAGCTTTGCAGGCCGACGTCGTAGATCAGATAGGCCAGGTGCATGAACTCCCGCTCGGGGTGAATGAACGGGAAGCTGCCATCCACCGGCAACTCGAGCGCGAGCTTCTTCACGCCCACGAGCATCAAGGGCGCGACCTCGCCTGCCCCGCGGGCCATCGCCAGGATGAGCCCCGTCATGATGCCGGGGAGCGCCCGAGGGAGGACGATCCGGCGAATTGTCTGCCATTTGCCGGCGCCGCACGCATACGAACCCTCGCGCATCGAGTTCGGCACCGCGGCGAGCGCCTCTTCGGTGGCCACGATCACGACCGGCAGCGTGAGCAACGCGAGCGTGAGCGACGCCCAGAGGAGGCCGCCGGTGCCGAAGACCGGCTGGCCGTCGGCCACGAGGCTCGCCTTGAAGAAGACCTCGTCGATCCCTGCGCCGACGCCGTAGCAGAAGAAGCCGAGGCCAAAGGCACCGTAGACGATGCTCGGCACGCCCGCGAGGTTGTTGATCGCGACTCGTACCGTCGTCGTGATCGGCCCCTTGGAGGCGTACTCGCGAAGATAGAGCGCGGCGAGCACACCGAAGGGTGCGACGAAGAGGGCCATGATGATCGTCATCACGACGGTGCCCCAGATCGCCGGAAAGACGCCGCCGGCGCTGTTGGCTTCGCGAGGATCGTCGGCGAGAAACTCGCCCCACCGCGAGCCGTAGACTCCGAGCCGCCCGAAGAGACTGAGACGATTGGGCTGCCAGGCCCGCACGATCGCGTCGAGCGGCACCCGCTCTGTCCCTCCTCCCGCGAGTTCGAACTCCATCGCCCAACCGGAGTTCTCTTCACGGAGCTTGGCGGCCTCGGCATCAAGCTTCTTGTCCTCGGCAGCCAGTGCCTCGCGGATACGAGCCTCCTCGGCTGCGGCCTGCTGTGCTGCCTCACTATCGGCGCCGTTGTGGAGGGCGACCGACACCGCCGAGAGCCGCGCGGCACGCAAGGCCTGCTGCACCTCTCCCCGAAGCACTTGGTCGATCCGCTTGATCTGCCGCCAGCGTCGGCGGGCTGCCGGATGCTCCTGTTCAAAGGCGGCCCAGGTCGCTTCATGCCCCTCGGCGATGACCTTCTCGCCATGGACGAGTCGCTGCGGGAAGGCATGGAGCCGCCCTCCTTCGAGCTTTTCAACGACGGTCGCCCACGCAGGACGCGTGACTTCCTTCACCTCCGCGGCATCCACCCATTCGAACTGACTGCTCGCTTCAATCGAATTCGCCACACGGAGGAGCATCCTCGACGGTGTACCCGAGGCCTTCGCGGTGGCGACGACTTCCGGTTCTCGCGTGGTGACTTCTGCGAGCACGCGTCGGCCGTCCGTCAGTTCGACGAGCTCGAGGGGCACCGGCCAGAACGTGGCGGCCCCCTGCACGACGATAAGCGTGAGAAGGCCAACGATCATCGTCATGGCGACAGCAAGCGAGCCGGCCGTCAGCCAGAGCCATGGCTCGCCGTGCGCCGCGAGGGCAGACGACGCGCTCCGCACGCGGCGGTAGCGAAACCGCCCGGGCCTTTCAGAGCTCATGGGCGCGCCTCCGGAATCGTTGGCGAACGAGCTCGGCCGCCGTGTTCACGATGAAGGTCATGCCGAAGAGCACGAGGGCCGCCAGGAAGAGCACCCGGTAATGCGTACTCCCGCGAGCAGCCTCGGGAAGCTCCGTCGCGATGGCCGCCGAGAGCGTCTGAAAACCATTGAAGAGATTCCAGCTCACCAGCGGCGTATTGCCCGCCGCCATGAGCACGATCATCGTCTCTCCGACGGCTCGGCCCAGCCCAATCATGACGGCGGAAAAGAGCCCGCTCGCCGCAGCCGGCACGATCACGCGCACAGCCGTTTGCCAGGGAGTGGCACCTGCCCCGAGCGAGGCGCTGCGAAGGTGCTCGGGAACGCTCGAGAGCGCGTCGTCGGCGATCGTGAAGATCAGCGGGATGATCGCGAAGCTCATCCCCACGGCCACGATCAGGGAGTTTTTCTGAACGTATGTGCCGAACATCCCGCCGCGGGTCTCGAGGCCGACGGCCGAGACGACGGTCGCCACGGCCAGCGCCAGCAGGATCGCGATCGCCGCGCCGCTGACACAGACAAAAAGCGACACGAGCGCTGCCGCACACCGGGTCCAACCTCCGGTCACCCGCCGGAGCCAAGGATTGACGAGCGCGTGAACGAGCCACACGGTTGCCACGGCAGCCACCGGAAGGAGGGCGACAACCCATCCGCCAAATCCACTCCCGCGGCCATCGAGCCACGACCGGACGTCGCCACCGAACAGGAGGCGCTCAGCCACCGGGGCGACTGCCCAAGAGGCGGCAATTCCCACCGGGATGGTCACGAAGGCCACCACCGCGAATCGAAAGCGCGTCAGCCGTCCCCTCGCGGCGTCCGGCAGGAGCTGCCAGACGTGGGCCGCAATGGCAACCGTCAGGGGAATGACGAAGAGCCCGGCGAGCACCGGCATGAGCACTTGTTCGATGACTGGCGAGAAGACAAGCCCCGCCACGAACCCGAGCACGACACTCGGCAGGCTCGCCATCATCTCAATCGTCGGTTTGATACGAGCCTTCCAGGAGGGGTGCATGAACTGGCTCGTGTAGATCGCTGCCAAGAGCGCGATCGGCGTGGCGAAGAGCATCGAGTAGAGGGTGGACTTGATCGTGCCGAAGATGAGAGGCATCAGCCCGAACTTCGATTCGAACGCCTCGTGCCCCGTCGTTTCCCACGCCTGAACAGGCGCT
This sequence comes from uncultured Candidatus Kuenenia sp., assembly GCA_964498325.1. Lineage (GTDB taxonomy): Bacteria > Planctomycetota > Planctomycetia > Pirellulales > UBA1268 > QWPN01. The sequence goes on from CAZCHF010000005.1 coordinate 62,842, forward strand.
GGATAGCTCTCGTACCAGACAGGCATCAGCAGCGTTCGGAACGATACCTCCGGATAGCCCGCATCGATCGACCAGGTCGCGAGCTTTCCAGCCCCGGCCGCCAGCAATCGATTTTCACGATCGGCGATGGCAACGGCCGATGCGGCCATGGCGGTGTCGTCTGTTGTGGTGTGGGCCAGCCCGACGTCGAGAACTTCTTGCCCCGTTGTCGACTGGAGCAGCCGCATTCCGCCGGCGGCATCCGCCACAGCAAACAGCCGCGACCGCGACGAACTGGCCATCGCGGTCACGGCAACACCCTCTTTGGCAGCGGGAAAGACGCGGGCTGTCACCATGCGGAGCCCGTCCTTCGGGAGCGACGGATCCTTCGGCCCCTGGGAAGGGTCGGGACGCGCCGCAAACATGATGGCGATCGTTCCATCACCGCGGGCCACGGCCAGACCGGTCCCGCCGAAGAGTCTCGTGACCGAAGTGACCGGCCCACCGGCCGAGAACGTTTCCATCGCCAAAGGCTCTTCGACGTCGCGAATCGAATAGCGACGGCCACTTCCGTCTGCCGCGAACAGAAAGAGTTGGTCGCCCAACTCGGACACCCGTACGAACCGCGGCTGGAAGCCGTCCGTTGGCGCAATCGTGGCGCCCGCAGCGGTGACCGTGCGGCGGCCGGTCAGCATGTTGAGTTTTGACGTGGCTGACTCAACCCGCACGTTGCCCTCGGCGTCGATCGCGGCCACGAGGCTTCCCGCTCCGAGCGGCGTCACATCCATGTTGATGATCCGACTCGGCAGCGATTCACCGCCGGGCGTCGCCACCTCGGCGACGAGGCTCACCTTCGAGAATTGATCGTTCCGGCCAGGGACGACGATGGTGTCGCCTACTCGCAACGGCTTGCCGTCCTCAGCAGGTCGCTGGTCTTCCGGCAGGTCGCGACGGTCAAGATACGCCGACTCGAGACCAAGTCTTCCGGTGCGGAACGAGCCATCGGCGAATCCCGCTGCGGCCATGAGACTTCCCGGCACGATCCGAACCGCGGTGCATCCCTCGAGCCCAATGGCCTCGGCCTTCTTCTCAATGAGGACGGAGCCATCGGAGGTGTCGACGGCCCGTATGCCGGCGGCATCGAGCAGCCAAGCCACCGCTCCCGATTCGTCGCTTCCGAGAGCCAGCGGCATCTGCGAATCGAGCGATGCCGTGCCCGCCGGCGACGACCGCGCCGGCCGAAAGAGGGGCGCTGCCACGACCAACAAGAATACACCCACGAGGAGCACGGCCACGATTGTGCCGATGCCCCCTGCCGTGATGAGACCACGTGCTAGCGCGTCACCGAAGCGAACCCACGGATGGCTTTTGCGCCGGCGAACGCGACCGGTGAACGTGCCCTTGGCGGTCATCCCGCGTTTCCTGCTACGGCTTGATGCCGAGTTCCGCCAGCGCGTCGGCCGCGACGGCCGCCGTCACGGGAAGGTAGCCGTCTTTCTTGACGTCGCCCTGTCCCTCACGACTGAGCACGTAGCGAAGGAACTCACGGCGAAGTGGATCGAGCTCACTGCCCGGCCGATGGTTCACGCTCAGGTAGAGAAAGCGTGCCAGCGGATAGTCGCCGGAGTATGCGTTTTCGGCCACCGGAGCCACGGCCTTCCCCTTGGGCGTCGCGGCCAAAGGCACAGCCCGCACGTTGGCCGTAACGTACCCGATTCCGCTGTAGCCGATCCCGAAGCGATCGGTCGACACGGCCTGCACGACCGCCGAGCTGCCAGGCTGCTCCTTCACCGTCGTCTTGAAGTCTCCCTGAAAAAGAGCGTTCTCCTTGAAATAGCCGTAGGTGCCGCTCGTGGCATTACGACCGTAGAGGCTGATCGGCTTGTCGCGCCACTCCCCGTCGAGGCCGAGATCACCCCAAGTTCGGATGTCGTCGGGATGGCCCCCCTTGCGGTTCTTGGAGAAAATGGCGTCGACTTGCTGAAGCGTCAGCGACTCGATCGGGTTGTCGCGATGCACGAAGACAGTCAGCATGTCGATTGCCGACGGCACGACGGTCGGTGGGTAGCCATGCTTGGCTTTGAAGACGTCGATTTCGGTTGGCTTCCAATTGCGGCTCATCGGGGCGACGGAGCAGGTCCCTTCGGTCAACGCCGGAGGCCCCGAAGCCGACCCCTTGCCCTCCACTCCTTCACGGACGTTCGGATAGAATTTTTTGAATCCCTCGGCCCAGAGGGCCATGAGATTGTTCATCGTGTCGGAGCCGACGGCCTTGAGCGAACCAGAGACCTCACCTGCGGCGCGGGTGTAAGCCGGCAGGGCGGCCACTGCTTCGGGAGCCCCGGACGACGACTCGGCGGCACGCACGGGGGCGGCCATCAGGCAACACGCCGCGACGGCCCCTACCCAACTGATTTTGGAGAGGATGGAAGGCACAGGATTCCTTTCTCTTTTGAACGAAAAACACCCCGTTTCAGTGGCCGGGATGGTACGCGATCTTCGTGAGGGTTTCATGTGGGCCGCGTGGACCGGCCGCCGCTCACGGTTTCGGCCGCTTGGCAAGCTCGGCGGCTACCGGTGAAAGCTCGGCCGCCTCCATCCATACGCTCATGTGACCCGATGGAGGAGCGGCCTTTCCGCGGTGGCCGTTGCGGCGCAGGAACGCCTTCAGCGCGATGGTGACCTTGCCGTCGGCAAACTCGGGAAGCAGGTCGTCGTAGACGATTGCACCACGTGCCTGTCCACCCCCCTTGTAGTAGCCTCCGGTCGCTTCGCTTACGAGCTTGCCATTGACGTAGAGGGCAAACCCTTCGCCAGACCAGGCGTGCCCCCCCCCGCCGACGACGATCCGGTAGCGATGCTTCGCGTCAAGCGGCGGCATCTCGAAAGTCTGCCGCATGAGAAGCACTTCCTTGTCCCAGAGCGTGGCTGGCGGAATGCTGCAGCCGCAATACGGAACCTTGCAGCTCGCGATGAGAGGCTCCTGCTTGCCATCTTTCTGACCGAAGGGCGCCTTGCCGAGTTTCCACCCAGCCTTGGCCGCATCGAAGTCGGGTTCGAACCATTTTTCCATGCCAGCGGGCAGCGTCACAGGCCGATACCGATCTCCTTCGGGGTCGTCCTTCGTCTCCGGCGGATCGAACGTGAAGTACTGCCACTCGGCAGCCTTCATCTCGGGGCCGAACGGCTTCCAGTCATAGGTCTGGATGCCACAGAGGTTGTAGTGCGCGATCATCTGATCGAGCTGCGACTCGATGACCGGACTTTTCTTGGCCGGGGCTTTGCCGCCAAGGATGGCATCGAGCGGCACGCCACGACGAAGGTACGACGGGATCGACGCCGCCTCGCCGGCAAACTCCGGGAGCAACCGGTTCATGACGATCGGCGTGATCGCCGGGGCGATTTTGGCAAGTGCCTCGCCATTGGCGACCGCGAGAAGTGGCGGCGCGTCGATCGGCTTGATCATGCCCCCCTCGGGATACTCAACCGTTCCCCCTTCGAGTTCCACCATGGCGCGGCCCAGCGCATCGCCGCAGAGCATGTACGTCTCGGCATTGTGGTTGTAGTGGTAGTCCTGGTTCTTGGGCGAGATGTTCGGCTCCCGCCAGAAAGGCCGCGTATCTATCGTCTTCACCGTGCCGGCCAGTTCGGGATGCCGCTTCGGATCGGCGACGGCAAGCTGCGCCTCCGCGACCTTCACGTAGTGTTCCGGCATCTCGGCCCCGTGAAAACCGACGGTCGCGATGACCCATTTTGCGTTCGGCGCGTCGAACTCCTTCCGCCAGGCCTTGATGAGGTTGACGAGGTTTTGTTCGTAATGAGCGACATGCGCCGGATTCCCACCGTCCTTGTGGCCTTGCCACCAGGCGAAGCCGGCAACCTCGTAGCCCTGCTTTGCATACTCCGGATACCGCTCCCCGAAGTTGTCGAGCACCGCACGGACGGCCGCGGTGTAGTCATCGTATTGCTTGCCGGCATACCACTCGTCGGCCCGCGGCTTGCCTCCTTCGGCGATCGTCCGCTCGTTCTCGCCATAGCCAGGGCAGACAATCTCTTTGCCGTCGACTTCGAACGTGTATCGACTCGTGCCGGGCGGGAGGATGTCCCATCCGAGACTGCGATTGCCGATGTCGGCCTTGATGACGAGCACCGGTTCGTCATGAAACGTGCCCATGACGAATCCGAAGCCGAGCTCGGGCCCAAACGTCGGCCCACAGGCCTCGACGCTCAGCGGCGAGCTCTGTCCCTTGCCGAGATAGGCGTCGTTCAGGATCACGTCCGGCCGCTTGACCCATGACCCATCGTCATTGCGGAGATAGCGAAACCGGCCGAGTGCGTCGACCACGTAGCCCAAGTCGCCGTAGCCGCGCAGATCGACCTGCTCCAGAAAAAAAGTCGCCGCCCCTCCTTGCTTGGAGGTGATCCGAAGCGGATACCGCTTTCCCTTCTCGAGGCTCACCTTTGTGTGAACAGCCTTCCCATTCTCGTCGAGACGGTAGATCACTTTGCCGTCAAGTTCGGCGACGCAGTCGCTCTTCGGCCCACTCCCAGGATGAACGACGTAGGTGCCGTCGAATGGCACGTCGATGACAGCCTCGAAGGCGCCCGGTTCTTCCGAAGCCTTCGTCGCCTGATGAAGACCAAACGGCATCAGCAGCGCGTTGCCCACCGGAAGCGCCACGGGCTCAACGCTCGGATCGGCCGACAGAAAGATGTTGGCGTAGTGCGACGGGGCCGGCTTGATCGCGCCGAACCCCACCATGTTGGATTGGCCGGAGAGAATGTAGACCTTCACCGGCTTGTCTTTGGCCGGAGGTGTTGCGGCTGGTGGGGGGAGGTCGATCGGGATCGGCGCTGCACCAGCATGCGAGGCCAAAAGGAGGCCGAACAATACCGGTAATCTGGAAAAACGCATGCGAAACCCTCGAGGACCACTCGGACGTCCACTCCAGCGCAGCATAAACCGGCGACGAGCTCGATTCGATCCCCACGAAACAGCTACCCTTGGCCCCCCACTTCGGGGGCGATCTCGCGTAGGTGCCAAAGGCGCGACGCGGTCCCGCTTCACAGGTGCCCACGAAATGACGTTCTCGACGTGACCCCGGTGTCGAGTTTCTTGATGACACCGTCCATGTCATTGCACATGGCCTCGCGATTCCGGTTCCTAATTACTGCGCCGGTGTCGAGGTCGTGATGATCGCCAACGTCGATTCCCGCGTCGCCTTCTCGTGCTATGTCGCTTGCCCTGCCTGAATATGGCGGAAGCGCACGGATGTGACATCGCGTGTTATGATCCCCTTGCCTGGAGCGTCACTTTTCTTTTCCGGGTGCGTCGACCGCGACGCCTTGTTGCAGGTGGCACAAAGAGGGAACTCCACGTCTTCATGAATTCCCAGCCTGATTCTGAAGCGCCGGATTCGACCGAGCCGTCCTTCTCGCTTCCCTTCTCGCTCTTCGACCTGGAAACGGTCGTCAGGCTCGTGGCCGATGCCTGCAACCCCACGGTCGAGCTTCCCGTCCCCGACCGCAAACGTGTGCTGATGGAGGGCATTGCCAAGCTCATCAGCGCCGACGTGTGGGCCTGGTACACCTCCGTCATCGATCCCGCGGCTCCGAAAAACATCATGGCCACGAGTTTCGTCGATGGCGGATTTCACTCGGCGCAGGATCGAGCCGCGTTTCTCGAGATCCTCGTGACGCCGCCACTCGTCGACGAAATGAATCCCGCGGCGGCTGCCTGGATCGAGCGTGGAAAGTTTGTCACGCTCAGGCGACAGGATCTCGTCCCGAACGACCGATGGCAACACGTCGGCACAGCCTACGAAGCGGCCGGATACCTTGACGGACTCATCTCGCTCTATCCGATTACAGCGACCGCGTTTGCGGGCGCAGGATTTCATCGTCGGACGGGGCGGAAGCCGTTTGAGGCTCGCGAGCGAGCGATCGTACATTTGGTTTTCAGCCAGGTCGACTGGCTTCACCGCTACGGGTCGAACCTTCCCGTGTGCCCCAAGACGCTCGAACTCACGTCGCGGCAAAGACAGGTACTGGCATTTCTGCTCAAGGGTGATTCACGCAAGCAAATCGCGGCTGCCCTGGAGCTCAGCGAGCACACGGTCGGTGACTATCTCAAGCAACTCTACCTCCACTTCAACGTCAGCAGCCGTGGCGAGCTCCAGGCCCACTTCATCGGGGGCGGAGTCTCTTGAGCTCAGGGGAGTAATGCAGCGCGTGCGGCATCGAGAAAGATGCCACTAGGAGCTGACACGATGCCACCGCCGAGCGACCGAAACAGGCTCGCACAAGGCGATTCACGCGTTGTCGCGGGTCTGCCCGTCGAAGTTTCGCCTGTACTGCGTCCACGTGATGCGCACCCTCCCGTCTCCGCTCACGGCACCATAACCAGACGCGTTGATGGCGGCGGTCTTGTGAGGATTGTAAAGGTCCACATACCAGGTCGAACCATTCTTGAACACGTCCAAGACCGTGTACGCGTGGTCCTTGACGATGAAGCCGTCGAGCGGAGCGTCTTTACTGGATGCAACATAGATGCGACCGGCATCCAGCTTGTTTGCAAAGTCCTGAGGATCACTGGAACTAGTCAGGGCATAAAATGCCGTAGGTAGACCGGTAAGCATCTTGATGGCCGTGGTTGACGATTGCCAACGTGCCCCCGTCGTCGAGTACCACGTACTGGCATTCGTGGCAAATCCATTCGCGTCGTAATACTTGACGTTGTTGGCAATGAGGTAAGCCTTCAGGTAGAGCGACGTCCAGAATGGACCGAGGCCCATGCTGTCTTCGGCCCAGTACCCGTCGAGCTTGTAGGATTTCCAGGCTCCATTGACGTAGAGGGGCACGGTATAGACATCTGCCGAAGGGTCATACTGGATCCGCGAGATGAGATCCTTTTGCCCGAACCGCGAGGCCGCACTCGACGTCGTATAGCGAGCCACAGCAGCCAAACTTGCAAAAAACGCGCACGTCGGACTCTGGTTTTGGTCAATGTGTACGTACGAATCGTTCGTCGGAGGCGATCCGTCACTCAGAAACGCCCCGGCAACCTGCTGCGGATCGTCGACTTCTTCGCTCTCGATATCGGAATCTGGTGATGGATCGCCCCCGAGCGAAAAGCCGTTCGTGCCAATGACCCGGTGAAACACGTCTTGGCCCCACCCCCCCGAAATCTCGTCCCGACCGTCTCCTCCATGGAGGCGATCATTACCATCGCCGCCCTCGAGCCGATCGACGCCCGATTCCCCGAAGAGTTTGTCGTTGCCAGTGCCGCCAACGAGCCAGTCGTTGCCGGAGCTCCCATAGAGCGTGTCGTTGCCTGACTGCCCCCAAAGCTGGTCGTTGCCGCCGTACCCATACAGCACGTCGTTGCCGGTCCCGCCGTCGAGCGTGTCATTCCCACTTCCCGAGCGCAATTGGTCGTTGCCACTGCCGCCGGAGAGAATCATCCTCACGGGAATCGACGACTGGCCAGAAAAATTCCCACTGTCACCACGAATCGTGTCGCTGCCGCCATTTCCGTTGACCCTGATCTGCGACAGCGACGAAACACTCACGTACGCGACGGTGGACGACCCGTTTTTGATGCGAACGTTGTTGCCGAGAGAACCATCCGCCACATAGAGGCGGCCCGAGATGTTCTTCAGATAGATCGTGTCGCTGCCACTTCCGCCATTCACCGTGAGCACGCCGCTGCTCACTACGGCTGAAGCCGCCATCACACGACGCGGCTCGAGCGGTTCGATGCTCAGCGAGCGATGCTTGGTCTGCCGCTTCCGGGCCTGCCTGGTGGCGGATGAGAAACGGGTAGTAAGGCGGCCGAACATGGTGCTGTCCTCCCTGAGTGACGTAGAGAGCTATTTTCTCCCGCGCGTACGATGGCACCACGTCATTGCCTGCCGCACAGCGGACCCAATCGGGGCTGCCGTGGCTGACGCGTGGCTACGTGTACCAGATGTCGGATCGAGTTGGAGATTTGAAATCGGTGCCCGTGAATACGGTGAAGTTCCGGAACAAATTGAGGCTGTCGATTCCGGAGCCTCCATCAAGCAAATGCGTCGACCGAGCACGACTCGACTTGATGTTGAGTTTGTCGTTCCCGCTCCGCAACGTCACGAACATGTCGTTCACATTCACGCCCCGCATGTTGACGACACCGATCGAGTGCTGCAGGTCGATATCGAGGTCATCGGAAACGTAGGTGTTGTAGAGGTCAAACCGCACTTTGGGTTGCGCTGACTGCACGAGGGTGGAGTTCGTCGCCGTGAAGTCGCCATACACTCGCACATAATTGGTCTTGAAGAAGTCGGCCCCCGTTCCCGTGTCGACGACGAGGTTGCCTCCGACTTCGACGTATCTCAACTCGAGATAGTCGTTGCCGGTCCCCATGCTGATCACGAGATCGTCCCAAGCATCAAAATCCCCCACGTCGGAATTTGCTCCGCGAATGACCAGGCGATCGGCTCCGCCGTAAAGCGACACGCGAAAATCGTCGGTGTAGTCGTCGACGATATCGAACCGAAAGCTGCCATTGAGCACACCATTGACTCTGGTATTGTTGAATCCCTTCACGACGAACTGGTCGAGCGTGGTGGGCTGATAGATCTCGATGTGGTTCGCCGAACTGTCGCCGGTGATGACGATGTCGCGAGTGGCCCCCGTGCCGTCATAGGCAACCTTCACGTTGCCTGCGAGAGGGAGGCGTCGCTCGAGCCGCTCGACGCCAAAAGGTCGCGAATGAAGCTTGCGTGAACTCACGGGAATACCTCATGGAGATGTGGGATCGAGGCATGCCGAGACCTCGTTACCGGACGGAAACTAGCTTTCGGCTGAGATCACGCCTATTCCCTGAAACGCGGGGGGGGGGGAGGGGCAACCCTCGTTTTTCATCGATAGCCGTGAGAAGCGTTCATCGTCGACATGGCCAAATGGAATGCTCGCCGGAGGGGCGGCGAGCAGAGTGACCGGCCCGTTTCAGATCGTGGCCGATTCATCGCGTGTTTTTGGGGCTGCAACGCGGATTTCGGGCATCCCCTCAACGACTTGGGCCCAACGTGCTAAACTCGTTTCACCGTCGGCGGCATCGTCAGACGGCCTATGACCCACCCCACCCGCCCCCACCTCGCAGAAGGCCCTGCTGCTTCTGCCGCCCAAACTCGGATGACCTCCGTTCTCGAGACGGATGGGCCGGTGGTGCTTCCGGCACTTCTGCTGTGCGACTTTGGCCACTTGGCTGACGAGGTGCGTCGGCTCGAAGAGGCTGGAGCTCGCGGCCTCCATCTGGACATCATGGATGGGCGGTTCGTGCCGCAACTCACGTACGGCCCCGTCGTCGTCGAGGCCGTGCGAAAGGCTGCCCGTGTGCCGATCGAGGTCCACATGATGGTGGAGGAGCCGGGCAAAACGGCCGCCGACTACGTGAACCTCGGTGCCGACATCGTCACCGTTCACCTCGAGGCGCTCGCGGATCCTCGCCCCACTCTTGACCAGATTCGATCACTCGGTGCCAGGGCCCATCTCGCGATCAATCCCGGCACGCCAGTCGCGCGGGCCGAGCCTTTTCTCGATGCCTGCGACGGGGTGCTCGTCATGAGCGTCGAGCCGGGCTTCGGCGGCCAGGCCTTCGAACCGATCGCCCTCGAAAAACTGTCGCAACTCACGGCGATTCGTCGTGACCGCGGCGACCATTTCAGCCTCTGCGTCGACGGAGGCATCTCGACCAAAACCATCGCCTCAGCGGCGGCGGCAGGTGCTCGGCTCATCGTGGCCGGCAGTGCCGTGATCCGTTCCCCCGACTACACCCGTGCCATCACGGAGCTCGAGGCACTCGCCCGAGCCGCGGCCTGATGGCCGCGCCCCGATCCTCCTGGAGTCATTTGAAACCTCGATGCCCGATCATTTGATCGTCATACGTTCTGCGTCCACTGACTACGAGCTTCAGGGCCGAATTCGTGGCTCGCTCGACATCCCTCCTTCGTCGGAAGGCCTGGCAACCGTCAATGCCATCGCCGACAGGCTTTCGACCGAGCCGATCTATGCCGTCTACACGGCCCCCACAGAATGTGGATTGGAAACCGCCCGCATCGTCGCCCGCCGGTTTGGCGTCACACCCAAACCGATGGATGACCTCGCCAACATCGACCTCGGCCTCTGGCAAGGCAAACTCGTCGACGAGATTCGACGGCTCCAGCCGACGGTGCATCGCCAGTGGCAGGAGGATCCATGGAGCATCGCGCCGCCCGAGGGGGAATTTTTGGAAGAGGCGCGGAGCCGCGTTGAGGACGCCCTTGATCGCATTCGCAAGCGCCACCCAACTGGCCGGGTCGCCATCGTCGTGCCGTTCCCGATCGATGCGCTCGTGCGATGGCTCGTGGCGGGCGAGCCGCTCGGCGACCTCTGGGAACCCGACGCCGAACGTGACCCATTCGCAGAATTGCCCATGGCGGCCCAATGGAAGACCACTCGCGCCGTCCCGGTCGGTGATCCCCCGGCCGCGGCTCCTTCTGGAGCGGCAGCCGTTTGAGCCCGGTTGACCGGCCGGCGCTGCGGAGCCGTTGCCGGTTCCGCTAGACTCCGTCGATACGCCTCCGTAGACGCCTTGCCCACTATGAATAGTCCACGCTCCGCAGCGCTCGCCGGTGCCACCGAGGCCACCGTCGTCGACGCGCCTCTGCCCGCAGTTCCCCCCACCTCGCGGGCGGCGGCCCCTCAGCGTCCGAAACGCGGCGTGCCCGAGGGCCTCTGGATCAAGTGCGAAGGTTGCCGGGCCACGATCTATCGCAAGGAGGCCGAAGAGCTCCAAAACGTCTGCCCACAGTGTGGCTTCCACTGGTATGTCTCGGCGGCCAAACGCATCGAGCAGCTTCTCGATACGGGCACCTTTGAAGAGTGGGATGCCAACCTCATGCCCACCGATCCGCTTGGCTTCTCCGACAAGAAACCGTATGCCCAACGGATCGTGGCCGAGCAGAAGCGGACCGGCCTGTCCGACGCGGTCCTCACGGGCACCGGCATGATTCGGGCCCGACGTGTCGCCATCGGGGTGACCGACTCGGCCTTCATCATGGGAAGCATGGGGAGTGTCGTGGGTGAGCGTCTGGCTCGGCTCGTCGAGCGGGCCACGACCGGCAAGTTGCCGCTCATCATCATCAGTGCCTCCGGCGGCGGTGCCCGCATGCACGAGGGCATTTTTTCCCTCATGCAAATGGCCAAGGTGTCGGCGGCCCTCGCCCGCTATTCACACGCGGGCGGGCTCTATATTTCCGTGCTCACGAATCCAACGATGGGAGGAGTGGCCGCGAGCTTCGCCTCGCTTGGCGATCTCTGCTTCGCCGAGCCTCGGGCCCTCATCGGGTTCGCAGGACCGCGGACGATCAAGGCCACGATTCGCGTCGAACTGCCGAAGGGCTTTCAGACGAGCGAGTTCCTTCTCGAGCACGGCTTCATCGATCGCATCGTGTCGCGGAAGGATCTCAAGAGCGAGATCGCCCGGGCGATCGACTACTGCGGCATGGCTACTGGCGGATAAGCACGCTCGAGCCCGGCCCGAGGATGTCGGACAGCTCGACCAAATCACGGACCGACACGATCAGACTCGCCGGTGCGGTGTCGTCTGAGACTGTGGTCGGATCCGCTGCTGGCTCGATGACAAGCCCATCGGCGAGCACGATGCCCTGACGCACGGCCGCCCGCGGATCGATGGGACGGCTCGACGGCACGTCCCGTCGTATCTCCTCCACGGCGAGGGTCGAACCGACACGCGGCAGGAAGTGCCGCCCGACCGTCACGGGAAAGCTCCCCGCATAGGCACCGCGAAGTTGAAGGCTCAGACGCCGCCGCGACACGCTCACGACCGCATCGAACGGCCCGCGAACCACCTTGAGCTGCTCCCCCGGTACGAGTGGCGAGGACTCGCTCACGCCGTTGATTTTGCCGAGCAGTTGCGCGGAGATTCCCAGCGGCGCCGCAATCGTTTGCAGCGTCTCAGCGGGCGCGACCACATGAGGCGGCATGAGAAGGTGCTGCTGGGAATAGATCACGGTGCCGGCGAGTTGCCCGAGGAGATCTTCGAGACGGTGGCTCTCTTCGAGGCCGAGCGACGGGTCGTCGTACCACACCGACAGTGCCGTGAGCGCCTCGGCGTACCGACTCGCTGAAAGTTTCTCGTGGGCATCAGACCACGCGGTCGCGAATGCCGCCGATGAAGGCAGCGCGCCGGGAGGAGGAGGCATTTGTGGCGGCAGCGACACCGGAGCGGCGTCGGGGAGCGAAGCAAGGCGATCCGGCCGATCGGCCTTGGCCGGTGGCGGCACGTCCTCTTGAACCGGAGGCGGGGAGGACTCGGCTGCAAGGTAGACAGGCATCGGCGAGGGAGGAGGCGTGGCCGGTTTGGGGGGAGAGGCCGGGGGGGCGGGAGGCGGCGGAACAGCGGGGGCCTTCGGCGCGGCGGCCGGCGGTGAGACGGCCATTGCGGGCGCTGGCGTCGCTGCAAGTTTTGGCGCTGGTGAGGCCGGTGGTGTCGGGGCGGCGGCGGCCGGGGCGGCCTGAGGAGCCAGTTGGGTCGGGGGCGTTACCGGACTCGCGACAACTTGGGGTGGCGGCGCCGGGGGTGTGGCAGGAGCCGGGGCCGCGGGGGCCGGCGTGGTTGCGGGCGCCGTGACCTCGACTTTCGGGGCCTCAAACGGAGGAGCGTCACCGGCATCGGCATGGTCGGATACCGTGGGTGACGGCCCCTTTTGCACAACCGAATAAGCACCGTAGAGGATCGTGCCAAAGAGCGCCAGGACGATCAGCGGCTTGATGGCTTCCATGGTGTCACCACCGCGCTCGGGGCGGCGCTCGTGCTTGGACCGGCTGGCCATAGAGTCGACGTTCCGTGAAGGAGAAAACCGGCGGCCGGGGGGCCGAGGGCAGCGGAGCGTAGGGAACGCCGCCGTGCCGTTCCAGACCGCTTCGATCCACGAACCGATGTCAAATTGGGAAGTTCTCGCCGATCGTTTGGATCAGCCGGGCCGCGGTTGGAAAGAATTCGCGATTCGACGTGTCGACCTGCGGGGGGACTCGTCGCCGGCGCTGCCTCTTGCGTACACTCACAAATCCGCCTCGGTTTCTCACGCTTCAATGCCCAAGCGCACCATTGTTCTGCTCGTAGCAACCTGCCTGGCCTGCCTGGCTTGCTGGGCTGCCCGGGAACGCAGCGGTCATGGGCGACGGTTTGGCGAAGTCGTGGAGGCCATCGAGCGACGGTATCTGCGGGAGACCGACCCGGAAGTTCTGTTCGACGCAGCCGTCGATGCAGCCGTGTCGCAACTCGACGAACACTCGGCCTACCTCCGTGGGAGCCGGAAAGCCGAGCTGACGGCGGCGCTCGATCAGCGGTTCGCCGGAGTGGGTCTCGAGTTGGCGATGGACAAAGCCACCGAGCGTCCCGTCGTGACCTCGCCCGTCTATGCCTCGCCTGCCTGGCGCGCCGGCATCGCCCCTGGCGACACGATCGTCGCCATCGACGGCCAAGACACCCGCGCTCGATCGCTTCACGACATGGTCGAGCAACTCCGAGGGCGCCCCGGTGATCCCGTCACCCTTCGGATTCAATCGCCTGGCACAGTGGCCACGCTCGATCCGGCGGAGCGCGTACAGCCGAAGGCATTGGCACGCGACGTGGTCCTCAAACGCGAGACCATCCGCATCGAGAGCGTGCTCGGTGATCGTCGTCGAAGCGATGGCACCTGGAACTGGCTGCTCGAAGACGAGCCTGGTGTGGCCTATCTCCGAATCACGACGTTTGGCGAACGGACTGCCGAGGAATTCATCGCTGCATGCCGCGACCTCGAGGCCGTCCCTGCATTGCGGCTGATCATCCTTGACCTCCGCGGCAATCCGGGCGGTCTCGTGCATGCGGCGGTCGATGTCTGCGACGCGCTCCTCGACGAAGGCACGATCGTGTCGACGCGTGGACGGGGCGATGCGGGTACGACTGTCCTTCATGATCGCCGAGCCACCCAAGGAGCCGTGCTCGCAGCCGTGCCTGTGGCCGTGCTCGTCGATGGCCTCACGTCGAGCGCCGCCGAAATCGTCGCCGCATGCCTCCACGATTCGGGTCGCGGCACCGTCGTCGGCAACCGCACCTACGGCAAGGGCACAGTGCAAACGGTGCTGCCGCTCTCCGATAGCTCAGGCCTTCTCAAGCTCACGACGGCCGAATACCTTCGGCCAAGCCGAGAACCGATCCATCGCCATGCCGACGCGACCGGAGACGACTGTTGGGGCGTGAAGCCCGATGCTGGATTCGAAGTCGCGCCCACTGCCGAGGCGACCGAGCGCCTGCGGGCGTGGCGGAGGCGGCGGGATGCGATCACGCCACCGGGCGCTGCATCATTGCCGGTGAGTGAATCCTCACGGGCTCGGGATGTCGATGCCGTGCTGGCCCGTGCCCTCGACCTTATTTCGACCGATTAAGGCCGGCGGATTCGCGGATTTCGCCGGCCAGGAAGAAACTTCCTGCTGCGACGATCACCCCTCGTCGCCCCGCCAGCCGTCGGGCCAGCGTGAGGGCGGCGGCGGGGTCTTCTGCCTGTGCCGGAGAAGGCATCCCGGCCTCACGGCAAGCCGTCACGAGTGCCTCGATCGACGCAGCCCTCGGACTGCATGTGGAGCGCGTGATCACGACCTGATCGAATTCTCCGCGAGCAGCCGCGAGCATCTCGGTGAGCGGCTTGTCTCGCGAGGCCGCGAACACGAGAACGCGAGGCTGTCTCAGCGCGAGCACGCCGCCCACGGTTGCAAGGAGTGATTCCATCGACGCGACATTGTGGGCACCATCGACGATCACCTGTGGTTCAGTAGCCAGGACTTCGATGCGTGCAGGCAGGCTTGCCGCGGCGAGGCCCCGGGTGATGGCATCGAGTCCCACGGGAAATCCTGTCGTCGGAAGGAGCATGGCGGCCACGGCGGCAAGTGCGGCGTTGGCCGCCTGATGACGGCCGAGCATGCCCAAAGGGAGCACGAGCGGCGACGGCTGCCTGAACCGGAGTGGCGGATCGAGGATGAGGCGGCCGGGCATCAGAGGATCGTCCGATGGCTCGTGGCGTCCCTGAAAATCCAAGCCGAGTTGCAAAAGTTTTGAGCGACGCCGCGAGGCCACTTCGGCGATCACACGACGGGCCGAAGGCTGCTCGGCACCGGAGATCACCGGCCGCCCGCGTTTGATGATGCCTGCCTTCTCGCCGGCGATCTTCGCGACGGTGCGGCCGAGGATCTCGACATGATCGAGGCTGATACTCGTGATCACTGACACGAGGGGCCGCACCACATTCGTGGCATCCAGTCGCCCGCCGAGTCCGGTCTCGAGAACGGCGACGTCGACACCCGCGGTTTTGAAGTGAACGAACGCGAGGGCCGTCACGATCTCGAACCAGGTCGGTCCACGTCCGCCCCGTCGGGCCGCGGTTTGATCAACGTGCTCTACGGCCGGTCGCACGATCCGCACCGCCGCGGCAAGGTCGCGAGACGAGATGAGCCGGCCATTTACGCAGATCCGCTCTTCGAGCGTGTGCACGTGGGGGGACATGTAGCGCCCCGTCCGGTAGCCCGCCGCTTCGAGGATCGCCGCGAGCATGGCGACCGTCGACCCCTTCCCCTTGGTGCCGGCGACATGGATGACCGGCAGGCTCTCGTGTGGATTGCCGATCGCCGCCAAGAGCTGCCGCATGCCATGCAGGCCATACGCCGCCTTGGCGCGGGGGGGCACACGCTCGTAGTCGATACGAGTCGCGAGCCAGCCGTGGACATCGGTCGGGGCGTTTCCCATTTGCCGCAGTTTTCCAGCGCAACCATCGGAGCAAAAGGGGCTTGACTGGGCGGCCGTCGGACAAGACTCTTCCGCCCTCCGATATGCCCGTGCCGGCCGTCGCGAAAGCCTTCCATGCGCGTGTCCATGCTCCTGCCGCTTGTGCGAATCATCACCGGGATCGTGGCGTGCGCCATGCCCGGCTTCTTGGAATTCGTCCGCGCCGAGGATCCGGTACCGATCCCCTCAGGGCTCGAGCCGCCGCCGCTGTATCTCGCCGAGCCCGGGGGCGACCTCGTCTTCACCGGCATGCCGCACCCGATCGATGCGTCGGGAGAAAAATGCTGGCCCCGCTGGTTCGCCGGCGCCACAGGGCTCGTGATGACCCGTACCCTTCCCGGCGGCACCGCCACGATGCAGCCGACGGGTGCCGGTCAGCTCATGACCAGCGACGCCGTCTTCGGCTGGCCCGGTGGTGTCGACCTCCACATCGGTCGCTGGTTCGGACCGCAGCAGCATCATGCCGTGGAGCTCATCTACTGGGGCGTCTATCAGATGGGCGATGCCGCGACCCTCACGACCCCGGGCATCGACGCGATCCCACAAGCACCGACGGCCGACGTCGGGGGCATTCCCGCCAGCGATTTCCTGATCGATGCGGCTCAGCAGCGGATCGAACGGGCCGACGTCATCAACGATGTCGAGATCAACTGGGTCTATTCGGTCGGTGACCGGCCCGAGTTCCTGCCGTGGGATCGGAAGGTGAATCTCATGTGGCTGGCGGGCTTCCGGTTCTTCCAGGTGAACGACCAACTCACACTCACGACCGGCTCCGGCAATCCCGCCATCGGTGCCCTCGATCTCGGCGTGGCGACCAACAACAACATCTACGGCGCCCAGGTCGGCGCGAAATTCGACTGGCGTTTTCTGCCGACCGTGCGGCTCAACATCGTCCCCAAGATGATGATCGGCGGCAACTCAATCACGAACACGTCATCGCTCGCCGGGGCTAACGGCACGCAGGCGACGTTCCCGGGCGGCGAAGCGGCCCGTGCGTTCTCCGAGCTCGGCGTCTTCTCCTGGCTCGGCTCCGTCGATACGGGTATCGCGTGGGACGTTACCGACCACTGGAGCCTCTGGCTCGGCTACCGGGTCGTGGGCGTTGGCAACATCGCCCAAGCCGACGGACAGTGGCCGGCCCTCATTGTGTCGCCCGACTCGCTCAGCGGCATCGCCGCTGGCAGCGACACGATCATCCACGGCGGTTTCGCCGGATTCCAAAGCCGCTACTGATCCGCTTCGCGGATCAGTGCTGTTTCTGCCAGGCCATCCATGGCCCTGGCAGAAACCTAGCTCGGCGGGGGCAAGCCAAGGTTGCCCCCGCCGAGCAGCCCGCCCTCCCGGCGGCCTAGCCGGGCCTCCGCCCGGCCGCTCGCGCCTCCGGGCTCGCGTTGGCACGCAGCGGGCGAAGCCCGCTGCGTGCCTGCGTCCTTCGTGCGACGAGCTCGGGGTGGCCGGTGTCATGGAGCCGGCGTAGAAAGCTGAGCGAAGCCTGGAGGGCGAAGCGAAGATTTCTCCGAGCGCAGCGGTGGCCACGATGGCCACCGCAAGCGTCCGGCGACATGACACCGGCCACCCCGAGCGGACCATGCGAGAAAACGACGACCTCACGGAATACAGCTACACTGACGTTCATGAATCCATCACCGACATCCTGTGACTTGA
The DNA here is from genome assembly GCA_964498325.1 of uncultured Candidatus Kuenenia sp. Classification (GTDB taxonomy): domain Bacteria; phylum Planctomycetota; class Planctomycetia; order Pirellulales; family UBA1268; genus QWPN01. The sequence continues at coordinate 80,348 of CAZCHF010000005.1, forward strand.
CTTCAAAGAAGTGCGTACCTTGCGAGGGGGGCGTTCCGAAGCTCTCACAAGCAGAGGCGGAGAAGCTGCTGGCGTCGGTGCCGGAGTGGCGGCTTACCCATGACGGCGAACGCATCCGCCGTGACTTCAAGCTCCCTGACTTCCGCGCCGCGGTGAAACTCGTGAACAACATTGCGGCGCTCGCAGAACGCGAGCAGCATCACCCCGATCTTCACATCGAGGGTTATCGCAAAGCGTGGGTCGAGGTGTTCACCCACGCGATCGGCGGCCTGTCGGAGAACGACTTCATTCTCGCGGCCAAGATCAACATGCTCGCGCCGCCGGCCTGACGACGAGCCTACCGTCGCATCCATCCGCGAAATGGATCCATGATGCGCACGGCGAAGACGACTTCGCCCGCCGGCTCCACCTGCCGATCGGTGCCAACGCCGTAGTAGCGATATCCGGCATCGAGCGTGACACGATCGGTGACGGCATAGGTCGCTCCGCCGCCTACCTGCCACGCGAGATCCGTCACACGGCCACTCGGGGCCGCAGCGTCAGCGACATGCGTTTCACGATAGCCGCCGACCCCCGCGCCTGCACCGGCATAGACCGCCGCATGCTCGCCGAGGGCTACGTCGCGCCAGATATTCGCCATGGTCGTCCACTCACCGTCGATCGTCGGTGGCGCTGCCTCAAGCTCCGAAGTACGGACGACCTGCTGACTCGACAAGGAGTTTCGTTGACGTCCCTCGAGTTCGAGCCGCACGGCGCCAGCAGGCCGTGGGATCGACACACCGATGGCAGCATCACCCATCGGGAGTGACCCATTTCCGATGCTCGTGGAGGCATTGAACGACGCCCCCACGATGCCCGCCACATACGCGGTTCGCTCGTCATCAGCCGAGGCTTTGCTCTCGTCCTGCTCCGCGACGGTCTCCGCAGGCTGCCAGGCCAGAAGAGGATTCACGGCGTGGGCCTGCCACCCGGAGCCAACGACGGTGACCGCCACCACGGCAGCTAGAAAACGTTGGCCGACTCGCATCTCCCCTCCTTGGCCTGGCAGCCGTTACGGCGCTCGATTGAGTCACGATCCCTGCGACTCGCTCGCATCGTACGCAGGTCGATTGCGACCCCCGGCCCCGGCACACGGAATGCCCCTAGAAATCCACGCGGAAACGTCACTGGACATTTGGCCAAGCGGCACTGAAGCGAGCGTGGCACGTTTCAAAGGATCCGCGCACAATGTTCGCCGCCCCGCATGAGAATCTTTCGTAGGCCTTCCATCTTCTCACGTCTCACAAGAGGTTCACTTGATGCCGCACTTCGTCGTCATTGCCATGATTCTGTCCTGCTCGTTGCTGGCCGCCAGCGGCTGCGGTGCTGGTGATGCCGCCGCCGTTTCCGGTGAGCCAAAGCTGGCTTCGTCGTCGGAGTTGATTGCAGCGGTCGACCTCGCCTCGCTCCCGCATCTCCCGAATGCCACGTTCGGTCAGCTCCAACCAACGCAGGTCACTGCCGAAGTGCCAGGGAGCGTGAAGGCGGTGACCGACCATTACCTGAAGGCACTGGGCTCGAAGGGTTTTGCACCGGGCCGTGAGGCCAACGCAAAGACGGTGTCGGACGAGTACGCACAAGCCTCGCTGGTCGGCAAGGACGGTGTTCGCCTCAGTCTGTCGGTGACCCCGATGGGCCCTGACAAGGTGCAGGTGCAACTCCTGAACCACGGCGCGTTCGATGTGCGACATCTCGGCAAACCCGCTGGCGCTGAAGCCGTGTTCGCCTCTCCCACGCTGGCCAGTTACGCCACCGCGGGATCAGTCGCCGACACATCCGCGGCGGTCGCGACGATCCTCACAAAGGCTGGCTGGCAGGAGTATGCGCCGCTCAATTCGCAACGGGTGGACCTGCCAAATCTTCAGCAACGCTTCTACCGGCAGCGCGGCAACAAGCTCGACGTGTCGGTCACTGAGGCACCCGCCCAGGGGGGCAAATCAGTGATCAGCTATCAAGTGCATGCGTTGAGTCATGAGTTGCCAACGCCACCCGATGCCGTTGATGTGGCCTTTGATGATGCCAAGGGCGAGTTGCGCTGCAAGGTTCCGCGACCGCTTGCCGAAGTCGCGGCCGACATGAAGAAGCTCTGTGCCGCAGCCGGCTTGAAAGACACGCCTGGCGAGGACCCGACCGAAAAGCGCATCGCCCTGCGCCTCGAAGCCCGTAACGGCGACGTGATCATCGTGACGCTCACCCCGAGCGATGGAGGCGCCACAAACCTCAACATGCTCACCGTTCCCGCAGCAGTGATCGAGAAACTTCGCAAAGCGGAAGAAACCTCCGCCGAGTCGGCCTAGCCAAGACGGGAGGCTCAGGGTGGCCCGTGCCGGAGGCGACGGCGTAGAAAGCTGAGCGAAGCCTGGAGGGCGAAGCGAAGATTTCTCCGAGCGTAGCGGTGGCCACGATGGCCACCGCAAGCGTCCGGCGACCCGGCACGGGCCACCCTGAGCCGGCACCTCACCAAAAAGCCGAAGGCCCGCGGCGCGTCATGCACCGCGGGCCCCTCGGGTTCCGCCGCGTCTCCTACCCGAAGACGCTGTGTGCCACCGGCTTGCTTGTCGGCACGGTGGTCGCGCGGCCAGTCACTGCTGGCCGCGCTCATCTCACCGAACTGCCTCCAAGAGCATCTTGGAGTTCGGCACCGAGTGCCGCGACAGACCACCGTCTTCGCGGGTCTCGATGATCGTCGCGACAGGACCGACCTCGCGGACGGTGCCCTCGAAACCAGCGACGCTCACGCGATCGCCCGCCTGGATCCGCTGACGGACGTAGTAGCCCGAGAGAATGCCCGCCATCACGTCGCGTCCGCCGAGGCCGAAGGCCAGAGCAAACCCGGCGGCCAGACCGGCCGAGCCGATGAGGATGAGCTTCTCGAGCAGGGCGAACTGGATGCCGAGCTGATTGAAGGCCGCGATGAAGGTCAGGATCGAGAGCACCCAGTAGCAGCCCGCCGCGAGATACTCCGCATAGGAAAGCCCGACGCGGTCAGCACTGGTCGCCACGACGCCACGCACGAACGTTGCTGCCAAGAGCCCCACGACCACCACGACCGTCGCCACGAGCACCTTCGGGATGTAGTTCACCACTTCGCGCATCGCGAGCGAAACGCTCTCGAGGCCAAGGATGCTGAAAGCCGCCATCACGAACACGCTCATGAGCAGCCAGAAGACGATGCCGCCGACGATCGCCGGCATGGGCCGCTTGATCCCGACATCGTTCATGCTGCGAGCCAAGCCGCTCTTCTCAGCGGCAGATTGGAGGCCGATCTTGTCGGTGATGATCCCGACCAGGCTGCCGATCCAGCGGGCCACCACGTAGCCCACGACGAGCACCACGACCATCGCCACCATCTTTGGCGCGAGCAGGATCACCTGGCTCCACGCCTGTGTGAAACTGTCGACGAGCGCATCACGCGACACGTTCACGGTTTCCTGGGCTGTTTCCACAGCCGTCTGTCCCACCAACACGAAGTCCTTCATCGTCGTTTCCTTCTCCCCCTGACAACGGCTGTTCATCATGAACGGCCGCTGCGCGAACCACCGCGGGAATGTGTGAGTTGGCCCCGCGACCCAACCTGCCGGCAGCCGTGCCGGCTTTGTGTTGTCATGTCTCCCTGGAATCGTCGCGGCCCCGTGGCCACGTGCCCGTCATGCTGAATCGCAGCGCTGCGAACACGACCACGACGAACTGCATCGCAGCCCACGGAAGCGCCTGCAGTGCAAACGCAGCCACGTGCCCCGCGAGCAGGCGCGGATGCAGCTTCCGCCGAACCCCCGCCGTGAACTCGGGCGCCGCAGGTACCGGAGGCACCTCGACGGCGGCAAGTGTTTCGAGCAGGTCCATCGTTCTGTTCCAGCGTCGGCGACCAAGCTGACCGGCGATGTCACCTCGCGACCTCATGGCCACGATTCCGGGCGACACAAGGTGAGTAGCCGGCCGCCCACACCGTGTCACAAAAATTTTTTTGACGTCTGAACTCGGGCGTTTTCGCGATCACCGCTTCGCCGCCAGCCGGTCCCTGATGCGGCTCACCCGCATCCGCAGGGCACCCGGAGTCGAGTCGAACATCTCGGCAAGCGCGTCGTAATCGTGTCCTTCGGCAAACTTCATCAAGATCAGGGCGCGATCCTCTTCGTCGAGCGACGCGAGGAGACGTTCGAGATCCTGGGCTGAAGCGGCCGCAGCCGCCGGGTCAGGCTCCGCACCGGCATGCGTTTCCGCGGGCGACTGCCCTTCCGGCACTTCCGTCGTCTCGCGTTGCCGTCTCCGCGAGCGCGAGCGTCTCAGCGTCAGGCAGGTTCGAATCGCCACACCATGCAGCCAGGTCGAGTAGCGACTGCGTCCCGCGAACGCCGCGCGTTCGAAGAAGAGCCGCACGAACACCTCTTGGGCGGCGTCTTCCGCGTCGTGGCGATTTCCCATGAGTCGCCAACAGACCCGCCAGACACGGTCCCGAAACCGCTCCACGAGGGCATGAAAGGCAAGTCCGTCGGAACCTTCGCGGGCGGCGAGGGCGGCAAGCTCCTCGTCGCTCACGGTCGCGAGAGACTCACTCCCCGGGTCGCCCACGCTGGATGCCTTCGTGAGGTTCGCTCAATACCGCGGCAGCGCGGGTGAGGGCGGCGTCGATGGCGGCATGGGCCGCACGCTCGCCATCGTGTCCGACGGCAACCTCGGCGACGAGCCGTACGATCGGCTCGGTGTTGCTTGCCCGCACAAGGAGCCAGCCGCCTGGCCAGTCAAGGCGGAGGCCGTCGAGTCGGCTCGGCATCGCCTCGGAAAACGCCGCCTCGAGGCGGTCGAGTGCGGCAGCGAGCCCGGGTCCGCGCGTCGACGGCGACAGATTGACCTTGGTTTTCTTCATCACGAACTGCGGCAGGGCGGCCGCAAGGTCCGCCACCGACAGGAGACGTTCACCTACACACATGCGGTTCAACACGAGTGCCATCGCGACGGCCGAGTCGCGCACAAGGACCACTCGTGGATCGATCACACCCCCGTTGCCCTCACCGCCCAAAATAGCCCCGTGGGCGAGCATCGCATTCACAACATTGGCTTCGCCGACCGCTGACACATGGCACGGCACGCCGAAGCGCGCCGCAATCGCGGCTGTCATGCCGCTCGTCGAACAATTCACCACCACTGGGCCGGGTGTGTTGGCGAGGACGGCCTCCACACACAGCGCCAGCGTCGATTCCTCGCCGAGGTAGCCGCCCGACGCATCGGCGATCGCCAGGCGATCCGCATCGGGATCGAGGAAGAAACCGATGCCAGCACCGGCCTCTGCGATCTGCGGCAACAGGCCTGCCAAATTCTCAGCGGTGGGCTCGGGCTCGTGCTCGAACCGACCATCGGGCTCAGCACCGACGGCAACGACATCGCAGCCGAGCGCTTCGAGGAGTGGAAGTGCCACGCGGCTGCCGGCACCGTGGCCGCAGTCGATCCAGACACGCGGGCGATGCCGCCGGATGGCCGACGCGTCGACGAGCGACGTCACGAGCCGAATATGCTCGGACGTTGGGTCTGCATCGGTGCGCTCGCCCGCCCTACCGGAGGCAGGAACGACACGCCCTTCACCCTCGAGCTTTCCGTATTCTGCGAGCACCTCACGGCCTGCCTCAGCCGTGAGCACGCGGCCTGCCGCTCCAAAAAGCTTGAGGCCGTTGTAGCGCGCGGGATTGTGGCTCGCGGAAATTTGGATGCCACCTGCCGCTTGGTGCCGGCGCACAGCAAGGCCAACGGTGGGCGTCGGGACAATCCCGCAGTCAATCACGTTTCGGCCCCCCATCTCCAGTCGCGACATGATCGCCGCGGCAAGAAGAGGCCCGCTCTCACGTCCATCGCGACCGAGCACGATCGGTCCCGGTGGCAACGTCGCTGTAAACGCGGCGGCGTACCGCGCGGCCACCTCGGTCGTGAGCGCGGCTCCGACAACACCACGCAGGCCCGACACACTCACGATGAGCGGCTCGGCATTCGAATCGGTGCCTGGGGCGGTTTCACTCATGAGCGTGGCAGTATAAAACGTGGCGTCGATTGCCGTTTCACCAAAGCGATTTCCGGAGCCTCCGATGCCTGCCGCCATGCCGCCAGACCTTGCCCGACGACTCGATGCCATCACGTCCGCCCGTCAGGCAGGCACGGTCACAGACCACTCGGCCGCGACCATGCGAACCTGGCTCACGGAGCCGCGATATGCCGAGTTCGCCTCGGAACTCGGCTCCCTGATCGACGCCGGCGCGTGGAAAGACCTCGACGATGCGTACTGGACGGTGATCCCGTTCGGCACCGGCGGCCGTCGCGGCAAGATGTATCCGGTGGGCTCGAACGCCATCAACGACCGCACGATCGGGGAGAGCGCCCAGGGCCTGGCTGAGTATGTCCTGAGCGTCATGACTCCGGGAGACACGCCCTCCTGCACAATCGCGTACGACACCCGGCATCGCTCCGAGCATTTTGCGAAGCTCTGCACCGAGGTGCTCTTGGCGAACGGGTTCAAGGTTTTTTTCCTCAGGGGCGTTCGCAGCACGCCGGAGCTTTCCTATGCGGTGCGGTACACGAAGAGCACCTGCGGGATCATGGTGACCGCGAGTCACAACCCGCCAACCGACAATGCCGTGAAGGTCTACTGGGCCGGTGGCATCCAGGTGCTTCCGCCACACGACAAGGGGATCATCGACCGCGTGATGACGGTCGACACGATTCGCCGAGAGTCATTTGAAGAGGGTGTCGCGAGCGGTCGTGTTCAATTCGTAGAAGAGGAAGTCGACCCCGCCTTCGTTGCCGCCGTGCTCGAACAGTCAGCTCCCGGCCCACGTGGGATATCCATTCTTTACTCACCGCTTCACGGTGTCGGTGCCACTGC
>CAZCHF010000005.1:87261-144402 GCA_964498325.1 uncultured Candidatus Kuenenia sp.
CCGTGGTGCCGGTCTTGCGGGCGGCGGGCTTCGAGCGTCTCCGCCAGTTCGGCCCACACGAAAAACCTGACGGCGACTTCCCGAACGTCATCGGGCATGTGGCAAACCCGGAGGTGCCGGCCGTGCTCGAGCCGGTCATTGCCGAGGCGATTCAAGCCGGGGACGACCTCGTGCTGGCCAGCGACCCTGACTGTGATCGCCTCGGGGCTGCAGCGCCCTTGACACGTGGCTCCGGCAGCCCCTGGTGCACGTTCACCGGCAACCAGATTTGTGCGCTCCTGTGTGAGCAGGCGATCGCCGCTCGCGTGGCCCGCGGCCAGTCACGCCCCGGTGATTACATCGTGACCACCCTCGTCACCAGCGGCTTGGTCCGTCGCGTGGCTGAGTCCCACGGCGTCGATGTCGATGACACTCAACTCGTCGGCTTCAAGTGGATCTGCGCTGCCATGGACCGACTCGGTCCAGAGCGTTTCGTGTTTGGCACCGAGGAATCGCACGGCTACCTCGCCGGCACGCACGTTCGCGACAAAGACGCCGCCGTCGCCGCCCTGCTCATGGCGGAGCAGACGGCGGCCCTTGCGGCCCAAGGGCGCACGCCCCACGAACTGCTCGACGAGATGTTTTGCCGCTTCGGCTGCCATCAGGAACGAACGGTCAACGTGATGCTCCCCGGCGCCAGCGGCATGGATCGCATGAAGGAGATCATGGCCACGCTTCGGTCGAACCCTCCGACCAGTTGCGGTGGCCTCGATGTCGTGCGCACCCGCGACCAGGCAAGCCTCACGACCTGGACACCGGGCAGCGAGCCTGAGCCCTACGAAGGGGTGAAGAGCGACCTCGTGATTTTTGATTTGTCTGGTCTGCCCGACGCTGGCAGCCGCAACGGCAATCGTTTCCCGCCGCTCGGCAACGCCGTCGCCGCGCGTCCATCGGGAACCGAGCCGAAAATCAAGTTTTATCTGTTCACCGCGGCTGAGCCCTGTGTCGCGAGTGAGCTGCCAGGCGTCAAAGCCATGCTTCAGAAACGGCTGGATGCGATGGAGGCCGACCTCCGGGCCCTCGTCGGCGTGTGACGATACACTGGCTGCATGGCTGGTCGGACCTCCCAAATCCTGATCGCGTTGCCGCTGATGCTGTGGGCGGCACAATCTTGTGCTGATCCACCGCCAAGCCGGATCTCGTTCAACGATTCGATCCGGCCGATCCTGTCTGAGAAATGTTTCGCCTGCCACGGCCCCGACAGCGCCAACCGGCAGGCGGGGCTCCGGCTCGACGTTGCCGAAGCAGCGACCGCCGAGCTCGACAGTGGTCTGCGGGCGATCATCCCTGAAGACGTGGCCGCGAGTGAGTTGATCGCCCGCGTCACCTCCGACGATCCTGACCTGGTCATGCCGCCCCCCGAGGCCAAGATCGGCCGCCTCTCGCCGAAAGAGATCGAAACGCTCAAGCAGTGGATTGCAGCGGGAGCCGCGTACGAACCCCACTGGGCATTCGTCGCCCCGACGCGGCCAGACGCTGACAATCCCGTCGCTGGCATCGACGCGATCGTCACCACAAAACTGGCGGCCCGCGGCCTCGCACAGCAACCCGAGGCCGACCGGACCACACTGATTCGCCGCGCGAGTTTTGACATCACGGGCCTTCCGCCAACGCCGAAGGAGGTGCGCGAGTTCGTCGCCGACACGTCCCCCGACGCCTACGAACGACTCCTTGATCGCCTCCTGGCCAGCCCACGGTACGGGGAACGCATGGCCGCCGACTGGCTTGACCTGGCGCGCTACTCGGATAGCTACGGGTTCCAAGTGGACCGGCCGCGGCCCACGATGTGGCCCTGGCGCGACTGGGTGATCGAGGCTTTCAACGAGAATCTTGCATGGGATCAGTTCGTGGCCTGGCAGGTTGCCGGCGACCTGCTTCCGAACGCGACGGGCGAGCAGATCCTCGCGACGGCCTTCAATCGACTCCACCAGCAGGAAGCCGAAGGGGGCAGCGTCGAGGAGGAGTATCGCGTCGCGTACGTCAACGATCGCGTCACGACGTTCGGCACGGCGTTCCTCGGGCTCACGCTCGAATGCTGCCGCTGCCATGACCACAAGTTCGACCCGCTCCCTCAGAAGGAGTTTTATTCGCTCTTCGCTTTCTTCGACGACGTGGACGAGGCTGGGCTGTATTCCTATTTCACGGATGCCACACCGACACCAAAACTGCGACTGACGAACCCGGAGGTGTCTCGCGCCCTCGCGGTGGCCGAGAAAGCCTGCCATCTAGCGGAGGTCGAGCTTGCGGCTGCGGAAGCCTCGGCGCGACGGAGCATCGCCGACTGGCTGGCGGGCACCGGACCGCAGCCCTCGGGGCTGGCGGCAGGCGTCGACAGATCAATGCCTGGCGAGATCGTCCACTATTCGTTCGACGAGCGTAGGAACGATGGCACGTTTGCCAATACGATCGCCGACACGCTTCCGGCCACGTCTCCGCCCGACAACACGCTGGTCGCGGGCCGTGCAGGACAAGCGGTCAAACTCACGGGCGATCATCCTGTGCATACCCCCGTTGGTAATTTCCGTCGCAGTCACCCCTTTACGGTTTCGCTCTGGCTCCAGGCCCCTTCGCCCTACGGTCGGGCGGTCGTCTTTCACCGCTCGCGGGCTTGGACCGACGCGGCCAGCCGCGGCTACGAGTTGCTGGTGGATCAGGGGCATCTCCAATGGTCGCTCATTCACTTTTGGCCCGGTGACGCCGCGAGCGTGCGAATGAAGGAGCCCTTGCCCCTTGGCACGTGGACTCACGTGACGGTCACAAGCGACGGCTCGGGCAAGGCGTCGGGATTGCAGATCTTCATCGATGGCCATCCTGCCGTCACGACGACGGTCCGAGACAGCCTGACCCGCGAGATCACCGGCGGTGGGGGCGACACGATCACGATCGGCGAACGGTTCCGCGACCACGGGTTCAAGAACGGCCTCGTCGATGACTTCCGCGTGTTCGACCGCGAGTTGTCGACCCTGGAGGTTCGTGAGTTGGCCGAGCCTGGGACACTCGCGGCAGCGGTCACCGCACGAGGCGAGCATGACGTCGAGGCACTGGCTGCCTACGCGGCAGCCCATGATGGGCAGGTCGTCGCGAAACGAAAAACGCTCGAGGACGTTCGCCGACGCCGTGACGAGCTCGCTGAGAAGCCAGCGGAGATCATGGTGATGAAGGAGCTCCCTTCTCCGAAGGTCGCTTATGTCCTCGAACGGGGCGACTACGACAAGCGAGGCGCCGTCGTCGAGCCGGGCACACCCGCCGTTCTTCCGCCGTTCCCTGCCGATGCGCCACGGAATCGGCTTGGTCTCGCCAGATGGCTCGTCCATCCTGACCATCCATTGCTCGCCCGCGTCACGGTCAACCGCCTCTGGCAGTCGCTCTTCGGGCTCGGGCTTGTCCAATCGCCGGAGGACCTCGGAAGTCAGTCCACGAAGCCGGAGTATCCGGAGGTTCTGGATCTGCTCGCCTGGAAATTCTCGCACCCAGTCGCAGAGGGCGGTTTTGGCTGGGACATGAAACTGCTCGTGAAGACGATCATGCTCACGAAGACGTACCGTCAGCGAAGCATCGCCGATGCCAGAACCATGGCTGACGACCCGCTCAACGTCTGGCTCGCTCGCGGCCCGCGGCATCGACTGCCAGCCGAGATGATCCGCGACGGAGCCCTCGCTGCCTGCGGCCTGCTCGTCGAGAAAGTCGGCGGGCCCCCCGTGAAAACCTACGACCTGCCCGATTCCTTCAAACCCGAGAAGGCGGGCAAGGGTGACGACCTCTATCGCCGCAGCCTCTACACCTATTGGCGACGCACGGGCCCGGCCCCGATGCTGGAAGTGTTCGACGTGCCGAATCGGGTCGTCTGCGTTGCGAGGCGCGACACGACGAACACACCGCTGCACGCCTTCGTGCTCATGAACGGCACGCAGTTCGTCGAGGCGGCTCGGGTCCTTGCCGAGCGGATGCTTGCCGAAGAATCTGCGACCACAGATTCCGTCCTTGCCGCGGCCTTTGAACGACTCACGAGCCGTCCCCCCGATGAAACGGAACAAAAGATTCTTCGTGAGATGCACGCCGCCCAACGCCGGTGGTATGAGGAACATCCGGACGACGCAGCGAAACTCATTGCCGTCGGGCAGCAGCCGCATGACAAAGGCCTTCCTGCCGTGGAGGTCGCGGCGATGACCGCTGTGATCAATGCCCTCCTCGACTATGACGGAAGCGTGGTGAAACGATGACGCTGCATACGCGAACCTGTCCTGGTCGATCCTCAGCAGCCACCCGCCGTGACTGGCTTATGCAATGTGGAATGGGCCTCGGCGGAATCGCGCTGGCTGACCTGCTCGCCCGAGATGCACACGGCTCCGTACCGCCTGACCTCGCGCTCCCCGCCGGTTCGACGGGCGGCGTGCTCCCGCAGTTTCATGTGCCGCCCAAAGCCAAGCGCGTGATCTATCTCTTCCAGTCAGGCGGCCCGTCGCAACTCGATCTCTTCGATTACAAGCCGCTGCTCGAAAAGCGCGACGGCGAACAACTTCCCGACAGCGTCCGTGGTGGCCAGCGGCTCACCGGCATGTCGGGCAACCAGAGCTCGATTCCACTCGTGGCGTCTCCCTTCACGTTCAAGCGGCACGGCACAAGCGGCGCCTGGGTCTCGAACCTTCTGCCACATACTTCAAAGATTGTCGACAAGCTCTGCTTCATTCACACGATGCACACGCCGAGTATCAACCACGGCCCGGGTGTGACGTTCATGCAGAGTGGTTTTCAGATTCCTGGCCGGCCCAGCATCGGGGCCTGGCTCGACTATGGCCTGGGCACGGTGCAGGACGACCTGCCTGCATTCGTGGTGCTGATCACCAAAAACAAGAGCGGTCAGCCCCTCATGAGCCATCTGTGGGGGGCGGGGTTTCTGCCGGCGAAGCACCAGGCGGTGCGGTTCCGGTCCGGCGGCGATCCAGTGCTGTACGTGAACAACCCACCGGGAGTGTCACCGGAAAGCCGCCGACAAGTCCTGGACGGGCTGCGGTCGCTCCACGAACACCAGTTTACGAGTACGCCCGATGCCGCCATCGAGGCCCGCATCGCCAACCATGAGATGGCCTTTCGGATGCAGGCCAGCGTGCCGGGTGTCACGAACTTCGCCGACGAGCCCGAGCACGTCCTGGAGAAGTACGGTCCCGACGTCCGCGATCCCGGCACCTTCGCCGCCAACTGCCTCCTGGCCCGACGGCTTGCGGAGCGCGGTGTGCGGTTCATCCAGCTTTACCACCAGGATTGGGACCACCACGGCGGCCTGAGAAAAGGCATCGCCCAGGAGGCCAAGGAAACTGATCAACCAGCCGCCGCGCTCGTGGAGGACCTTGCCGCCCGCGGCATGCTCGACGACACGCTCGTCATCTGGGGGGGCGAGTTTGGTCGCACGAACTACTGCCAGGGGCTCTACAAACCGGGGCAAGAATTCGGCCGCGACCACCATCCTCGGTGCTTCACGACCTGGATGGCCGGCGGCGGCGTGAAGCCGGGCATCGCATACGGTGAAACCTGCGAGTTCGGCTACAACATCGCCCGCGACCCGGTCCACGTGCACGATTTTCACGCGACGCTGCTCCATCTCCTCGGCATCGACCACGAGCGCCTCACCTACAAGTTCCAGGGCCGCCGTTACCGGCTCACCGACGTGCATGGTCACGTCGTGAAGGGCATCCTGAGTTGACGGCATGGCTCGGGGTGGCCCGTGTCATGTCGCGGGACGCTTCCTCCGGCCATCCATGGCCTCCGGTCGCTCGGAGAAATCTGCGCTTCGCCCTCCGGGCTGCGCTGGCTTTCTACGCCCGCTCCATGACACGGGCCACCCCGAGCCGGTGAACGCAGCCGGTGAACGGAGGCACGGCGGCATCCGTGTCACGGAGGCGGCGTTGGAGGCTGAGCGGAGCCAGGGATGGCGAAGCGAAGACTCCATCGAGTGAGTGGAGGCCTGGAGGGCCGCAGCGAACGTCCGCCGACGTGATACGGATGCTGCCGTGCCGGCGCGCTACAATCATTTCCCATGAGTACGAACGAGGACGCCGAGACGCTGCCGTCTGATACGGATGAAGTAGCCAGGTCGGTGGCAGCGGAAAAGGTGAGAACCTTTCCGACGACGCCGGGCGTCTACCTCATGAAAGACGCGGCCGGCCGGGTGATCTACGTCGGCAAGGCGAAGAATCTCCGGGCTCGCGCCGGAAGCTACTTCCTGAAGGCGGCGGCTGAGGACCGGCGGACGGCCGAGCTCGTCCGAGAGATTCGCGACATCGACTACCTCGATGCCGAGAGCGAAGTCGACGCGTTGCTGATGGAAAGCCGGCTGGTCAAGGACGTGCAGCCGAAGTTCAACAGCGATCTCAAAGATGACAAGACGTTTCCGTACCTCCAGATCACGACCCACGAGGATTACCCCCGGGTCGAGTTCACCCGGACACCACGTCAGAAAGGCGTCAAACTCTACGGACCGTTCACGAGCGCGGGGAGCCTCCGCGGGGCGATCGTGGTGCTCCAGCGGATCTTCAAGTTTCGCACCTGCACGCTCGACATCGACGCTGATGACGAGCGGTGGCGATGGTTTCGGCCGTGCCTCCTCGCGTCGATCGACCAGTGCACGGCCCCCTGCAACCTCCGAATCTCGAAGGACGACTACCGCCGCGACATCACCCGCCTCAAGACGTTTCTCGAAGGGGGCAAGAAGAAGCTCCTCGAAGAGATGCGAGCCGACATGCTTGCTGCCTCCGGCCGCCTCGAGTTCGAACGTGCAGCAAGGCTCCGCGACGAGATCAAGCTGTTGGAAACACTCGACCAGCGCGGCGACCTCGAGGAGCACGTGCAGCCCGAGGTTTTTTTGGTGGACCCCAAGAAGGGTCTGGCAGGTCTCCAGAAAGTGCTCGGGCTCGCGAACCCACCGCGGGTGATCGAGGGCGTCGACATCGCCCATCTTGCCGGTAACGAAACCGTCGCCAGCCTCGTGCAGTTCATCGACGGCCTCCCCTTCAAGGGAGGCTACAAGCGCTACCGCATCAAAAACGTCGACGGCATCGACGATTTCAAGAGCATCCACGAAGTCGTGTCGCGGCGGTTCTCGAGGCTTGTGCGCGAAGGCGCCTCCCTTCCGGACATCTTTCTCGTAGACGGCGGCAAAGGCCAACTCTCAGCGGCGATGGATGCCCTCGAAAGCCTGGGCATCCAGGCACCCTGCATCATCTCGCTGGCGAAGCGCGAGGAAGAAATCTTTGTGCCCGGGCAGTCGGAGCCGCTACGGCTCTCCCGCGACTCTTTTTCGCTCCGGCTGCTCGAGTACGTCCGCGACGAAGCCCACCGCTTCGCGCAACACTACCACCACCTGCTCCGCGGTAAACGGCTTTTAGAAGATTAAAGCTTTCAGCGACTCGCCATGTCGCACGAGACGCCGCCTGCAGCCGGCACGTAGCAGGCGCGGGCGTAGTCCATCACCATGCGATGGGCACTGAACCGCCAGGCGAGCGAACTGATCGAGTTCATCATCATCTTGATCCAGCCCCTCGGCAGACCGTCGCTGTCGCGGTCGTAGAAAAGCGGAATCACCTCTTTCGTGAGCGTGTTGAAGAGCGCCTCGCCGTCACGGGCATCCGTGATCTCGTCGTTGGCATGGGTCTCGCCGCGACCAATGGCAAAACCGTTGCGCCCGTCGAAGGCCTCGGCCCACCATCCGTCGAGGATCGAGCAGTTGATGCCGCCGTTGAGGACCACCTTCTGGCCGCTCGTACCGGACGCTTCGAGCGGGCGCCGCGGGTTGTTGAGCCACACGTCGACCCCTTGGATGAGGTGCCGTGCCACGTTGATGTCGTAGTCTTCGACGAAGACGACACGGCCGGCAAACCGCGGATCATTGCGGAGGTTCGCGATCTTGCGGATGAAGCCCTTTCCGGGCTCGTCGGCAGGATGCGCCTTTCCTGAATAGATGACTTGAATCGGCCGATGCGGATCGGTCACAAGCGCCTCGAGACGATCGAAATCGGACACGAGCAGGTCGGCCCGCTTGTAGGTCGCGAACCTGCGGGCGAACCCGATCGTGAGGATGTTCGGGTCGAGCGCGGTCCGAGCCTGCTCGACGGCCTCTTCCGATTCGCCCCGGCGACGACACTGCCGAGCAAGCCGGCGACGCACGAACTCGAGCAGGAGGCTCTTGAGGGCGTAGTGGGTCTCCCAGAGTTCGCCCGGGTCGCAGTCGAAGATCTTCTGCCACACGTCTGGACCGGCCATCTGGCGAAACCAGTTGATCGGAAACAGGCGATCGTAGAGAAGGAGCATCTGCCACGAGAGCCAGCTCGGCACGTGCACGCCATTGGTGATGTGGCCGATCGGCACCTCTTCTTCGACCTTCCACGGCCAGAGGTTGGACCACATCCGGCGGCTCACATGGCCATGCAGGGCGCTGACGGCGTTGGCTCGTCGCGAGAGCTTGAGCCCGAGCACCGTCATGCAGAAGGTTTCTTGGTGGTTGTGGGGCTCGACCCTGCCGAATCCCATGAGCTGGTCGTGCGAGATTCCGAGGGCGTCGCGCATCGGCCCGAGATGCTCTTCCATGAGGCCACCGTCAAACCGGTCGTGACCGGCCGGCACGGGTGTATGCGTCGTGAACACCGTTTGGCGCGCGACGCGGCGCACCGCTTCATCGAACGAATAGCCGTCGCGCTCCATGCGGCCACGGACAGCTTCGAGGGTGGCAAACGCGGAGTGACCCTCGTTGAGGTGGTATACACCGGGCACGATTCCCATCGCCCGGATCGCCTTCACACCGCCAACGCCCAGGATCAACTCCTGCCGAATGCGGGTGCGGGTATCGCCGCCATAGAGTCTGCTGGTGAGAGGCCGGTCTTCCGGGGCGTTCTGCTCGACATCCGAGTCGAGGAGGTAGAGGCTGCATCGACCAACTGCCATCTTCCACACCTTGGCATAGAGCGACCCGGTGCGGGTGTCGACCTGCACCATGATCGGCTTGCCATCGACGCCGAGGGCCGGCTCGATCGGAAGCAGTTCGACCTTCGTGCGCTGATATTCCTCATGCTGGTAGCCGTCGGCATCGAGATGCTGCCGGAAGTAACCCTGGGTGTAGAAGAGCCCGACGGCGATGAGCGGAATGCCGAGACCGCTGGCGCTCTTCACGTGGTCGCCGGCAAGGACGCCGAGGCCGCCGGAGTAGATCGGCACCGATTCGTGGATCCCGAACTCGGCGGAAAAATAGACGACCGGCTTCGAGCCGAGCACGCCGGCGTGCATGGTACTCCAGGTGTTCTCGGCGGAGAGATACTCCTTCATCCGCCGGTAGGCCTGATTGATCCGGCTGTAGAGGACCAGTTCCGCGCAGCGGGCCTCGAGGCGTTCGGGCGTGAACTCGGCGAGGAGTGCGATCGGATTGTGGTCGAGTTGCCGCCAGCGGACCGGATCGAGATCGCGAAAGAGGTTCGTGACTTCGGGATGCCAACTCCACCAGAGATTGCGCGCCAACGCCATGCACTTCGCGTAGAGCGTCTCGGGCGAGAGCTCATCGAGACGTAGCGGCTTGTGGGGAGTGCGGGATTGCGGTTGGACGGATGGAGAAGCAGCGGTAGCAGGTCGCGCGGGTGCGTCTTTGGCTTGACTCATACGATAGGGCTCCTTCAAGGAGTAGGAAAAAAACAGATTGGGAAAGACGCGTGCCAGAAGTGGCGGCAGTATAGCCCTGGAGGCCGCGACGTGCGCAATCGGCCGCGCCCTTCGTTTTCATGCGGGCCCCGAACCGTATCATGGCGGTCATGACGCCGCCTACGGACGCCCCTGATCCGCCACTGCTCACGACGTCGGTCGCAAGCGGACTTGCGGCACGAGTTGCCTTGGCCGAAAGCGATGGTCCGTGGTCCTCCGGCTCCATGCGGCTCCTGGCCGACGAGGGAGTCCTTGCCGCGTTCATCGCGACGGACCATGGAGGAACGGCCGCGAGCGAGCCTCGCCTCCTCGGAGGACTCGCCGACATCGCTTCCGCGTGCCTGACCACGGCCCTGGCCGTCTCGCAGTGGGCAGCCGCCGTGCGGATCATCGCCGGTGGGCCCGAGCCCATCGGAGCGGCCGTCCTCCCCTCGCTCGCCCGAGGCGACACGTTCACGACCGTGGGCATTTCGCAGATCACAACCAGTCGCCAGCACCTTGGTCGGCCGGTGCTCGTCGCGAGCCGCGATGCCGAGGGCTGGCGGCTCGATGGGCTGTGCCCGTGGGTCACGGGCGCCGACGCAAGCGCCACGATCGTGACGGGGGCGGCAACCGAAGACGGCCGCCAGCTCTTCTTTGTCGTGCCGACCGATGCCAACGGTGTCGTCATTGATCCCCCCCTCGACATGCTGGCGCTGACGGGGAGCCGAACCTCGGCAGTCCACTTCGACGGTGCTCGCCCGACTTTCGTGATTGAACCGTCCACCCAGCAGGCCGCCCGCACTGGCGGCCTTGCAACCACGGCGCTCGCCCTCGGCTCGGCGCGGGCGGCGGTGGCGCTCGTGCAACGCGAAGCGAGTTGCCGCGCCGACCTCACACCGATTGGCACGAGTCTCGCGTGCGAGCTTGCCGATCTGTTTGCACGGCTCGATCGCGCAGCCCGCGACGGCATCGCGCTCGCTGATCGTGATGCTCTCCGTGGTGATGCGACGAGCCTCGTCTTGCGAGCGGCCCAGGCTGCCGTCACCTCGTCGAAGGGCGCGGGCTTCGTGCGTGGTCATCCCGCAGAACGCATCGCCCGCGAGTCGTTCTTCTTCCTCGTCTGGAGTTGCCCACAGTCCGTCTCGTCGGCGCTCCTGTGCGAATGGGCCGGGGTCGAGCCGCTCTTGAGCCGCTCCGCGGATCAAGGCTGAATCTGCCGCACAGACGAGCTCTGAGCGGCACTACTTCGAAGAGCCAGCCTTTCCGGGCGTGACTTTTTCGAAGCCCGCCACGGTGACGCGGCTGCCGGCCGGAAGCGAAATCCCGAAGAGCCCCTGGGCTCGGGCCATCTTGTCGTCCAGAACCTCCACAGGGCAGTCCTCGCCGTTCACCTTGCAGGCGAGCTTGCCCACGGCGCGGCTCAGTTCGATTTCGATCGTGTCAGGTGGGAGCTTGACGGCGGCGGCAAAGGGAGCGTCACCCTGCGCGCCGGTGAAAACACCGCAGGTTTGACCGTCCGGCAACGAGAGAAAATAAAATCGCACGGCGAAGTTCGCCGGCAGCTTGTGGGAGAAGACCAGGCAGGCTTCCTTGTCGGCCGGCGCGGCGACCTCCAGGCGCTTTTGGTCATCGATGCTGCCAAGGTCCCCGAGGGTCACCTTCCTCCAGGTATCTCCCTCGCGGACATGAAGCGACCACTGTCTCGGATTCAACACGGCCGCCACCGCCGGCGTGACCCGTGGCACCTTCACTGTCGCTGCCCCCGGCAGCGGCACATCGAGCTCGGCGAGCAGTGGCCCCGTTTCAGCGCCCCCCTTCTGGGCATCGGCCCAGAGTTTTCTGGCGATGGCACGATCGCCCTTGGCATCCATCGCTTCAACGGCCCCGAGCAATTCGTTGCTCGCGGCACTGCCCTTTTTGATCGCCCGGCCGGAGAGTACGGCGGCGATCGGGATCGGCATGTCGGCGGGCGTGTAGCGCCGCACCTCCCCCCGCACCTTCAAGGCAATTTCTTTGCGGGCAGCCACGTATTCGATGAAGGCGACGAGGGAACCACCGACGTCGACTTCTTCCTCACCTGTCATCCGTTTCCCTCCGGCATCGACCGAATCCCAGAACCGTGTGAGCCGGTCCTGAATGGCGGCAAGCCGTGAGGCCACGACTTTCTCTTCCTCGGACAGCGCGAGAATCGCCAGCCTTTCGAGTGACTCGTCGGCTCCGGCAAAGTCGCGCTGGGCCATGGCCGTTCGCGCCCGTGCGGCCACCTCGTCGAACGGCGTCGGAGCAGCGGAAACCGTCGCCGGTGCGGCGAGCATGGCCAGCAAAAACACGGCAACCACGGTGTGGGGCATGAGAAACCTCCTGGTCTGGAATCCTCTATGATTGTGCCAATCCCCCGCCTGGCGACTCCAGCCCCGGTGGGATTTTCACCACGGGAAGTTTCGGCCAAGCCCAACGCAACTATTCCGATCGGATGGAAGCCGCATTGTTCCCTGCTGTGCCGCCGAACTACACTTTGCGGGTTGCCTCCGCCAGACACGAGGGGTCACGCAGCTCGCCGTCGCGTTGCTCGTCCTTGCCGATCTGCTGCTCCGCGGTGCAGCCGTGCCGCACGTGCTTCGCATTTGATGGCGACCCCATCCGTGCGCCCTTCGCGAGTTTTCTCGTCGTGAATCCAGGCGCTGTCCGCTCGTGGACGGGTCTCGCTCGTGGTCGTGCTCGATGGTGTCGTTCCAACAGTCCCGGCTCCCCTGGTGCCTCATGCTCACGTCCGTTGCCCGCTCCCTGCGTGGTCTCGTCATCCTGGTTGCCGTCAGTGGCGTGATCGCGGCCGCCGCCTGGTTCCGCAGTCTCTGGCTCCCGTGGTTCGAACCGACGGCTGCCCCCCACGCAGAGCACGCCGGAGATCACGAGCACGCGGAGCCCCGTGTGACGCCGCGAACGCTCGAATTGAGTCCGCAGGCAAGGGCCAACATGAAGCTGGTCTCCCGGCCGGCCACGCTTTCGACCTACTGGAAATCGATCGTCGTTCCGGGCGAGATCGTGGACCGCCCAGGCGTTTCCGATCGAGGGGTGACGTCGCCGGCGGACGGCGTCGTCTCGCAGATCCATGCGTTTCCGGGAGACACGGTCAAGCCGGGCGAAAAACTTTTCACGCTCCGGCTGGTCAGCGAGTACGTCCACGAAACCCAGTCCGAGCTCTTCAAGGTCACCCGCGAAATCGAGCTCGAAACGGAGAAACGACAACGGCTCGTCCAGATCGGCGAAGGAGTGATCCCGCAGGTCCGGATCATCGAGGTCGATCAGCAGCTCCGAAGGCTTCAGGCGGAACTCGCCACGCACCGGCATGACCTCTCGGCTCGCGGGCTCACCCCTGAGCAGATCGCGGGCGTGGAGCGGGGCACGTTTGTCACGACGGTCGACGTGTTTGCCCCGGCATCCGGCCCGACGAACCGGCGGGTGACCGCGCCTCTCAGCGCGGACGCGGCCAACGCTCTGCTCGAAGTGCAGGAGCTCGAGGTCGATCTCGGCACCCAGGTGCAGGCGGGGCAACTCCTCGGCGTGCTGTCGGACCATCGAACGCTTTCGATCGCCGGCCACGCCTTCAAGCGCGAGGCACCGGCGATCGAACTGGCCGCCCGGGAGCAGTGGCCGGTGCTGGTCGAGTTTGCGGAAGACGACGCGGATGAGTGGCCGCAGGTGGACCAGACGTTCGTGATCCACCACTTGGCCAACGCGATCGATCCGGCCAGCCGAACCTTCGAGTTCTTCGTGCCGATCGCCAACCAGTCGCGTTCGTATTCGACCAACGGGCAAACGTTCGTCGTCTGGCGGTTTCGGCCAGGCCAACGGGTGCGGATCCACGTACCGGTCGAGCGGCTCGATGACGTGATCGTCTTGCCGGCGGCCGCGGTCGTGCACGATGGCCCAGACGCGTGGGTGTTTCGGCAGAAGGTCGGTCGCTTCGAGCGAGTTCCCATTCGCGTCCTCTACGAGGATCGGCTCGATGTGGTGATCGCGAACGACGGGAGCGTGAAGCCAGGCTGGCTTGTCGCCCAGGGCTCGGCGGCCTCGCTCAACCGGGTGCTCGAGGCCCAATCCGAGAGCGGCATGCCTGCCGGAGTCCACGTTCACGCTGACGGCAGCGTCCACGGCGCTCATTAGGATCACACGATGCTCAACGCCGTCATTCGCTTTTCGCTCCAGTATCGCCTCCTCGTGGTGGTGGCGAGCCTCATGCTCCTCGTCTATGGCAGCTACCTCGCCACGCTCATGCCGATCGACGTCTTTCCGGACCTCGATCGACCGCGGGTCGTGATCATCACCGAGTGCCCGGGGCTCGCCACCGAGGAGGTCGAGACACTCGTCACCCAACCCATCGAGATCGCGCTCCTCGGGGCCAACGGTGTGGAGGCGGTGCGGAGCCAATCGACGGCGGGGCTCGTCGTGATCTACATCGAGTTCAACTGGGATGTCGACGTCCGCTTCGCCAGACAGACTGTGCAGGAGCGCCTCTCGACGGTCTCAGGAATTCTCCCGGACGGGATTCGACCGCAAATGACGCCGACCGCGTCCATCATGGGTCAGATCATCATCGCCGGAATGTATCGACAGCCTGGCCCCGGGGGGGGTGAACTGGCCGTCATTCCAAACTCCCCTTTCCTCGCCGAGTTGGTGACGTCTGAGAAGGAAGACCCGGCGGTTCGGGTGTGGAAGGTCACCGATCGGCATCGGCCCGCAGCGTGGGAATCGGTGCCGGTCGATCGCATTCAGTGGGCAGGTGAGAGCGAGGTCGCCGAGGTCACCGGCGCCGAACAGTCCCTCGCGGCGGTTGTCAAGTTTGCCGGCCGTGACCATGTCGTGACCTTCCCGACGAAACTTTCCCAGTCGATGAACCTGCGAACGATCGCCGACTGGGTCGTTCGGCCGCGACTTTTGAAGATTCCCGGCGTCGCGGAAGTGTTCATTCAGGGGGGGCGATCGCAAGCAGTATCAGGTGCTCGCCGACCCGGCCGCGATGCTCGAGTATGGCGTCTCGCTTCAAGACATCGAGCAGGCCCTGCGCGAGAGCAACATCAATTCGAGCGGCGGGTTTGCGGTCGCCGGCGAACAGGAGCGACCCATCCGGATCCTCGGTCGGCTCGGCCCAGATTCCGCGAAGGTGCTCGAAGATCTGCGCCAGATCGCGGTGGCCGTCCATCCGAAGCGCACCGTCGTCTTGAGCCAGGTGGCCACGGTCATCGAGGGCCCCCAGTTCAAGCGCGGTGACGGCGCCGTCAATGGCGTGCCGGGGGTCGTGGTGACCGTCGCCAAGCAGCCGCATGTTGACACGCGCTTGCTGACCGATCGCATCGCCGAGGCCTACCGTGAAGTCGAAGCCACGCTCCCGGCCGACATCGTGATCAATTCCGAACTCTTCCGCCTCAAGAATTTCATTGATCGCGGCATTTTCAACGTCGGTGAGGCGCTCGCCATCGGAGCCTTCCTCGTCTTGATCGTGCTGTTCCTGTTTCTCATGAATTTTCGCACGACGTTCATCACGCTCACGGCGATTCCGCTCTCCCTGGTCATCACGACGCTCGTGTTTCGTGTGACCGGCGTGCTGACCGGCACGGTGCTCTCTATCAACGTGATGACGCTCGGCGGCATCGCGGTAGCGATGGGGGAGCTGGTCGACGACGCCATCGTCGATGTCGAGAACATCTTTCGGCGGCTTAAGGAAAATGCCGCTCTCCCGGAGCCAAAGCCCGCGATTCGCGTCGTGTACGAGGCCAGCCGCGAGATTCGTAGCGCCATCGTCTTCGGCACCGCCGTGGTCATTCTCGTCTTCCTGCCGCTGTTTGCGCTCTCTGGGGTCGAAGGGCGTCTCTTCGCCCCGCTCGGTGTGGCCTACATCGTGTCGATCCTGGCTTCGCTCGTCGTGTCGTTGACCGTCACGCCCGCGCTGTCGTCCTACCTCCTGCCGCAGGCGAAGGCCACGCATCACCAGCACGACGGGCTGCTCTTGCGCGGTCTCAAGGTTGCGGCCACGCCGCTGATTCGCTTCAGCATGGCGTGCCCGGGTCTGCTCCTCGTGGCCACGTGGCTCGGCGTCACCTTTGCCGGCTGGCAACTCGCCCAGCTCGGCCGCGACTTCCTGCCTCCGTTCGACGAAGGCAGCGTGCAGATCAACGTCACGCTGCCACCCGGGTCGTCACTCGAGGCCTCGAACGAGGTCTCGGCCATCATCGACACGAAGCTCCGGGCCATGCAGAAGACCGACGCCCGACCAAACGGTGAGATCCTGCACTTCGTCCGACGAACCGGCCGGGCCGAGATGGACGAACATGCCGCGCCGGTCAACACCGGCGAATACATCCTGAGCATGAACCCGAAGACGGGGCGCCATCGCGAAGAGATAATTGATGAGCTCCTCGCAGACCTGTCGAGCGAAGTGCCGGGGGTGGCCATCGAGGTCGAGCAGCCCCTGGCTCACCTCATCAGTCACATGGTGTCGGGCGTGTATGCCCAGATCGCGGTGAAGGTTCATGGCGACGATCTCCGCGTCCTCATCCAAGCCGCCGACCAGATTCAGACGGCGATGCGGGCGATACCGGGGCTCACGCCACCGGTCGTCGAACCGATCCAGATGGCCGAGGAGCTTCGGATTCGCCTTCGCCCGGACGATCTCGCCTTCTTCGGTGTCACGCGCGAATTCGTCGCCCGGATGTTGGAGACCGCGCTCCAGGGGGAAGTAGTGTCGCAGGTGCTCGAAGGCCAACGGCGGTTCGACCTGCTCGTGCGCCTCGAGCAGGGCTACCGCACCGACTATGCAAACCTCGGCCGGCTGCGGATCGATCTGCCGGGTGATCGTGGTCAGATCGAACTTCGCGATGTGGCCGACGTCGGTGAAGGGCGAAGCCCGAACGCCGTGAACCGCGAAAACGCCCGTCGCCGGATCGTCGTCCGCTGTAACACCCAGGGCCGCGACCTTTCGAGCGCCGTGAAAGCGATCAAGGCAAAGGTGGCTGAGAATGTCACACTCCCCGCAGGATACTTCGTGGAATATGGAGGTCAGTTCGAAAGCCAAGAACGGGCCACGATGCTCATCGGCTTATTGGCAGGGGTGTCGGTCGCCGGGATGTTCGTCGTTCTCATGATTCTCTACCCGTCGGTGCGCATCGTCTTGCAGCTGCTCAACGCCCTGCCGACCGCGTTCATTGGCGGGGCACTGGCCCTGGCCCTGACCGGCCAGTCGCTCTCGGTGGCGAGCCTCGTGGGATTCATCTCGCTCGGCGGCATCGCCGTCCGCAACGGCATTCTCCTGGTCACGCACTACTTCCATCTCATGCAGGAAGAGGGCCAGGAGTTTTCCGAGTCGATGATCCTCCGGGGCAGCCTCGAACGCCTCGCCCCGGTGCTTATGACGGCGCTCACGGCGGGAATCGGACTGGTGCCACTCGTGGTTGGTGGCCAAGAGCCTGGCCGCGAGATTCTCTACCCCGTCGCCACCGTGATCCTCGGGGGCCTCATCACCTCGACCTTCTGTGAGTTCCTGATCCACCCCGGCCTGTTCTGGCGGTTCAGCGGCCAGGATGCCCTGCGTCTTGCCCGAGTGCGAGACGCCCAATTCCCCAGCTTGCCTGACAGGCAAGGTGACGATTGACGACGCCATGTCCGTCGATTCCGCGAATTGCCCGCGTTTGCCTGCCAGACCTTTGTGATCATCCGATGACCCGTGCCGGTCGATCGCGACGATACCTCTGGAAAAGGTGTACCAATGCCGGGAACAAGGACGTCCGAGTGGCCGAGGGCTGCGTCTTGCCGCCATCGACCAGGTTCTGCCTGGTGGGTGATCGCGATCGTGGCCATCGCTTCCATGCTCGGCTTAGGGGCCGGGACAAGTCACGGCCAGACCGGTCCGTGGGCGTCTCCGCCCGCGCAAACCCGTGTCGACGACCCCGGACGTGTCCTTGACGATCGTGCGTCGCCCCACGGTCCATCGCCGAGATTTCTCGAAGAGTTTGTGACGCTCGCCGAGCAGAGCCACCCAAAACTCCGCGGGGCGCTCGCTGCGGTGGAAGCGGCCCGCGGCAAGGCCGTGCAGGCTCGGCTCTATCCCAATCCGATGCTGGCTGGAGGCTCTCCGCAGATCGCCGGGGCCGACAGTCAGTGGAACGGCTTTGCCTCGCAAGACATCGTCACCGCCGGAAAACTGCGGCTCTCACAGCAGACCGCCCTTCGCGAAGTCCAGAAGGCCGAATACGAATTAATTCGGGCGCGTTTCGACGTGCTCCGCGAGGTCCGTGGCACGTTTTACTCCCTGCTCGTAGCCCAGCGGCGCGTCGAGATCTTCAAGCTTCTTCTCGACATCGCCCAGCGCTCATACGACATCGGGAGCGAACTGGAGAAAGCAGGCGAGGGCACGCGTGCTGACGTGCTCTTCTGGAGCATCGAGCGGGATCGTGCGGACGTGCGGCTCCTGAACTCCACGGTGTTCGTCGAGACCGGACGCCGCGAACTGGCAGCCGCGATCGGCCTGCCGCGGGCCGACATCGGGATGATCGAAGCCGATCTCTTTACCAAACTACCGTCCTTCGACCTGAAAAATCTCCAGGAGGCGATCGCCCAGCGCAATGCGTTGCCTCAGGCCGCAGCCGCCGACATCGCCCGCGCCCAGTGGGCCCTCGAGCGGGCCGTCGTGGAGCCGATCCCCAACGTGAATGTCCTGGGCGGATACCAACGTCAGGTCGACTTCCCACCGCAGGACCAAGGGCTCCTCCAAGTCATGGTGGAAGTGCCTCTCTTCGATCGCAACCAGGGCACGATCCGTTCGGCCCGCGCCGACATCGCGACATCCCGCGCCACACTGCGCGAAGTCGAGCTCGACCTGGCCACGCAGGCAGCCCAGGCGATCGCCAGCTACCGCACGGCCCAGCGGCTCGTGAGTTGGTACGAGGAGTTCATCCTTCCGAAGGCCCGCGAGACGGTGCATCTCACGCAGCAACTCTACGGACAAGGTGAGGTCACGTTCTTGAGCCTGCTCCAAGCCCAACGCACGCTCACGGAAACGGAGTTGGCATACGTCGACGCCCAGGGAGACCGATGGGCTGCCGCCGTCGCGGTGGCTGACCTTCTCCAGCTCGAGGAGTTCCCGCCGAGACCCGATGCCCCTGCAGCAGTACCCTTCGACTTCCGCGAGGAGCTCGGCGACGGTGCCCGCCGCGTCGGTCGCGACCCGAATCCACCCGCAGGTCCCGTGCCACCCCTTCCGGCCAACAATCCGCCGGAAGCTGTCATGCCCTTGCCTCCCCCATGACCCAGCGATTCATGCCGTGACAGACACCACCAAGCGCATTCGTCGATTCATTCTGGCACTGCTCTGCCTGCCGTTCGTCGGCCTGGCGGACGGCGTCGAGCCACAGCCTGCCGATCGGCCGATCGACGAGCCGTCCGTCGCAACATCGCTGAATCCCGACCCACTGGCCAACACCCTCCCCATCAGACCCGAGGTCACCGGCCCATCGGCCAAGAGCGAGCTTGCCAAAATCCTCCCTCCGCGCACCGATTCACCATTGTACTGGCGGGCCGGTCTCGAGCCGCTGCACGATTGCGGCGAACCACGCTGGCTTCCCCCCTGCATTCCTCCTCCCCCGTGCCATCCGAGTTGTCCACCGCAGCCTTTTGACTTGATCGGTGTCGATGGCATGCCCACCCGCGGGCCGCGGTATCGAGGCCCATGCTGCCCCCGCACCGGCACCCACGACGACGGCCCCTTGCCCCGGCTCCACCGCGTGCACGACCGCGCCTTCGATTGGTTCTACCGCACCAAATAGCGTTCCCTCGCTGCGGCGCGGCCCATGGCCAGATGGCCAATATGCTGGACGGCTCAAACCGAGACATTGGTGGAGACGGCCAGGCGGAGTGAGGGAAATACTCTGCGGCCACGGGAGGGAACGACCTTGGCAATCACATGGTGGCACCATACCGCACGGCGATCAGTCCGGCCCCGAAATCGAGCATGGCACGGCTGGTGGCCGTTGGTGATCGCTGCCATGGCGCTCGCGTCGTGCCGGGTTGCCGTGGCCGAGGTCTCGCTTCCGAAGGTGTTCAGCGATGGCATGGTCCTGCAGCAACAGGTGCCGGTGCCGGTGTGGGGCAAGGCGACGCGGGGTGAACGCGTGGTCGTGAAGATCGCAGGGCAGTCCCTCGAGACCACCGCCGATGACCGAGGTCGTTGGCGGGTCATGCTCGCGCCGCTCGATGCCGCGAGCCATCGAAAGCCCCTGACGATGACCGTCGCCGGGACAAACACCCTGACGATCGATCGCATCCGGATCGGTGAGGTTTGGCTCCTGGCGGGGGGCGAACGCGTCGCCAAGCAAGTGAGGATGCTTTCTCATGCGAAGTCGATCCTCGCCGAGGCTGCCGATGCACCGGTCGTGATCTTCACGGCCGGCTCCGCCGGAGGCTGGCAACCGTTGCAGGCGGGTAATCTCGCGACCACGCCCGCCGAGGCATACCTCTTTGCCCGCGACCTCCAGCAGAAAGTGGCCGGACCGGTCGGGGTGATCGTCGCCGCCCAGGCCTTTCCGGAAACTCCGCTGGAGTCGTGGCTCAGCCGCACCGTCATCGAGGCGACGCCGGCTGCGAAGCCGATTCTCGAGTTCTACGCGTCGGCAGCCAAGAAAGGAGCCGATGCGTCGTATGAAGAGCAACTGGCGGCATGGCGCGAAGCCAATCAGGCCCTGCCGCTCGATCCTCCTCCGCCCCCGGAGCGCACGTCTGCCAAGGCAGCAAACCCGATGGCACCAACGACCGTGTATGACCGCCTGATCCAACCCCTCGCCCCGTTCGCGATCCGTGGGGTGATCTGGGACCATGGGGAGAACGATTCATCCCTGGTTCGTGCCCGGCAGTATGGCAAGCTGCTGCCGGCGTTCCTCACCACGGTGCGCGAGGCCTGGGCCAATCCCAAACTCCCGGTGCTTCTCGTCCAGTTGAGGGCCGCTCGATTCGGCAAGTTCGACGACCGCTGCGGGGCCGAACTCCGAGATGCCCAGCAGGTCGCCGCCACAACGGAAACGACGGGCCTCGTGGTCACCGTTGACCTGGGCCCCAGCCCTGATGAGCGGGTGATCGCCCGCCGCTTGGTCGCCGTGGCCCGCAGCGTCGCCTATGGCCATGCCGACGTGCCGCACAGGGGGCCGACGCTGGTGTCGGCCGAACCACGAGGCAGCGAGATCGTTCTCACGTTCGATCATGCCGACGGCCTGAAGCCATCCAAAGGCGAGCTCCGAGGCTTCGCCGTCGCTTCGTCGGTCTACCGATGGGTGTGGGCCGATACTCGGATCGAAGGAAACAGGGTCGTGGTGAGTGCTCCCGGCGTGAGCAAGCCGGAAGGCGTTCGCTACTGTTACCAGGATTTGCCGGACCGGCTCGGCAATCTCGTGAATGCCGATGGGTGGCCGGCGGCACCGTTTCGCACCGACACCCACCGGGCATACACGGCCGGTGTCACCCTGCCCGATCAGATGCCTCGGTATTCGGTACGGGCGGCGCTCGCCATCGAAGATCCTCGGTTGCCGCGGGTGCTCATCATCGGCGACTCGATTTCGGGCGGGTACCAAGTGCCGCTCCGCAAGCGGCTTGCAGGCAAGGCGAATCTGATCGGCGAGGCGCAGCTCCAAAACTCCAACCTGGCGAGTTGCGGTCCTGTCTGTTACACGACGACCGGCGCCCTCAAGAATGATGCGCTCCGTACGCATCTGAAGACACGTGAGCCGTACGACGTCATCCACTTCAACATGGGCATCCATGAGTTCGCCGGTGCCACGCCGGGCGCCGCCAAGGGCTACGCCGATCGGCTTCGTCAAGTCATCGCCGTCATGCGCGAGGAGGCCCCTCAGGCCTCATTGATCTGGTGCAGCTCCACCGGCACGATCTCCGACGACCTGATTCCTCGGTTTCCCAAATACCTCAGCAACTGCCAGGCCTTCAATGCCGCAGCCGCCAAGGTGATGCGCGACGAGAACATCCCGATCAACGATCTCTATTCGTTTCTGCAGCCCCGCATTCGCGAGGTCATCTCCGGCGACCACATCCACTTCAACGAGTCCGCAAAAGAGGAAATGGCCGACTTCCTCGCCCCGAAAATCATCGAGGCACTCCCGAAGCGCTAGCAGACTGTGGAACACGCCGAGGCCTTCCGTGGTCGGCGATCGCCGCTTCCTCCAGTGGCAGACTTGCTCCAGAGCCTGCAAGCTCGAGCGTTCAGCGCGCATCGTCCCCCGCCGTCGCCGGAATCCTCTGCATTCGGTGCACGGTCACCGTGTTCCGGTCGCCACTCACCCGCAGGCCGTAAAGGTCGCCCGTGGACAGCACGCCCTGTTGGCTCACGACCGAAATCCCCGGCTTGCGCTCTGTCACCGTCATGGTGGAGGGCTTGGGAAACCCCGCGGCATCCCAAACCGCCCATGCGGATGTGAACACGATCGAGCCGTCCGGGCGTGCGTAGCCGCGGTGGCCTGGCACGTCGGTTCGAAACTTCCAGCGTGCGCCGTCCCAGACGTAGGACCCCTTGTAGGAATGTCCCTGGTTCACGGCTGGCGTGCCGGCGGGGTCGGCCACCACACGGACGATGCCTTCGCCCCCCTCGGCGATCGTGTGGGCCTGGTTGGCCTCTCCGTCTTCGCCACGCAAAGGCAAGCCCGGAATGGCCGTCCCATCAGCGCGGCGCCACGTCGATCCGCCATCATAGGAACAGGCATAGAGGAGGCGGGATTGATTCTCGGGACCGACGATCGCATGCACGGCGAGGTGGAGTCGGTTGGATTGATCGAAGCAGAAGCCTGACTGATACACCTGATAGTTGCCGCCGGTGTCCGCGCGACCCGAGCGGGCCCAGAACAACACCCGGTGCTTGCTCGCCGTGTTCTTCGGATCGGTGTCAGGATGGCCGCCGATGGCTCGCCACGTCTCTTTGTCGACATCGTACCGATACAGCCCGAGGGCCATGGCCCCCTGGCGAGCACTCGGGATCTTGAAGTCCTTCGCCCAGAACGCACGCACCCGCGAGCTGTAATAGAGCTCGCCCTTGGTGTCACCGAAGAATCGGCCGTAGGTCCAGGAGTTCCCCGGCATGAGGTGCTTGCTGCCACGGTCTCCACGAAACTCGAAGCCCTCCGCGGCAGACCATGGTTTCCGTGATCTCCAATACAGCATCGCGGCCCCCTTCTTGTCGTCATACCGTTCCGGGTAGCGGTACCTGCCATCGCGTGCCTGCCCTGCACCGAACTGATGCATGTCGCCGGTGACATGGAGGTAGCCGTTCTTGTCGATCCCGACCGAAAAGCCGTTGTGACCGTCGGGGAACCCGCGGTAGTCGTCCTTCGGATCAAGGGGCACCGTCGTCGCCTGTCCCGCGGGGTCGACATGGATGACCATCGGGCGATCCTTCGCATCGGCAAAGATCGCGAAGGTATGCCCCTTGGCGTGCGCGACCGGCGTGTACACCTCGCTCGCGACGAGGTGGCCTTTGTGCGATGTTCCCTCGGCGAGTTTCTGATCCTTCCACCGAGCCTCCGCGGCATCACCGCCAGTCGCCATCGTGGCCACCGCCACGAGCCACACCATGAACCGAATGCTCATGAACCGTTCCCCGGGTTGTCATGACTGCATGCAATGCAGTCACCCCTGCTAGTGGTACATCCCCGTGTCATTTCCCGCAGTTGGCCGAATGGCCAAGGAAGCCCGAATTTTGGCCTTGTGGCGATTCGCCCTTCTCGCCACTCTCTGGGGAGCCCCCTGGCAGTTTTCCCATGCCAACGCCGCGATCCATCGTCATCGTGAAGCTCTCCGCGATCGGGGACGTTCTCCACGGGGTGCCGGTTGCCGTGGCCCTCAAACGGGCGTTTCCCGATGCCCGCATCGGTTGGGCCGTGGAGGGGCGCGCCGCCGACATCCTTGCTGGCCATCCGGCGGTCGACCATCTCTTCCGGCTTCCTCGTGGCTGGCTGAAATCACCGGCCGCCGTCCTCTCACTCCGCCGTCAACTCCACGCCTTTGCACCCGACGTCACGATCGACCTCCAGGGGCTCTTGAAGAGTGGTGTCGCAAGCTGGCTCTCCGGGGCCCGCATGCGCATCGGTTTCGCCAAGCCCGTGGCACGCGAGCAGGCCTGGCTTGCGTACACCAATCGCGTTCGCCCGGTGGCCACGCACGTCGTCGACCGCAATTGCGACCTCCTCGTATCGCTCGGGATTCGCGACAGCAATCCGACGTTCGACATGCCGCGTTGGCCGGTGAGCCGCGCCCGGGTGCGCCAGTGGCTCGGTGGCCTCGGCCTTGCGGAGGTTTCCGTTCTCATCAATCCCGGCGCCGGTTGGGCGAGCAAGCTTTGGCCTGCCGACCGATTTGCCGCCGTGGCCCGCGGCCTCCACCAGCGTCAAGGGCTTCGATCGCTTGTCGTCTGGGGGGGCGGCGCCGAGCGTCAGACTGCGGAACGAATCGTCGCCGCATCAGACGGTGCTGCGATGCTCGCCCCCGACACGAGCCTGCAAGATCTCGGCGAGCTCTGCCGCGTGTCGCGCATGATGATCTCGAGCGACACCGGGCCGCTGCACCTCGCGGCGGCGGTCGGCACCCCTTGTGTCGGCCTCTTCGGTCCCGTGCCTGCCTCCCGCAACGGTCCCTACGGTCGCCAACACGTCTGCGTCGAGCCCCCCTCCGAGGCTCGACCATCGTGGGACAACCGCAAGACGGATACGGTTTCCATGGCGGCCATCGACGTCGACCGCGTCATCGCCGCCGCCGAGTCGCTGCTCTCCCGAGCGCAAGCGGCGGCTTGAGGCAATGCGACCTGCCTGCCGTTTGCACGTGAACCTGCTCGGGGCTGCCCGTGTCATGGAGCCGGCGTAGAAAGCCAGCGCAGCCCGGAGGGCGAAGCGCAGATTTCTCCGAGAGAGCGGAGGGCATGGATGCCCGTAGCGAACGTCCGGCGACATGACACGGGCAGCCCCGAGCCACGCTAGACTATGCTTCGAAACTTTCCCCACGGAGCCGCGATGCAGCGTCAACCACGCAATCCGTTCTATGTCATCCTCGGCGTCGTGGGCTTTGCGTTCACGATCACGGCGGCGGCGTATTGCGTGTCGGTGTTGCGCGGAGTTCGACCCGAGACGAGCGCCGTACGCGGCGACCACCCGATGGAGCGGCTGTTCGATCAGTACGGCACCTGGATTCTGACGGGTGAGATCATCGTGCTGACCATCGCGACGGTCGGGGCGATCTGGCTCGATCATGTGGCCGGTGAAAGGATCCGCCGGGAGCGGGATGCCGAGCGGGCCAGGCTCCGGGCGGACGATGCCGCGAGGACAGACGTGTCGTGACGCCATCGGTCGCCACCCGTATCCACAAGCTTCGTGACGAGATTCGCCGCCACGACCGGCTGTATTACGTCGAGGCCAGTCCGGAGATCACCGACCTCGCCTACGACCGGCTCGTGGAAGAATTGCGTGGCCTGGAGGCGGCGCATCCCGACTTGGTTTCCGCAGACAGCCCGACCCAACGAATAGGCGACGAGGCGGTCGAAGGCTTGGCGTCGGTTCGTCATCGCGTGCCGATGATGTCGATCGACAACACCTACGGCGTCGACGACCTCCGGGCCTGGGGCCGCCGCGTTGAGAAGCTCCTGGCCGAGGCGGGTGAGACGCGCGCTTGCCAGTGGGTGCTCGAGCTGAAGGTGGATGGTGTGGCCATCTCGCTTACCTACGAGGCTGGGCGGCTCGTGCTGGCAGCAACCCGCGGCAACGGCGTGACCGGCGACGACATCACCCACAACGCCCGCACGGTCCCGGGCATCCCACTTGTACTCGCGGTCGAGGCCCCGCCCGAGTCGGTCGAGGTTCGCGGCGAGATCTACATGACCAATTCGGATTTGGTGAAGCTCAACGAGCGGCAGGTTGCCGCGGGGCACGCCCCCTTCGCCAACACACGAAACGTCGTGGCCGGGAGCATTCGGCTGCTCGATCCGCGAGAATGTTCCACCCGGCCGCTCTCGTTTCTCTGCCACGGCGTCGGCGACGCCACAGGGCTCGGGGTCGGATCCCAAACCGAGTTGTATGCCTGGGCCGCACGGGCCGGGCTTCCGGTATCGCCTCGAACCCAGGTCTTCGACTCGCTCGACGTGCTGATCGAACGAGGCACCGAACTCATCGAAGAGTTGCACGATCTCGACTTCGAGGTCGATGGGTTCGTCGTGAAGGTCAACGACTTCGCGCAGCAGCGGTTGCTCGGGGCCACGGCCAAGAGCCCGCGTTGGGCGATCGCGTGGAAATTCGAAAAGTTCGAAGCGACGACGGTGCTTGCTGCCATCCGCGTGCAGGTAGGGCGTGGCGGCACCATCACGCCCGTGGCCGATCTCGAACCGGTCGAGCTTGCCGGCACGGTGGTCCGCCGAGCGAGCCTCCACAATGCCGACGAGATCGCCCGGAAGGACATTCGTGTGGGCGATGTCCTCGTCGTCGAGAAGGCGGGCAAGGTGATTCCGCACGTCGTGCGAGTGGAGAAACACCTACGCACGAGCGAGCTCGCCATGTGGCATCCGCCGAGGGAATGCCCAGAGTGTGGCACGCCTGTGGAGAAGGATCTCGACGGCGTGTACATCCGCTGCCCGAACGTTGACTGCCCGGCGCGGTGCCGTGAGCGCATCCGATTCTTCGCGTCGCGCAATGCAATGGACATCGAAGGCCTCGGTGACAAGCTCGTCGAACAGCTCGTGGCCACGGGGCTCGTGAAATCTTTCGCGGACCTCTACATGCTCGATGAATCCCAACTCGAACCGCTCGAGCGCATGGGAAAGAAGTCGGCCGCGTCGCTCGTCGAAGGGATCGCGGCGAGCAAAGACCGTGGCCTCGTGCGCGTTCTCAATGCCCTCGGCATTCGGCATGTCGGCCCGCGCGTCGCCTCGGTCCTCGTCGCGCGTTTCCCGACGATCGACGACCTCGCAGCCGCCTCGGAGGAGGCGTTGGCTGCCATCCCCGACATCGGCCCGGTGATCGCGGCAAGTGTGCACGCGTGGCTCGCCAGTGACTACGGTCGGGCGACGATCGAGGGGCTCCGCGCGGCCGGCGTTCGGCTCGACGAGCCGCAGCCCGAATCGGTCGGCGATGGCCCGCTCAGCGGCAAGACGCTTGTGGTCACCGGAACGCTCGAACGGTTTTCCCGGGAGGAAGCCGAAGAAGCGATCCGTCGTGCCGGCGGGCGGGCGTCAGGAAGTGTGTCGAAGAAAACCGACTATGTCCTGGCGGGCGTCGAGGCCGGCAGCAAGCTCGACAAGGCTCGAAAACTCGGGGTTCCCGTCATCGATGAGGCTGCCTTTGAACGGCTGCTGGCGGGCGAGTCTGCCGATTCTGGTTGATGCGTCGCATCCCGGGCGAACACGGCCGATGCGACGCCGTGCTACTTCGGCGGCTCGTTCGGAGGCGGAAGGTCGGCAAGGCTTTCGAGTTTGAAGACCTCGAGAAACTTCTTGGTCGTCACGTAGGCGGGAATCGCGTCCGGCTCATCCGGCTTCTCGAGCGCGAGCAGGCCGCGGCGAACGAGCGTGCGCAGCGTGGCGGGCCGGGAGTCACACCCGAACTCGATGAGCTTGTCACGTGGCACGGGCTGATGCCACGCGATGACGGCGAGCGCATCGAGCGATTCGGCGTCGAGCCGCACCATGCGATTGCGCTGCTCGAGCACCGCCCCGAAGCTCGCGTATTCAGGGCGCAGCCGCATCATCCATCCGTCGCCTTTCGAGACCACCTCGTAGGGGCGGTTCTCCTCGCGGTAGCGCACGGCCAGCTCGGCGGCCAATTCGTCGACCTCGTGCGGTTCCACGCCTCGCATGAGTCCGGCGGCCACATGGCTCGAGAGCGGGTCGCCCCCCGCGAGCCCGACGAAGAGCAAGGCCTCGAGAATCGACAGCGGGCTGACACGGGCATCGTCATCGCTCGGCGTCACCTCGTCGAGATCGGGCGACGCGTCGACGTGCACCACGGCCGCGGGCGGGGGCGCGGCCGGAGTCGCATCGGCGTGCCCCATCATGGCCGCGAAGGCCTGCGCCAAGCGGTCGATCGAGAGTCCACCGTCTGCCGGTGCGGCGGTGAACCCCGTCATGTTCCCGTTGTCGTCGCGGGCCATCCGTGCCGTCCTCCGAGGGAAACGCTGGTGGGGTGGTCCGTCTGTCCGAGCCCCGCGCTCAAGTGCAGGGATGCTCGCGAAGCATGGGGCCGATTACCGCCAGCGCTTCGAAACCTCGCGCTTCATGAACGCGAGCGAATCCCTGGCGAGCTGATCTTCTGAAGGAAACATCGTTCGCCAGATCTTGGTCGCGGCGGCGATGTTCGGCAATGCCAGCCCGAATGCCTCGACGACCATCCAGCCGTCGTAGCCCACTTCTTTGAGCGTGTCGAACGTTTCGTTCCAGTGGACATGCCCCGTGCCAGGAATGCTCCGGTCGTTCTCCGAGATGTGAACCAGTGCCGTCCACGGAGCGGCAGCCCGGATCGCATCGGGGATGCTTTTCTCCTCGATGTTGGCGTGGAACGTGTCGTACATCATGCGCACATGCGGACGGTCCACGGCCTTGATGAACGCGACCGTCTGGTCGACGCTCGTGAGAAAGTAGTTCTCGAACCGGTTGAGGTACTCGACCGCGATCGTCACACCGGCCGCAGCGGCGTGCTCGGCCACTTTCTGCATCGTCTCGACGCCCCATTTGAATTCGTCGCCGGTCGGGCCCGTGCCCGAAAACTCACCGATCGCCGAGTGGGTCGGGCCGGCGAGCGTCTTCACGCCGGCCGCCTTGCAGCAGTCGATCGTCTTCCGCATCGCATCGACGGCGGCGGCCCGCACCGTGGCGGACGGGCTGACAGGGTTGTCGCCGGCATTGCGGACGGTGACGGCGGTTCGCTCGAGGCCGACATCGTCGAGTCGCTTGCCCCACTCGGCGTAGAGCGGCTCGCTGAGCTCGAACATCGGCATCTCGATGCCGTCGTACCCCAGTGCCTTCACCTTCTCCACCACGGGGATGATCCCCTCGTGCATCCGGTCGGTCCAAAGGAGAAGGTTCAGGCCAAATTTCATCGTGCGGCTCCGTGCGAGGTGGAATGACTCCGCGATTCAACACGACCCGACGTCCTGTG
The DNA here is from genome assembly GCA_964498325.1 of uncultured Candidatus Kuenenia sp. Lineage (GTDB taxonomy): Bacteria > Planctomycetota > Planctomycetia > Pirellulales > UBA1268 > QWPN01. Next base: position 116,127 of record CAZCHF010000005.1, read on the forward strand.
GCAAGCCTGCCTCTCGCGAGGCTCAGGGAGGAAATGCTTGACGCGGCGCAGTCCATCCATGGCCCTGCTTCGCTTCCCGGCCCTCCGGCCGGCAATCAACACGGCCCTCCAGGCCTTGCGATTACTTGGACAAGCATGCGTGGCGGCCGAAGGGCCGCGGTGGCATGCGGGCCAACGATGGCCAGCATGTCATTCAGCAGCCTCGCCCGCTCCATGACAAGGGCCACCCCAAGCTGGTAGCGGTACTATGGAAAAGCACGACAGGCCGGCTTTCCTGTGTTCTTTTGCTGGGATTGCGCCTTGACGGAGCGCGAGGCTGACCGTGCCGCAATCGCCGGCGTAGAAAGCCAGCGCAGCCCGGAGGGCGAAGCGCAGATTTCTCCGAGAGAGCGAAGGCCATGGATGGCCGTAGGCCTGGGAGTTGGGCTTCGCCCGACTCCCACAAGCCGGAGCCGACGCCGGGACGGCGGCGACGGCGCGACAGTCAGAACGTCCGGCGATGTGGCACGGTCAGTCTCGCGCGGATTGGGCGAGAAGACGCCTACTGATCGTCTGCGAAGAGCGACTTGGCGGATGGCGATTTCCTGCGACGAGATCGTTTCGACTTCCGCTCCTTAAGCCGTCGTCCTTCGGCGGTCGCGGGCGCGCTCTTCAAGGGTTCGGGGGCACCGTCGAGCGGGTCGCCAGGCCGGATGCTCGCGAGTCGGTCTCGGATCCGTTCGGCGTATTGCTCGGAGAGTTCGAAGCCGATGAATCGCCGGCCGAGTTTCTTTGCGACGGCAAGCGACGTGCCGCTGCCGCCGAACGGGTCGAGCACCGTGTCATCGGGATGGCTGCAGGCGCGGATGATGCGACCCAGAAGCTGCTCGGGCATCTGGCAGCCGTGCCAACCGGAGCGTTCCTTGAACGTTCCGCAGACCCGCGGGAAGTACCAGGTGTCGCCGTCAGCTTCGAAGCTGTCCGGGATGTCTTGTGGCCTGAGGATCCAGGTGTCGTCAGGAAGCCGGCCGGCCGAGTGGGCGCGCTTGTCGCCATACACGAGCTCGCGGGCGCTCGGCACGCGAATGGCATCGACATTGAACGTGAAGTGCTTCGGGTCCTTCACGAAGTGAAAGAGGTGGGCGTGAGAACGGCTGAACTTGTATTTGCAGTTCACGCCGAATGTGTAGTACCAGACGACCCAGCTTCGGCAGGTGAGGCCCAGCTCGCGGGTCGCCATGACTTTGAGCTCGGCGGCATATTCGTCGCCGATGGCCAGCCAGAACGCGCCGTCGGGCCTGAGCGCCCGAATCACTCCCTCCATCCACCGTTTTGACCACGCGAGGTAGTCGTCTTCCGGACGGGTGTCGTCGTAGGTGTCGTAGTCGTAGCCGATGTTGAACGGCGGATCGGCAAACGCAAGATGCACGCTCTTTGCAGGCATGCGCGAGAGGAACTCGACGCAGTCTCCTTGGTGGACGCGGTCGAGCGAAGGCGGCTGGGAGGGGTTCATGGGTTGGTGAACACACGTGAAACGACGCCCGCCTCGTGGCCGATCGGTGCGTCGAGAATGAGCGAGAGGTAGTGGAGCATGGCGGGCGGCAGCAGCACAAGGCTGTCGAATCGATCGAGCACACCGCCGTGCCCCGGGATCAATGTTCCCATGTCTTTCGTGCCGACGTCTCGCTTGATCGACGAGAGGAGCAGGTCGCCGAACTGACCGATGACGCTGAGGCCCGCGCCCATGAAGAGCAAATGGCCCCAGTGGTCGGCCTTCGTTCCGAGGAAGACGTAATGACCGAGGATGCAGAACGTGATCGTGGTGCACACCACCGCACCGATGCAGCCAGACCATGTCTTGCCAGGGCTCGTGTGCGGGACAGCCTTCGGGCCGCCGATGAGCTTGCCGCAACAGTAGGCATAGATGTCGTTCAACTCGACCACGAGGATGATCAGGATCACCACCGGGCGGAAGGTCGGGCTGTTGGCGAAATACCCGAGGTACCCCAGGGAGTAGCCAAAGAGGATGAACCCGAGGACGCCCAGCGAGGTTCGTCGAAGGTAACCATGTGGTTGATCCTGAATGATGGAGGCGATCGCGATCACGGCCACGGTGAGCGGCAGGAGGGCCGCGAAAAGCCGAAAGAAATTGTCGAACGACGCGCAGGCCAGGGCTACCATGCCGACGATCACGGCCCCGTTGATCGCCCGCTCGTCACGCATGCCGGTAAGTCTGGCGAACTCCCCGTAGCACAGCATGCTCAGGATGCAGACACCAAGGATCACCCAGCCCGAGCCCAACAGGATCGGTGCCAGAACGAGGAGCGAAATCCAGATCCAAGAACGCCACCGGAGCACGAGCTCGTTCACGAAAGGATCGGCTGCGTCACGCGTGCGACGGAGCCATGCAATGACGAGTCCGCTCACCGCCAGGGCGATGACCACGACGGCGACCGCTGCAACGGTCAACCGCTCCTGAAACGCCGGGGCGATGTTCCAGAACCGCTCCTGAAGGGCGTCGATCATGACGGGCGCGTCCGGAGAGCTGCAGCGATTCGTGCGAGGCGACGGATGATCGTGACGAGCGAACCAACGGCGATGATCGCCAGCACGAGCGTCATGATGCCAGCACCCGGCAGCCACTCGACGGCCGGGAGCCACTCCGTGGGAATCATCGCGGCGAGCAAGCACCCCAACGTTCCGATGGCCATGCGGTGGGGCTTCGCCATCGGGCCGCAGTATTCCTGAGGCGCCCCAGCCACCCCGCCCGCCGCCCGAACATACGCGGTCATCACCGCCAGGATTGCAGCCCAGTAGCCAAGCACCGGGCTTCCCCCGAGGGCGTAGCCCATGCCGACGAAGAAGGCCGTGTCACTCACACGATCCGGCACTTCGTTGTATAGCTCACCCACGGGTGACGCGCGGCCCCCCTCGATCGCCACCATCCCGTCGAACAAGTTAGCCAAGAGCCGCACCTGCATCATTGCGGCAGCACACGCAAACAGCGGCCATGCCGGGCTGATGAAGCTCGTGGCAGCCACGGCAGCCCCTCCGGCCATGCTCGCGAACATGCCGGCCATCGAAATCGCATTGGGCGACACGCCGGCCGAGTTCAGCGCCTTTGCGGTCCGTTGTGCGAGCGGGTGATCCCGCGACGCGATGGGCCGACGCCGGGGTCGACGGTCAGCGGCGGGCATGCCAGATTCCTCGTGGGCCGGTGGGAGCGAACCGCTGCGTGACGACAAGCTCACGAGGTCGTCGCCAAGAGCAGCGCCGCCCGGCAGGCATGTTCGTAGGCGGCGATATCGAGCTTTTCGTTTGTCGTATGGATCTCCATCTGACCGCAGCCGAGCGTGACCGTGGGCACGCCGTTGGCCGCCATCCAGTTGGCATCGAGGCCACCGTTGGAAATGTCAAACCGCGGCGACAACCCGATCGCCTTGATCGCCGCGCTCGCGGCTGTGACGCTCGCGTCGTCTTCCGGCAGCCGAAAGGCCTCGTAGTCGAGGCGACCGGAGATCGTCACCGTGCCCTTGCGGCCGTCCGAGGCCTTCACTTTTTTGGCGGCCGACTCAAACGCTTTCTCGATGGCCTTGATGATCCGGCCACGGAACGCGGCATCATGGCCCCGGGCTTCGGCGCGGAGCGTGGCATGCTCGGCAACGACGTTCGTCGCGTCGCCCGCATGGATCACGCCGACATTGCTCGTGCCCCGCTTGCCCCCCTTCACCACGAGGCCGTGCCAACCATCCTCGACGAGTGACGCGATCGCCAGCGACGCGATCGCGATTGCTGACACCCCCTTCTCCGGCGCGACCCCCGCGTGGCTCGGGATACCGGTGATCTCGATGTCCATCCGGTAGCCCCCCGTGGCCCCGATCGTGAGCTTTTCCACCGCACCACCGTCGAAGTTGAACGCCAGCTTCGGCTTGCCGAGGTCGGTGGCCTTTACGAACCGCGCGCCATAGAGGCCCACCTCTTCTTGGATCGCGAAGAGAAAGGTGAGGGGCGGGTGCGGGAGTTTTTTGGTGAGGATCTCGAGGGCCGTCGTGAGTACCACGCCCACGCCCGCACGATCGTCGCCGCCGAGACCGGTCTTCGGGTCGGCACTTTGGATATGGCCTCCCTTCACGACCGGCTTGGCCCCGCGGCAGACCGGCACCGTGTCCATGTGCGCCATGAAGAGCCGACGCGGTCCGGGTGCCGTGCCCGGGAGCTTGACGATCAGGTTGCCGCAGTTTCCCTTGATCGGCGTTTTCTCGTTCGCCCGGTCGAACATGATCGCCGATGCGGGGCAGCCGGCGGCTTTCAAGCGCGCGACGATGTGGTCGGCGACCGCCTTTTCTTCACCCGAGACGCCGGGGATGGCGAGGAGATCGAGGACGGTCTTGCGAGCGGCGGCGAGGTCGGGCGTGGCAGCGAGGGGCATCGAAAGGCTCCGGGTGTTGAACGCAGCATCTTACGCCATGGTGCCGCCGCGGCGGGTCAGGGCGGCGCGGCAGATGCCCGCCACGCGGCTTGCAGCGTCGGGGATGTCCAATGGCCACGTCTCGAAGCGAGCCAGCGTGTCGGCGTCTCCGGCGGTCCAGGTTTCGCAAAGACGTTCGGCCACGCCGGTGTCTGCAGCTACGATCCCGGTGCTTGATCCGATGGCCGCCGCGACGAGCCGTCGGAGCGCCCCGCGGGCGTCGGCCGCCGCCAGATCGTTCTCCGAAACATGCACCACGACGGGCGCACCGGTTTCAACGGCGAGGTCGGTCAGGATGCCGGCGTGCAAGACGAAGATGACATCCGGATAGAGCGTGTCGGCCGCCTCGGCGATCGTCTGACGGGCCGCCTCACGGGCAAGGCCGAGTAGCCGCGACGGAACGGTAGCCACTGCGGCGAGAAACGCCTCGGGCGAACCATCTTGCACCGCGGCGAGAAAGGATCGCGATGCCGCGGCGATGTCGTGGAGTTGGATGCCGAACATGCCGGGCGGCTGTTCATCGAGGCGATGACGGCTCGACGGGCCGCATACCGCGACGGTGTGACCGTCCGCCTCGAGCCCTTCGCGGATCCGATGGATGCGGGTGTGCGGATGATCGCAGCAGCCGTGGTCGATGAGCAGAATCCGCATGTCTTGGTCCCGGTCCCCGCACGTAGCATGCCGTCTCAGAGCCACCCTTGCCAACGGGCGATCGCCAGGCAGCCGGCTCCGTAAACTGCCGCAGCCTGATCATCAGCCATGACTCCGAGGCCGGCAGGGAGCCGTTCGAGCCAGCGGCAAGGAGGAGGCTTCATGATGTCGAAGACGCGAAACAGGACGAACGCCGCGAGGAAGACAGCCCAGTCGCGCTCCGACGGTGGCACCACCGTGAGCACGAGCGGAACGGCAATCACCTCGTCGATGACAACCGGTCCAGGATCCTTGGATGCGAGGGCGCGGGCGGCACGGGTGGCGATCGGCACGCTCGCAGCGAAGAGGATGGCGATGACGAAGACCTCGATCAGTGCCACGGCCAGTGGCCCGGCCTGTCCGATGCCGCTCCCGATCCATGTCGCCGCCGTGCCCGTCGCGAGCGCGAGGGGAATGCCCGCGAGCGAACCGAACGTGCCAGGGGCGAACGGAATCCAACCGATGCCGCCACAGGTGGCGACCATGAGGGCCGCATTGTGTCGCGACGCGCCGGCAGGCTTGCGAATGGTCATCGGGGAAGCAGTGTAATGGAGTTGCCGCTGGACCTGTCTTCGGAGAAACCAGGCTCCGGGTGGGCGGGATGGGGCTACGGTATGCTACGTCGATTGCGACGCACTCACTGACCTGTTCGCCATGCCTGACACCCCCCTCACCCTCGCTCCCGACCTCATCGGGCCGCTTCGGCTCGTGGAGTATCCCCACCCGGCGCTCTTACGACCCGCCAAACCGCTCGCGCGCCTCGACCCCACCATGAACGACGTGGTCGCGGAGATGTTCACCATCATGTATGAGGCCGAGGGGATAGGCCTCGCGGCACCACAGGTAGCGCTCCCCTACCGGCTCTTCATCGTGAACTGCGCCGGCAGGCGAGGAGCGGGCGAGGAACATGTCTTCATCAACCCCGTGCTCAGTCGTCCGCGCGGCACGGCGATCCAGGAGGAAGGCTGCCTGAGCCTGCCGGGAGTTCGCATGGACGTGCGACGGCCTGCGAAGGTCGTCGTCGATGCCTGGTCGCTCGATGGCGAACCGATCCACATGGACCTCGATGGCCTCATGGCTCGGGTCGTGCAGCATGAGTTCGACCATCTCGAAGGGCGCCTCTTCACGGACCGTCTTCCTGAAGCAGCGGCGCTCGAGGTGCGCGACGCCCTCGATGTGTTTCGCGACGTGTTTGAGGGCAAGCAGTCCCGGGGCGAGGTGCCGGTGACATCGGCGATTCTCGCCGAGCTCGATCGGCTGGAGGCGGCCCGGTGTCGCGCGTGAGGCCGTTGCGGATCGTGGTGATGGGCACCGGGCCATTTGCAGTGCCGATGCTCCGCGAGTTGGTCGCTTCGCCGCACGAGATCGTCGCGGTCATCACGCGGCCGGACCACGCGGCACCCGGTCGAAAAGCTCCGCCCAATCCCGTGCGGGATGCCGCTGCGGCGGCAGGGCTTCCGGTGATCTCGCCCGAACGGGTCAACACTCCTGAAAGCATCGCCCTCCTTCGCGGCCTCGGAGCCGACCTCTTTGTCGTGTGCGACTACGGCCAGATTCTCTCGGCCGAGGTGCTCGCAATTCCGCCGCTCGGTGGTATCAATCTGCATGGTTCGCTCTTGCCCCGGCATCGCGGCGCGGCACCGGTGCAATGGGCGATTCTCGCAGGCGATGCCATCACGGGAGTGAGTGTGATCGGCATGACCGCGGCACTCGACGCCGGCCGTGTGATCACCGCCCGCGAGACACCGATTGGTGAGCGTGAGACAGCCGGTGAGCTCGAATCACGGCTCGCTGAGATCGGAGGCCCGGCCGTGCTCGATGCGATCGATCGGCTTCAGGCGGCGGTGGCCACGGGGCACGCAGCAAGCGAGGTTGGCATCCCACAGGACACCAGCCGTGCCACCCGCGCGGCGAAGCTCACGAAGGCCGACGGCATCGTCGACTGGTCAAAGCCGGCAGCCCATATTGAGCGCATGCGACGGGCCCTCGAGCCGTGGCCCCGCGCGGCCACTTTTTATGCGCGGGGCGACGGGGTGAGGCAGCGGCTCGTGCTGGCTGCAACCGATGTCGCGCTTCCGGAGGAATTTTTGTTGCCCGACCCTGCTCCCGTGCCAGGCACTGTCCTTGCTGCCGAGCAGAGCCCCGACTCCGGCCGCATCGTGGTCGCGTGTGGCAACGGCTCGGCGCTCGCGATCACGATGCTCGTCCCGGAAGGCAAGCGGCCGATGACCGCCGGCGAGTTTTTGAGAGGCAGCCCGCTCAGGCCGGGCGCAGTACTTGGTTAGTCGCACGCGCCCACCGTGCTGTCATCCCCACGCTTGCGCGTGGGGCTTGGATGAAATGCCGCTGGGCATTCAGGCTCGGGGTGGCCCGTGTCATGGAGCCGGCGTAGAAAGCTGAGCGAAGCCTGGAGGGCGAAGCGAAGATTTCTCCGAGCGCCGCGGTGGCCACGATGGCCACCGCAAGCGTCCGGCTCCATGACACGGGCCACCCCGAGCCACGCAGGACGTTGCTACACTCATACCCGTGACCAAGCGACTCTGGATCGAAACCGTCGGCTGCCAGATGAACGTGCTCGACAGCGAGCTCGTGGTGGCGGCGCTGCGCCGGCAGGGCTGGGACATGGCGAAAGGGCCATCCGAGGCCGATGCCATCTTCTACAACACCTGTTCGGTCCGGCAGCACGCCGAAGACAAGATCTACTCGGCCCTCGGTCGTATCCGCCCGCTCAAAGAAAAGGATTCGCGGATCGTCGTGGGGGTGCTCGGCTGCATGGCCCAGAAGGACCAGGAGTTGATCCGTCGCCGGGCGCCGTGGGTCGATCTCGTCGTCGGCCCGGGCCAGCTCCATCAGGTGCCGTCGCTGGTGGAGGGGGTGCTCGCCGGGAGCGGTCCCAAGATCGAGGTGAGCCTCGAGCGAAAGGGGGCTGCTCGTGACGTGATCGCCAGATCCTTCGAGAGCTACGACCCTGACCGTGATCCAGGGATGCGTCCCACACCGTTTCAGGCGTTCATCCGCACCCAGACCGGCTGCGACAAGTTCTGTGCGTTCTGTGTCGTGCCCCATGTCCGCGGGCCGGAGCAGGCCAGGGCCCCGCAGACGATCCTTGCCGAAGCCCAAAAACTCGTGGCCGAAGGTTGTCGCGAAATCACGCTCATCGGCCAGACGGTCAACTCCTACAAGTATGCGGATGGTGGAAAGACGACGCGTCTTGCCGACCTCCTCGTGTTGCTCGACGCGATCGACGGCCTCGACCGGATCAAGTTCGTCACGAACTATCCGAGGGACATGACGGACGACCTCATCGCGGCCGTCCGCGATCTCCCGAAGGTCTCGCACTATCTTCATGTGCCGGCCCAGCACGGTTCTGATGACGTGCTCGCCCGGATGAAGCGGGGCTACACGATCGGCGAATACATGGAGATGCTCGGCCGCGTGCGCGAGGCGATCCCGAATGCTGCGGTGACGAGTGACTTTATCGTCGGCTTCTGCGGCGAGACCGACGCGGAGTTCCAACTCACCGTCGACCTCGTGAAGTCCGTGGGCTTCAAGAACAGCTTTATCTTCAAATACAGCCCACGTCCCGGCACGAAGGCTTTCGACAGATTGCCCGATGACGTGCCCGAGGACGTGAAGAAGGAGCGAAACCGGATCTTGCTCGAGGCCCAGGCAGAGGCGAGCCTCGCGGGCAACCAGCGTTTCATCGGCACGCGCCAGCAGATTCTCGTCGAGGGACTTTCCACTCGCGATGAAAAGCGCGCGGTGACGGCCGGCCCTGACGACACGGTTCAGCTTTCGGGCCGCACGATGTGTGACCGGATCGTGGTGTTCGACGCGCCGGCCCGGCTCATCGGCCGGCTCGTCGACGTCGACATCCACGACGCGGGGGCCTGGTCGCTCGCGGGCACGGTCGCCGACGGCCTGGCCGACGCGGTGCCCCTCGACACGCTGGCCTTCACAGGGGAATCCGGCCCCGACGTCTATCAACTCGCCCCGCCGTCCCGACCGTGAATCCGCTCGGGGCGGCCCGTGTCATGTCTCCGGGATGTTTTATGGCCGGCGGGGCATCCATGCCCCCCGGCGGCCTTGCCGGGCCTCCGCCCGGCCGCTCGCACCTCCGGGCTCGCGAAGGTCCTCGCTCTCGACGCCTCCCATCGGCTCGGGGCTGACCGTGTCATGGAGCCGGCGTGGAAAGCCGAGCGCAGCCAGGATGGCGAAGCGAGGATTTCCTCGAGCGACCGGAGGGCAGGATGCCCGGAGGAAGCGTCCGGCTCCATGACACGGGCCGCCCCGAGCTCGCGTATTGACTAAACTATTGCGAGCGGCGAGGCGGCTGCGTCAGGGGACTATTCATGCTGCGCGCCGATCGCACTTCGACTGTCGGATTTCCGCTCCTGGAGGATCCCGAGGCCGCGGCTGCCTGGGGGCGTTCCGTCGGCCTCGCCGACCCGACGCTCGCGACGCGGGTGCTCACCGAATTCGCTGAAAACGGAATCACGTTCGACCTCATCGCGTCGATGGTGCAGAAGCTGGGCACGCTTCTGCCGGCTGTCAGCGATCCGGATCGTGTGCTCGCGGCACTCGGTCGATTCATCGCTTCGGTCCGCAGTCCGCTTTCGACGGCCACGCTCTTTGAACGCGACCCCGACAGCCTTGGCGTGCTGCTCTCGCTGTTCTCCGCGAGCCCATACCTCGCCGATGCGGTGATCACCGACCCCGAAGCGTGGGAAGATGTTCGCCTCGGGCGTGGTCGGCCGGAGTCAAGAGATTCCCTGGCCGCGATGCTCGCCGCTGAGATCGGCGGCAGCGACGATCCGGAAGTCGTCCTTGCGGCCTTGCGGCGATTCCGCCGCCGCCAGACGCTCCGGATCGCGTATGGCGACATCGTGGCCGGCAACCGCCTGGAAACGGTCGTGTCCCAGCTTTCGCACGTCGCCGACTGCATCGTGGCTGCGGCGTGCCGCACGGCGCTTGCAGCGGTCGAGCGGCAGCGCGGCGTGCCGCGTGGTGTCGACGGAACCCGGGCGACGCTGGCCGTCTTCGCGCTCGGCAAACTCGGCGGTTCCGAGCTGAATTACTCCAGCGACATCGACCTCGTGTTTGTCCACTCCGCAGACGGTCGTGTCGACGGCCCGAAACCCTGCACGACCCAGGAGTTTTTTGATCGGGTCGTCAAGGAAACCGTGCGGCTGGTGTCGGCCATGTCGCCGCACGGCTCGGGGTACCGTGTCGACCTGCGACTGCGGCCGCATGGGGCTGCCGGCACCGCGTCGATCGCCCGCGACGCGATGCTTCAGTATTACGACCAGGTCGGACGAACGTGGGAGCGGCAGGCGTGGGTGAAGGCGAGGTGCATCGCCGGCGACGAAAGGCTCGGCGCAGGAGTGCTCGCCGAACTCGAGCCTTGGGTGTATCGGCGGTGGCTCACGCGGGCCGACATCAGCGGCATCAAGGCCCTCAAGCGGCGGATGGAGCGACGGGCCTTCGAAGAAGGAACCGACGAGGCCGACGTGAAATCGGGGCACGGCGGCATTCGAGACGTCGAGTTCACGATCCAGTTTCTTCAGTTGCTCGGTGGTGGCGACAACCCGTCGGTGCGAACACCCAACACGCTCGAGGCGATTCGCAGACTGGCGTCGGCCGGCAGCCTCACTGATCAGGAACGGGAGATCCTCGAACGCAATTACACGTTTCTCCGAACGGTGGAACATCGTCTCCAGGTGCTCTACGACCGTCAGACCCATCTCGTGCCGAGCGACCCGATCGAGGTCGGCAGACTCGCCGTCCGGTGCGGCGAACCGCCAGGACCGGAAGGACGCATGCGATTTCGGAAGGCGCTCGACGAGGCGACCGACTTGAATCGTCGCATTCTCGATCACTTGCTGCACGACGCCTTTCCTGATGACGCGCCCCCTGAACCGGAAGTCGATCTCGTCCTCGACCCCGCGCCATCGGATCAGACGATCCGCGAGCTCCTCGGCCGGCACGGGTTCCGTGACCCGATAGCCGCGTACCGCTCCGTGGTCGCACTGGCCGAAGAACGGGCGAGGTTCCTTTCCACCCGCCGATGCCGTCATTTCTTCGCGGCCATCGCCCCGCGCCTGTTGGCCACAATCGGTCGCACGCCCGATCCCGACGCAACCCTCGCCACGCTCCGGGATGTCGCCGATTCCCTCGGGGGCAAGGGGGTGCTCTGGGAGCTCTTCAGCTTCAGCCCGCAAACGCTCGACCTGACGGTGAAGCTGTGCGCGTCGAGCCCGTTCCTCGCGCGGCTGCTTGTCACGAACCCGGGCATGATCGACGAGCTGCTCGACAGCCTGCTCATCGAACGCCTGCCGACGCCCGACACCCTCGAGGCGGCGCTCGCCGACCTCTGCGAGGGGGCCGTGCAGGTGCAGGCGATTCTTCATGCGTTCAAGGTGTCGCAACAACTGCGTGTCGGTGTGCGCGACGTCCTTGCCCGCCAGGACGCGGAGACAACGACGGCCGCCCTCACCGCCATCGCCGAAACGCTGGTGCGGCGGGTCGTGGCGATCGAGGAGGAGCGACTCGCGGAGAAACTCGGCGAGCCGATCGCGGGTGACGGGCCGCGGGTCGGTGAGCGGGCGAGGCCCGTGGTTCTCGCGCTGGGCAAGTTCGGTGGCCGCGAGATGAATTATGCCAGCGATATCGACGTGGTCTTTCTCTACGACCATGACGGCGAGTCGCGACAACGACACCGTGGACGAGCCGGCACGAGCAATGCTCATTTCTTCGGCGAGCTCGCCGGAAAGACGATGCGTGTGTTCAACGAGTTCAGCCCGCAGGGGCGACTCTACGAAATGGATTCCAGGCTTCGACCCTCGGGCCGCAGCGGGCCACCAGCGATCTCGCTTGCCGAGTTCGCCCGCTATTTCGCTCCGGAAGGCCCCGCGCAGATTTGGGAGCGCCAGGCGCTCGTGAAAGCACGCGTCGTCGTGGGCACGGCCGACTCACGGGCCGAGGCCCGCAGGATCATCGATGCGGCGAGCTACGGGCGATGTTGGAGCGCGGCCGATGTCGAAGCCATTCGTCTCATGCGGTATCGGATGGAAGAAGGCGCCAAGGCGACGAATCTCAAACGCGGGCCCGGTGGCGTGGTCGACATCGAGTTCATCGTGCAGATGCTCTGCCTCGTCCACGGTGGCGAGAATTCGTCGCTGCGCACCCCGGAAACCCTCGCCGGCCTCGTCGCCCTCCACGCCGCGGGCCACATTGCCGACGAGCCGCGCGCGTTTCTCGAACGTGCCTACCGCACGCTTCGAGCGATCGAAGGACGGCTGCGGCTACTCGACACCGCCGGCCGCCACGACTTTCCATCCGATCCCGACGAGCAGCGCAAGCTCGCCCACCTCCTCGGTTACGACGACCCGGAATCGGTCGTGGCCGAGGTCCGTGACATCACCGCCCGCACCCGCGCCGAGTTCGAGCGAATTTTTGCGGCGACCGAAGCGTCACTTGCGTGAGGTGCCGGCTTGGGGCTGCCCATGCCCAAGAGCCGGCGTAGGAGATCGAGCGTAGCCAGGATGGCGAAGCGAGAGCTCCTCCGAGTGCAGTGGTGGCCACGATGGCCACCACAAACGTCCGGCGACGGGGCATGGGCAGCCCCAAGCCTCGTCGATCGTGCGGAACGTGTGACACGGATTCACTGTCGGTAGTTCCGGAACCTTTCGAGTTGTTCCAGGTCGCGCTGCAGTGCTTCACCAGGCGCCGTGGGGTTCGTGATCTCGAGGTTGCGGGCGAACTCGAGCGTGTACGCGTAGTCGACGACGGCCGCCTTCTCGCCGGAAGCCGCAGCCGGAACATCCACATCCCAGCGGAGGATGCCACGCGGCCGCTCTCGTCGGAGATAGAAGGCGTCGGCCGACAGCGGTTGTTTCTTTGAATCGAGCGTGATCTTGATCTCGTGCTCGCGTTCCGCATACGGGAGCCGGTCGACGACACGCACCGTCACCGGCCGGTCCTTGAAATTCTCGATTGAGAGCCGGTAGTTGAACGACAGCACGCGGTTGCCTCCCTGGACCTGCTCGTCCTTGTCGGCCAACTCGCGGCGGGCGCGGAGTTGCGGGTCGGCCCCGAAGCCGACGACGAACGTCTGGCCCCGAGCCACGGTGCCGATCTCGCCCCGGCCCACGAAGCGTCCGTCGAGATAGACGTTGATCGGCCCGCCGAGAAGGTCCTCGTCGGCCGTGTTCACGATCTCGGCCTCGCGGTAGACATACGTCGTGAGCACGGGGGTCGCCATGTGGTAGAGCGTGCCGGCCAGATCGGCCTTCATGACTTGCACGATCTGCTGGTCGTTGCGACTGGCCATGCTGATGCGGTCGGGAAGCTTGTAGTCGATGCTCGGGCCTTCACCGCCACCAGGCGACTCCTGGGCCAGACTGCGGAGCACGTCTTTCTGACCGATAAGCTCGAGCACCTGGAAATCGTTGGCGGCGGTGTTGAATCGAACGCCGTTGTCGATCTGTTCCCGGTTGCCGTAGGCCAGTGCCTGCCCCTGCTGTGCTTCGTTTCGCTGCTTCTGAATGTTTTTGAACTGGGCGGCCACCTTCGATTGAGGCTGGTTGGCCTCTTGAGCCGGCAACAGGTCTCCGCCCGAAAGGGCAATCTCGAAGGGGGCGAGCCCCGGGCCCTTGGCGCTCAAGACTGGCGATGCGGTCGAGAGCGTGAGCTCCACGCCGTTCCAGTCTTCACCACTCCGCTGCGAAATGATCGCGTTGTATTCGACCTGCACCGCCTTCGCGTCAGCCACCGCGCGGAAGTTGTACGACGGCCCCCAGCCGCAGTTTCCCGAGAGATAGCTGAGCTTCACCGTGCCGGGCGCCGCGACCTTCTTGTCGAGAAACACGATCGCTTCGCGAACCGTCTTCGAGGAGCCGTCGGTCAGTTCGGCCCGCTTCCGCTGGAGGAGATTCATCTGCTCGGCGAGCTTTTTCTGCTGCTGCTGTTCGGCAAGCTGTCGCTTGACGGCCGCCGCGCGACGCGTGAATGAAAACTCGGTGAGCTTCACCAGTTGCTCGGCATCGAGCACCCCCTTGGCAAGTTCGGCCTGAGCCGTCGGTGCGACGAAGCCTTCGAGCTTCTCGAGATACTTCAATTCTTGCTCGGCGAGCTGGAGCGACGCCGTGACCTCCTGTTGCTCGACCGCGAGTGCGGCGAGCGCCTCGTCGAGCTTGCGAACCTCCTCACGTGGCGCCTCCCCGACGGCCCGGGTGCGAAACCGCACGGCGCGCACCTGGAGCCCTTCGCCCCCCTCGGCAAAAAGACTGTCCGGCACGACCGCCGCCGGAAGGTCAGGCACGACGAGCTCGACGGCTCCTTGGGGAGCATCGACGGGAACGATGCGCGACACGAGAGCTTGGCCGCGGTAAAGCGTGACGGCGTCGGCCTTGCCAGGCTGGGTGACGATCTTGGGCTCGTCGGCGTGGGCTGTCGCGAACGCGAGGGCGAGTACGAGGGCTGCGGGAAGACGCGTTGGCATGATGGTTTGCTCTGAAGGTCGTGAAGGAATGACAAGGTGCCGGCTCGGGGCATGGGCACCCCCGAGCCTCGTCGATTCGTGCCGTGGACGTTCGGGATCGTAGCATCGGGGCAAATGCTGCGTTGGTAACGGGTCGGTAACGACGGCTCTGAGAGCGGGTATCATCCTCGCGTGGACGTCATTCTCGGATCGCTGCTGCCCCTCACGCTCGTCGTGGCCCTCGGTGCGGGGCTCCTGAAGATCAAGCTCTACGACGACACCGTTCGTCGATCACTTGACGTCCTCGTCTATTGGGTCTGCCTGCCGGCGATGATCGTGCATTCGCTGCTCGATGCGCCTGCCGGTGGGCTCGAGGAAACCGGTCGCATGGTGCTCGCGATGACGATCGCCACGCTCGGCGGAGCCGCGATCGCAGGGCTCGCGGCAGTTGCCTTTCGCATGGATCGAAGCGAGGCGGGGGTCTTTGGTCAGGCGGCCATGCGCGGGAATCTCGCCTATGTCGGCATTCCCGTGATCGCGTTGGCGGTCGATGGCCATGCGGGCACGGTCGCGAAGGCGGCCATCGTGCTTGCCCCGACGATGTTTTTGTTCAATGTCCTGGGGGTGTTCATGCTCGTGGCCGCGGCCCGCGTCGGTCGTGCCGGGATGAGCCTGGGGGGCACGCTCCGTATCATCCTGCGCTCGCTCGTCACGAATCCGTTGCTGATCGCCAGTGGTGTGGGGCTCGTCCTCATGGCGGCAGGCGTTCGCATCGGCTCCATCCCGATGGCCACGCTCGATCTCGTGGCCCAGCCGTCGGCGACCCTCGCGCTCTTGAGCCTCGGTGGGGCCATGGTGGTCCATCCGGTCCATGGAAAACTCGGGCTCGCGATCGGTGGCGCCGTCTTGAAGTGTGCGGTCGTGCCGGCCATTGCATATGGATGCTGCATGCTCATGGGCATCCAGGGAGTCGACCGAACGATCGTGCTCGTCTTCGCCGCCACCCCCACGGCCGTGGCGTCCTACGTCTTGGCCACGCAACTCGGAGGTGACGAGCCACTCGCCGCTGCGGGAATCGTCGTGAGCACGATCGTGAGTGCCGGAAGCCTGGCCGCGGCGCTCTATCTCGGTGGCTGAGCGAGACGCACCGGTTTTGCGGCTGAACAAATTGCAAGCCGCGATTGCTCTGGCTCGCCTCGTCGTCGGCTCGCTATCGTCGCGGGCATGCGGGAACGGTTCCCGCCGCTGATTCCCCCTGTGAAAGGATCCCTGCCATGGGTAAGGGCAACAACGCTCAGAAGAACGACAAGAAGAACAAGAAGCCGAAGCAAGAAAAGAAACCCGCCTCGAAGTGAATCGCGCCCGGGCCTTCGGGCCCGGCGTTTTCCCTCCCCATGCCCGACTCGCCTCCCCTCCTCCTGCCACTTGCGATCTTCGTCGCCGAGATGTCCGTCGTCACGATTTCGACGATGCGGATCATCTTCATCGGTCGTGGTCACAAGGCTCTGGCCGCGGGCCTTGGATTCTTCGAGGTCACGATCTGGCTCTTTGCGATCGGCCAGGTGATGTCGAACCTCGACAACCCGCTGTGCTTCGCCGGGTTCGCCGGCGGATTCGTGACGGGCAACTGGCTCGGCATGAGTCTCGAGCAGCGCCTCGCGATCGGGTCGGTGCTGGTGCGCGTCATCACTTCGCTCGAGTCGCGAAAGCTCGTCGACCTCCTGCGCGAGGCCGACTGCGGCGTCACCCGAATTGGTGCCCACGGCCTCCAAGGACCAGTGGAGATTGTCTTCACTGTCATCCCGAGGCGGCGTCTCACCGACGTTCTCACGCTGGTGAAGCAGTTCGACGCCGACGCGTTCTATTCGGTCGACGAGTTGCACGCGCATGCGAAGCGAGGCCGACGCGACGCAGGCGCCGCCCGCCAGCGGCCGACGCTCGAGGCCGGCTCGCTCCCGCAGCCCCTTCGCCGCGCGGCGTGATCGCAGGATTGGGCCAGCGACGGTGACTCCTGCACGGGGCTGCCCGCCTGACAGGGGCTTTTCGGCATTGACTCTCCCGCAGCTCGCTGGGATTTTCTCGACCCCGCCGGAGACCCCGCCATGCGTCGTATTGCCTTGCTCGTTCTCGCCATTGCAGGTTTCACATCCGTCCGCGAGCTCACCGCCCCCGCCCAAGCTGCAGAGCGTGCCCCCGGCAGCGTCGGCGACCTGGCCGAACGGCTCACCACCGGCCTCCGTGTGAAAGCGCCGGCCGATGTCGCCTTCTGCGAGCGGGTCGCCCAGGCCGTGCGCGAAGGCCGGCTTCCGGAACAGGTGGTCGACTCGACGTACACATGGGCGATCGCCCGCGGGAAAAAGTATCCGTTCCCTGCGTTCGAGCACGTCATCACGCTCCAAGCCGCGAAACTCGGAGTGGCGCTGTAGGGGCTCACCGGATGACTTCAAAGACCACGTAACGATCGTTCGCGTAGAGTCGCGGGAGCGAGATGCCGTCGAGCCCCGGGGCGTCGAGCGGCACGATGGCGTGCGTCGCGCCGTACTGCTTGGCAACTGCTCGCATTCGTCCTTCACCGAGTGTGGCCGTTGATCGCTCCAGATCGCTCACCGAGCCATCGAACGAAAAGCAGTCGGTGATCCGCTTCCGCCAAGCCACGAGCCCTTCCGCGTCCTGCGGGCTGTTTTTCCAAGACACGACTTCGCGGCGGCCCGTTCGCCACCCGAGCGTGGCTGCACCGCGGGGCGTCAGGAAGCAGGCGTCGGGCGGTGTGTTGTCTCGCACCCATTCGCAGACGTCAGCCCAGGCCGCGGCATCGACTTTCGAGTCGGCCCGCGGCGCGACGGTGCACCCCGGCAGGGGCCAGTGGCGCGACTCGACGACGAGGTCGAGCAGCAGAAGGACCGTGACGCCGATGCGTACGAACCGCCGCGTGACTGGCACGAGTCGGTCGCACACCGCATCATCGGCCAACGCAGCCGCGGCGAAGATCGCCAGCGCCAGCGGCACCGCGACATCCGCAAGCCGAAACCAATAGAACCGCAACAGCTCGTACGCGACTGAGCCCGTCCACGGGGCCGTGACCGAGATCAACGTGCCGGTGAGCGAGATCCCCAGGGCGACGAGCGTGAACACGGTGAGCCTACGGCGAGCGTCACTCGGCGTCACCACCCGGGTCAGCAGCCACCAGACACCGGCAGCGAGCACGTGACGGGCCACGAATCCGGTGGCAAACGCCTGGATCAGCAGATGGTGGGGCAGTCTTTCCACGACGTAGATGCGCGCCGCAAGGTGCCTGGTGGGCGCATCCACGCCGGCGTTCATGAGCAACGCAGGGGCAACGCCAGCAGCCACGCCGAGCAGGCCCACGGCAAACAGTGGGATCCGCACGCGTGCAGACGTCGTAGCGACAGGCCAGGACATCACGACACGAACCGCGGTGGCTGCCAGCAGGGCCCAGCCTCCGACGATCGGATGAAATGCAGCACCGGCGCCGCACAGGCACCACGCCCACGCAAACGAACCTCGCACCAGCGAGCCCAGCCCGGCCAACACGAATGCCCAGGCGAAGACTTTCGCTTCGCAGCCCCCGATGACCCACTCGCCAGCCGCGTGAGTCTGTCGCAGCGCGAGTGAGAAAATCGCGGCTGCAGCACACGTCGCCCAGGCGCGGCGCCACGTCGACCATGAGGCATCGGTCACGGTGGCAGAAGCCAGATGCCGAAACCCGATCGCCAGCGCGAGCCAACCGAAGATTCGACCGATCCAGGCCGTCAACTCGAGCGGAAGCCGTGCCGCCAGCGGCCCGAGTACGACGAAAAAGATGCCGTGGGCATCCTTGGATTCAAGGAAAAAGTCGCCGGCGATCCAGCTGTGGTCGCCGGCATGCTTCGCCTTCGTGAGATACACCGCTTCGTTCACGTCCGGCACGGGCCACGCACCGGCAGCGGCGAAGATGGCTGTGATAACGATGATTGTGGTGACGGTGCGCATGGCTCCAGTACGATACACCGCATGACGCAATCCACCCCTGCTCCGTTTGGTCCCGCTACCGCTTCCGGCGGTGACGCCCTTCGCGCCGCAGCCAATCACGAAATGCTCGGCATCGTCGGGGCGCCCTTCGCCCTGGCCGCCCGGCTCATTGAGGATGCCGGCTTCGACGCCGTCTACCTCTCGGGAGCAGCGTTGTCCGCCGGCACCCTCGGGGTGCCCGACATCGGCCTTTTCACGCGCGATCAACTCGTCGAGCAGACCCGCATCCTCACAAGGGCGGTCACGATCCCTGTGGTGGTCGATGCCGACACCGGTTTCGGCGATCCCGCCGAAGTCGAACGAACGGTGCAACTGCTCGAGGAGGCGGGCGCGGCTGCGATTCAGCTCGAAGACCAGCCAGGCGCCGAGGTCGGTGGCAAACGGTGTGGGCATCTCGGTGGCAAGAGCGTCATCGAACCGACGGCGATGGCCGAACGCGTGGCGGCGGCAGTCGCTGGTCGCCGAAATCCCGGCACGGTCATCATCGCCCGCACGGATGCCCGTAGTGTCACGAACTTCGACGACATGCTCGCCCGGCTCCATATGTACACCGCTGCCGGTGCCGACTGGCTCTTTCCCGAGGCCCTTCCGACCCGCGACGAGTTTGCCCGCGTGGGGCGAGAGTTTCTGGAGGGTCCGCTTCTGCTCGCCAACATGACGGAGTTCGGCAGAAGCCCGCTCATCTCGCTGCCCGATCTCTCGGCTGCGGGCTTCGGGGCCGCGCTCTATCCGGTCACCCTCCTCAGGCTTGCCATGAAGGCGATGGAAGCGGGGCTCGCGGTGCTGGCGGCCGAGGGCACGCAGGAAAGTCTGGTCGATCTCATGCAGTCGCGCGAGGAACTCTACGACATGCTCGGCTATGATCCTGCCGATCCGAGCCGCCACTTTGCCGGCCCTGCCGCCGCCCGGGAGACATCCTCATGAGCGCCCCTGCCCCGACGTCGACCGATTTTGCCAAAGGCCTGGCGGGCGTCGTCGCCGGGCAGACCTCGATCTGCTCGTTGACCGACGGCCTCCGTTACCGCGGGTATGACATCGAGCCGCTGGCACGCGCCGGCGATTTTGAAGAGGTGGCGTACCTCTTGCTCTACGGCGAACTGCCGGGAACCGCGGCCCTCGAAGCGTTTCGCCATCGGGTGGCCGAGGCGGCGCGGCATCTGCCGTCAGCGGTCCTCGACGCCCTGGCACGGCTCGCTGCTGCCGAACCTCATGCTTCGCCGATGGACGCGCTGCGGACCGGCGTGAGCATGCTCGGACTCCTCGACCGCGACGACACTCCAGGCGACCGCGAGGCTCTTCTGGCCCAGGCGGAGCGGCTCCTCGGCCAAGTGCCTGCGATGCTTGCGGCCTGGATCGACATGACCAGCGGCAGGCCGGTGGGTCCGTGGCCCGATGCACCGCTCGCTGCGGCGCTCCTCGAGCGGCTCACCGGCCACAAGCCATCGCCCGCCGAGGCCGCCATCTTCGGCACCACGCTGGTCCTGTATGCGGAACATGAGTTCAACGCGTCGACGTTCGTGGCCCGCACGATCGTGTCGACCGGCTCCGACATGCACTCGGCGATCACGGGGGCCATCGGCGCTCTCAAGGGCCCGCTGCACGGCGGTGCCAACGAGAAGGTGCTCGACGTTCTCATGGAGATCGGCTCCGCCGAGCGGGCGCGGCCATGGGTTGAGGAGCAGTTCGCCGCCAAGCGCGTCGTGATGGGGTTTGGCCACCGCGTCTACAAGGATGGCGACGTGCGGGCGAAGCTGCTGGGCAACCTCTGCCGCGACTTGGTGAAGGGCACGGCTGGCGAGCCGATCGAGGCACTGGCTGCCGAAGTCGAATCGCTCATGCTCGACCGCAAGAAGCTCAAGCCGAACCTCGACTGGCCGGCTGCCCGCGTGTATCACGCACTCACGCTGCCGGTAAAGGTGTTCACGCCGATCTTTGTCGTCGCCCGCGTCAGCGGATGGGCGGCCCACGTCATCGAGCAGATCGGCGACAACCGGCTGATTCGGCCGTTGTCGGTGTACACGGGCCACCCACCGCGCGACTACGTGCCGCTCGCGGCACGTAGGTAGCGGCCTACTGCAAACTCGCGGCTTGCTGGGCCGATGGCCCGGTGCCACTCGAATCCTGCGATGCAGGTTCGACCTGGGCGTGCACGGTCACCACCGGCACGGCTCCTTCGCCGAGGTCGGTCGTGATCTTCAACTCGCGTTCCACCTTCCCGGCGGTCTCGCCTGCCTGGAACGTCACCGGCAGGATGTGCACGCGTGCCGCCGTGGTTTTCGGTTCACAGGTAAGGCATCCATCGGAGCAGTACACCCCGGTGATCTTGAATTCACGGTTGGCCCGGATCACGACATTCTTCGTCACCGTCTGGCCGGCAGGCACGGCTCCGAGCGCCAAGAGCTGCGGGCTCACCGTGACCTCGGCAACCACGCGGCCTTCCACGTCCATCGGAATCTGGGCGGCCCGCGGGTCGTTCGTGACCAGGATCAACTGGCCTTTCACATACCCCGCCGGTGCGTTCGGCTTGAGCTTGGCCACGAGGTCATACAGGGTTTGCGAACCGGTGTTCGTCGGCTTCGACAGTGTCACCTCGAAGTTGGGATTCGCACTTCGAACGTCGGTGATGGCCCAGGGAGAGCTCCCCATGCGCGAGATGCGAATCTGTCGTTCGCTGCCTTTGCCAAGGTCGACGTTGCCGAAATCGACGAATGGCGGATCGAAGGCGACGTCTCCGCGAATGTTGCCGGCGACCCGCAGTTGAACTTCCGCGTAGAAGGGCTTGTCGAACGTCACCGTGAGCGTGGCGCCATGCTGCCCGAGGAATGTCCGCGTATTGAAGCTAGCGACGACCTCGGCCGTCTCGTGGGTCTTGAGTGTTTGCTTCGTCACCGTCGGCGAGGTGCAGCCGCAACTGGACCGTACGCCCGAGACGTGCAGGTCTTCCTGGTAGAGGTTGCGAAACTCGAATCGATATTCGGTCTTCGAGCCCTTGGCCACGGTGCCGAAGTTGTGGCTCGTGACGGGAAACATCTTCTTGGCCCATTCCTGGGCACCGGCGTGCGGGCCCACGAAAGCGACGGCGACAAGACTCCACACGAGGGGCCGCAAAAGGTCGGCAGCGTTTGTCATGGAACCACTAGGAAGAAGGGCGCTCGGGCCGCGACGACGTTCAGTCGAGCGTACGGAAAAGGAGGCGAACAAGTCAATTTTTCAGGTCTTTCGGCACGGGCTTGGCGGCAACCAGCCAGCCGGCCCAATGCCCATTCGAAGTATCCCCCTGACCAAGTGTCGGGGGACGGTCCGCCGACCGGTTTTTTCCGAGAAATTCAGGGTTTGTTTCGGCACGACCGATACAGGCCTTGCGGTTTCATACAATGCTCAGTCGTCGCCTGGCCGTTCGGGTGCGTCGCCATGGTGGCGATCGGGAGCGGGCGGGCAGACATCCCCAAGGGGGCGTACTGGTATCGACCGGATTGCGGAGATACGGATTGCGTGTCGTGGTTGGTCGGCAGGCCACGTGAAAAGTCGACCAAGCTTCAATTGCCGAAGCTCAGTTCTCCCTGGCTGCTTAATTAAGTAGCCCCGAGCGATGGCCCCAGTCGGAAGGGCCTCCCAATCGGTCGCCAAATCCGACTCGCCCTGGTTCACCGCCTCGTACGGCCAGGGTCAAATAAGTTCCTGGCTGGTCGCCTGAGCACCCTGTCGGTCGGGGGTTCGGTGACGAGATCCAAATTGACCGAACACACACGTAGACGTTCGTAGCGAAACATCTCGGGACGCGGGTTCGACTCCCGCCGCCTCCACTGAAAAGGCACTTGCGATTTCGGTCGCAAGTGCCTTTTTCATTGGACTTACGGATTGCCCATCGACAGGTAGGCTTGTCGCAGCTTGGGTGGGAAGCGTTCGATCGCATATCTCAGCATCGTGCGGGGCATGGCGGAAGCGTGCTGATCGAGGAAATCCTCGAGCAGCTCTTGATCCTTCTTGCCCACTTCGCGCAGCATCCAGCCTGAAGCTTTGTGAATCAGGTCTTCCCTGTCGTTCAAGAGTTCCTGACTGATTGCCAGCGTCGGGCCAAGGTCATCGTGTCGAATGAAGTACTGAGTCGAAACGATGGCAATGCGCCGTTCCCAAAGACACTTCGATTTCGTGAGGTCAAAGAGAGGTTTTCGTGGCTTGTTCAAAAGAAAACCGCCGACGACCTGTGGGGCGGAACAATCCACCAGGTCCCAGTTGCTGATGAACCTTGTATTGCTCAGGTAGAAGTCGTACACGGCTCTCCGGTGAGCGTCATCGCACTTCGTCACTTGCAGCACCAAGATCATCAACGCCAAGTGCCGTTCCTCATGGATCCTAGAACTCAGGAGAGTCTCGACTTCCTCCAGCGGCAAGGTTCTGAACTCACGGGACACGGTGCGAAGGGTGGGCACCGTGATGCCGATGAAGACATCCCCCTCGCCATACTGCCCCGGCCCTGTCTTGAAGAAGCGAGCCGACGACTTCGCCACGTCGGGTGAGGCGAGTGATTTCAGTTTCTTCTTGGCGTCTTTGGCGGTGATCAGTCTGCTTCCTCTCACGCCATTTCTTGCCGAGCCATGGAAATCAGCATCGTCTCGGGGAGCTTCTCTACCCCCATCTGCCGAAGCATGTTGATGACCTGCGCTGCCGTGTAGTGGGCGTGGGTGCAGATGTGCAACAGGATATCGGATCGCTTTGTTGCGAACCGTTGGCCTAGGGCGATGCTTTTTCGGTAGACAGGCTCATCCAAGGCTTCTGGCGAGAGGGAATCGAGGTACGTGGTCCATCGCTGGTCGAGGGCGATCCACTGGTCTCGAAGATCGTCCAAGCTGGTGATCGCCCCCTCTCCCTCCTGGTTGCCAGGGAGCTTGCCAGCGGCATCACCTGGAGCGACAGAATCCTCGATGCCATTCAGGGCCTCTAGCCACACGTACTCGGCGGCGTAGAGATGGGTCAGGGATTTCCAGATCGAGCCTTGGCCGATCTTGAACGGCGATCGCAACTGCTCATCGGTCAGTGCGACGGCGGCATCCAGAAGGTTGTGGTTCACCCAGGTGCGGTGTTGGTGGAGGCGGCGGATCGGATTCATGTTGGTGCCAGGATGGCCGCGGCACGACCAGGTGATGTCAGGCCGCCTGGATGGCGGCCGCTGCTCGGCAGGGTGCACCTTGGCTGCACCATCGCCGAGCCGAGGCTTCGCGGGCCAGGATGGCCGCGAAGCCTCTGAAACCAGAGGCCCCCGGAACGGCCCAGACCCCAGGGGGGCGGAGAATCTGAGCCGTTTCCGGGAGCGATTGGACGGTGCTGTTCTGAACTGCCGCCCGATCCCGGTGGGGAAGCATCCGTGCGTCCACCGGTTTCGAGTGGGGCTGGTCTGAACCAAATCCCCTTTGGCCTTCAGGCGGGGCGGACAGTAGGAGCCCCTATTTACGGGGTCAAGGCCGGTGTGGGAGATTTTTGAATCAGCTTTGCAACCTGCTCGGGAGCCTCGCTGCCCTGCCTCATTTGCCTCGATTGACGAGGACCTGGGAAACCGGAGGGACGGCGCAGAATCGCTGGATGCGTATCATCGCGGCAGTGCGACCCGCGCTCCTGTTCAATGGTCGCATGGAATCACCCAAGGGTTGCCCATGACTGCCACCGTACCGCTCGCCAATGTCTCGCCCCCGATCACCGACGCCGGAGTGCCCCCAACGCCCGAAGCCTGGGCTGCCGCCTTTGCCGTCGCGCTGCCTTATGCCCAGTTCTTGGAACGGCACGCCACGCCCGACCAGCGCAGTCGATGGGATGCCTTCCATGCCCGCGTCGCGCTCACGTCCGACCAGAAGTCGCTCCTTCGCGGCTTTACTCGACGAATGCCAGTGCTGGTGCTCGCAGGCGCGTGGTGCGGCGACTGCGTGAACCAGTGCCCGATCTTCGCCCACTTCGCCGCGGCTTCGCCCTGCATCGATCTGCGACTCCTCGATCGTGATGCCTTGCCGGCGATCGCGGCCCACCTGAAGGTGTGCGGCGGCCAGCGGGTGCCGGTGGCGGCCTTCTTCAGCGAAGACTTCACCCCGATTCTCTTCTACGGCGACCGCACGCTCTCGGCGTATCGCGCGTCGGCAGCGTCGCTCGGTTCAAGTTGCCCGACGGGGGTGGTGCCACCTCCCGCCGATGCCACGGCCGCGGTCGTCTCCGACTGGCTCGACCAGTTCGAACGGGTACATCACATCCTTCGGCTGTCCGCCCGTCTGCGCCAACTCCATAACGATTGACATGAATTCACGAGAACGCTGGACGGTCTATCCGCTGCTGCTGCTCGCCATCGGCTTGGCCGTGCGCGGCAACGTCACGATGTCGTACCGCATGCCGGCCGTGAGGGCCGACACGGTCATTTGCAAAGAGCTCGCCATCGTCACGGACGACGACCAGATCCTCGTCCATGCAGGCCGGGTGAAGGATGGCAACGGCGGCCGCATCGAGATCTTCGACGCGAAGGGCACCGATGCGATTGCCATCGGGACGTCGGCGGAATCGCGAGACGGCAGCATCGAGTTTTTTGATGCCGACGGGAAGCGAAGCAGTCGCATCGGTCCCCCTGGGTCGCGTTGAATCGCTAGCGCCCGAGGCTCGCGGCTCCGCGTTCCACAGGCGACGGCGTTGGAAGATGGCCGAAGCCAGGATGGCGACGGCCAGATTCCATCGAGCGACCGGAGGGCAGGAGGCCCGAAGGGAGCGTCCGGCGACGTGGCACAGAGAGCCGCGAGCCGGAACCGCAGCAAGTACGCCCGGCAGGACTCGAACCTGCAGGCGCCTGTACGCGATGCGTCGCCCTCCGGGCTCCCATCGCTCGAGCACCCGCCGGTGCCTTGAATAGGCGGGCATCGTGCCCGCCAGTTCGGTCAGTACGCCCGGCAGGACTCGAACCTGCAACCCTCGGTTCCGAAGACCGATGCTCTATCCAATTGAGCTACGGACGCGAATTTACTGAGCCACGTCCCGATCGTACCGATTTTGCGAGCGGTCCACCACTGGCCCCCGCGTCACCGCCGGTCGGCCCGCTTCGCCGCATCCTAGGCGTGGATATGATTATTCAATGAGGAGTCAGCCGCGGGCGGGCGAAAAAAGAATCATGGCCTCTATCACGTTGCGAGTGCTCCACGGGGCTGACCGTGGTCGCGTCTTCGAGGATTTGCCCACGCCCGTCACGATCGGCCGTGAAGAGGGCAACACCATCCAGCTCAACGACGAGCGGATCAGCCGCTATCACCTCAAGCTCCAGAGCGACAACGACAAGATCGTCGCGACCGACCTCGAAAGCACGAATGGCACGAAGGTCAACGGAGAAGACATCCAGGTGCGGATCGTGCGCGATGGCGACATGATCTCGCTGGGGCGTTCGCTCCTTCTGGTCGGCTCACAGAGCGACATCGATCGTCGCATCGCCGCGCGGCATCCGGTCGCCGACGACGGCCGCGCCAAACAGATCCGCGAGCGGCTGGAGCGGATGGCATCAAGCCACTCCGATGTGATCGAAGATGTCGGCGCCGTGCGATCGCCACTCCTGCCGTCGGATCCGCCGCCGTTGCCGGAGCGATTGAGTCCGTCCCAAGCGGCGGAACTCTCGGAACTGCTCGACTACGTGCAAGGCGCCCTCCGCACGGCGACCGAAGGGGCGGTGATGCGGACCGGCAACGAACGCATCGAGCTCGAGTTTCCGCACTGGCAGGCGATCCTCGACGTCCAGGCGCGTCTGGCCTGCCTCCTGCGGCAGATCGGCGAGCCCTCCTCGGACTGACGAGGTCGCGCCGCTACACTCCGGGTTTCCTCGCGAGGCCCACGGATGAGCACGCCCGGTTTGACCAGTGAGCGCAGGTTCGCCCACCTGCACTGCCACAGCCACTACAGCCTCCTCGACGGGGCATCCTCGATCGACCGGCTCGTGGCCCGCACCGCCGAACTCGGGATGAACGCCCTGGCCATCACCGACCACGGCAATCTCCACGGGGCCCTCGAGTTCTACGCCTCGTGCAAGTCGGCGGGCATCAACCCCGTCATCGGCTATGAGGCCTACATCGCCCCCGGCAGCCGGTTTCAAAAAGACGCCGGAAGCCAGAAGGATTCGAGCTACCACCTCACGCTCTTGGCCCGCGACCGGAAGGGATTTGCCAACCTGCTGCAGCTCGCGACGAAGGCCTATCTCGAGGGCTTCTACTTCAAGCCACGCATCGACCGCGAACTGCTCGAGGAGTTTGGCGAGGGCATCGTCTGCCTGTCTGGCTGTCTGTCGAGCGAGTTTTCACGGTCGCTCATCGGGGCGGCGCCGGGGCAGGCCGAATCGCTTCGCGAGGCACGCGAGATTGCCGGGTGGTTTCAGAAGACCTTTGGCGATCGTTACTTCATCGAGATCCAAGACAACGGCCTCGATCTGCAGCGGCAGGTCAACGAAGCGGCCCTCGACATCGCCCGCGAACTGGGCGTGCCACCGGTGGCCACGTGCGACTGCCACTACGTCGTCCGCGAAGATGCCGAGGCTCAAGACATTCTGCTCTGCGTGAACACCGGCCGTTTCCGGAGTGATCCCTCCCGGATGCGGATGGATTCGAGCGAGTTCTATCTGAAGAGCCCCGAGGAGATGCACGCGGCCTTCAAGGGGCTCGATCGCGATCTCGTGGCCGGTGCCGTGAACCGCAGCCAGGAGATTGCCGATTCCGTCGCGATCGATCTCGAGCTCGGCAAGCGCCACTTTCCCGGATTCGAGCTGCCGGCCGGCCGCACCGCCTCGGAAGAACTCCGACAGCTCTGCCTGGACGGGCTCCGCGAGCGGTATGCCACGGTGTCGAAGCGGTGGGCCGACGGGAGAACGCCCGCTGAGGGCGGCAACGGCGAACTGCATGCCGACGTCCTCGATCGGCTCGACCGCGAACTCGGCGTGATCGACACGCTCGGCTTCGCCAGCTACTTCCTCATCGTGTGGGATTTCGTGCGCTATGCCCGGGAGCGCGACATTCCGGCGGCCGCGAGAGGTTCGGGCGTCGGGGCGCTCGTCGCCTACTCGCTCTATCTCTCGCATGTCTGCCCGCTGGAATACGACCTCCTCTTCGAGCGGTTCCTCGACATCAACCGCTTGGAAGCGCCCGATATCGACATCGACTTCTGCAAGGAGCGGCGTGGCGAGGTCATCGACTACGTCAAACAAAAATATGGCGAAGCCAACGTCGCCCAGATCGGCACGTTTGGCACCCTCGCGGCCCGCGCGGCCATCCGCGACGTGGGCCGGGCCCTCGGCATGCCGGTGCCCCGCGTCGACTCGATCGTCGCTCTCGTGCCCGATCAGCTTGGCATCTCGCTCGAAGATGCCTCGGCGCCGGGCACCCAGCTTGCGGGTGCCTGCGATTCCGATGCGGAGGTCGCCGAGCTCGTGAGCCTCGCACGGCGGATCGAGGGGCTCGCCCGCAACGTCGGCACGCATGCCGCGGCGGTGGTGATCGCCGACCGGCCGCTCGTGGAATACGTGCCGCTGTGCCGGGTGACGGGCAAGGAGGAAGTGATCACGCAGTGGGCCATGGGCGACGTCGAACGAGCCGGCCTCATGAAGATGGATTTTCTTGGCCTTCGCTACCTCACGG
>CAZCHF010000006.1:0-126083 GCA_964498325.1 uncultured Candidatus Kuenenia sp.
CCTCTGGGGCCTCCGCACCATGACGCCGGAGGTCGCTCGCGCGTTCGCAGAGACCAAGACCGGTGAAGATCTCGATCTGTCGGGCCTGACCGACCTTTCGGTCGATGTCGCGGAGATTCTTGCGCCAACGCACGTCATCGCTGTGTGGCTGGGCTTGCGCACCGTTGATGCCGACCTGGCACGAGCCCTGGTGCCGGTTCGGGGTTATCTGATTTTCCCGGACCTCAAGACGCTTCCTGCCGAAGCAGCGGCGGAACTTGCCAAGCACCGAGGCCCCCTGAACCTCGGCACGGTCAAGCTCACCCCCGAGGCGGCAACCGCGCTCTTGCCTTATCGCGGTTGGTTCAGCATGGCGGGCGTCAAGCGCCTTGAACCTGGCGTCGGCGATATCATCGCAACGTATGAGAGTGACGTGTCGCTGTCGCTTGACGAGATCGACTCGGTCGCCCTGGCAAGAATCCTTTTCAAGGGTCCGAATTCCTCCACTGCCGTGGGAAATCTGAAAACCTTAGCCCCCGAGATCGCGAGAGAAATCGTGAGCGCTGGACGCGGGGTATCGCTACATCGTCTCGAAACTCTTTCTCCAGAAGCCGCGAGGGAGCTTGCTCGCGACGACCGTGGAATCTCGATTCTCGGGCCATTGAGGCTCACGCCAGAGACAGCTCGTGCATTGACGGACCGCAAGCCGCGGCTGGTCGGTGCGGGCGTGCATTTGAAGGGCATCAAGGCTCTCGACGGTCCCGACGCCGTTGCGATTGCAGAGGCCTTGGCCAGCACCCCAGGAGTGGTCTACCTCACGTACCTGGAACGCGTATCTGCAAAAGCCCTTGCGGTCCTGCGTACAAAGCCCGCAATCCACCTTCCGCCTGACGACAAGCTGACGATCGTCGCCGACGGCGAGGAATAGAGCGGACCACGGCACTGGTGCGGGTTCATGCCTGGCCGAGGGCGGCGCGGGCGGCGGCCACGCACTCCTTCAGGTCGGCCATCGGGTCCTTGGCGTTCTCTTCATACTCGAGCGAGAGCGAACCATCCGCAGGAAACTTCACGGCCACGAGGGCTTCCATGACGGCCGGCACGTCAATGAGTCCCTTGCCCAGGATCACCCCCTTGGCCTTCTCCTTCATCTCGGCATGGTCCTTGAGATGAATGCCGTAGAGACGCCCTTCGAGGGCCCTGATCACGTCGATCGGCCGCTCGCCCGAGCGGAGATAGTGGCCAAGGTCGGCACACGCACCGATCCGCTGGTCGTATTTTTCGATGGCCGACACCACGTCGAGCACCTTGTTGTAGCGGTGCTTCGGCCCATGGTTGTGGATCGCGATCCGCATGTCGAACTCTTTCACGAGCTCGTCCAGGTTCGGGAACGATTCAGGAGTGGGGTCGGCCAGGATGATCGAGGTGCCGATCGCCTTGGCAAACTCGAACACCTTACGGCTGGCC
Source organism: uncultured Candidatus Kuenenia sp. (assembly GCA_964498325.1). Lineage (GTDB taxonomy): Bacteria > Planctomycetota > Planctomycetia > Pirellulales > UBA1268 > QWPN01. The sequence continues at coordinate 1,444 of CAZCHF010000006.1, forward strand.
TCGAAATTCTTTCCGAAGCCGTTCACGCCGTAGCCCGACAGCGTGAGGCCCCGGTCAGCGAGATTCTTCTTGAACGCGGCGATCCTCGCGGCATCGTCAGTGACCGGAAGCATCTGGGGATAAAACTCGACGCGCGTGAGGCCGAGTGCCTTGACCATGTCGAGTGCCTGGTCGATCGGAAAGTTCCGAAGCGAATACATCTGAATGCCGAGCGTGAGTGGCAGCGGTTCTTTGGCGGCCGCGCGGTTGAACACTGAACCGCTGCCTGCAAGGACGGCGGAACCGCACGTCAAAGCCGAGGTGGCAAGAAAGGAACGACGGCTGGCAACGGCATGCGACATAGTCAGAACCTTAGTTGGATCGAGGAGCGGAACCGATATGGGTAGGATACAACGTAGTTTGACCCCCTGCCCGGAGCCCCGCATGGCCACTGCTCCCCTCGCCGCCCCCCCCGAGACAACCATCGCCGCCCACTGCCGCAGGATCGCGGAACGCGCCCGAACGGCATCGATCGATCTCGCCGGTATTCCCGGGCCGCTCAAAGCTGCCGCGTTGCGAGCGGCCGCCACACGCATCCGTGCCGATGCCGCCGCCATTCTCGAGGCCAACAGAAAAGACGTCGCAGCCGCCCCGTCGTTCGGGCTCACCGCCGCGGCGATCGACCGCCTCACCCTCGACCCCGCCCGAATCGAGTCCATTGCCAAGGGCCTCGAGGCCGTCGCCGCCCAACCCGACCCGGTCGGAGAAGTGCTCGAAGAAACCACGCGATCTGACGGCCTCGTCATCCGCAAGATCCGCGTACCCCTTGGCGTCGTCTTCTTCGTGTACGAATCGCGTCCCAACGTGACCGCCGACGCCGCGGCCGTCGCCTTGGCCAGCGGCAATGCGATCATTCTTCGCGGAGGCAAGGAAGCTTCCGCATCGAGTGCGCGGATCGTGACGAGCGTGCGAGCCGGACTCACCGAAGCGGGCCTGCCCGAAGACTCGGTCCAACTCGTCGACATTCCGGACCGCGAAGCCGTCGGCGAATTTTTGAAACTCGACGACCTGATCGATGTCGCGATCCCGCGCGGAGGGGAAGGACTCATCCGGCGCGTATGCGCCGAAGCTCGGATGCCTGTCCTGAAACACTTCACCGGCAACTGCCATGTCTACGTGGATCGCGCCGCCGATCTCGCGATGGCCGAGTCGATCACCGTGAATGCCAAGTGCCAGCGGATGGGTGTCTGCAATGCCGCCGAGTCGCTGCTGGTTCACCGCGACGTCGCCGACCGTTTTCTCCCGGTCATCGCCGAGCGGTTGGCAGCCCACCACGTCGAGATCGTCGGCGACATGGCCACTCGAAAACTTGTGCCGTCCGCGGGCGAGGCCACGGAAGCCGATTGGTCCACGGAATACCTCGGGCCCAAAATCTCGGTGGCTGTCGTCGATTCCCTGGATGCCGCGATCGATCACATCAACCGCTATGGCTCGCGCCACACCGATTCCATAGTGACAAGCGATGACGCAGCCGCCCGGCGGTTTGCGTCGCGGGTCGACACGGCGGCGGTCATGATCAACGCGAGCACGCGGTTCAACGACGGTGGGGAAATGGGGCTCGGCGCCGAGATTGGCATCTCGACCGACAAGCTCCATGCCCGCGGGCCTTGCGGGGTCAAGGAATTGACGACGTACAAATATGTCGTCACGGGCACCGGGCACGTGCGGACGTGAGGTGCCTCATGGGAGTTGACGTTTGCCGGCATGGTCCGCGAGGAAGCACTCGCGTCCCGTCGGCCGGACGTTCGCTACGGCCATCCATGGCCTTCGCTCTCTCGGAGAAATCTGCGCTTCGCCCTCCGGGCTGCGCTGGCTTTCTACGCCGGCGATGGGACGCGAGTGCTTCCTCGCTACGGTCAACGTTTTGCCACGTTCTCACCTGGAGCCTTTGCGCCCTGATGCCGTCAACAACACTTGCCGCTGAAACCGCCCCCGAACCAACCGATCCTTATCTTTGGCTCGAAGAGGTTCAGGGAGAAAAACAGCTCGAATGGGTGCGGGCACGCAACGAGGAGGCGGTCACGGCGCTCGCGACGGGCGATGCCTTCAAGGCACTCGAGCAGCGGTTGCTCGGCATCCTCGACTCGAAGGAAAAGATTCCGTTCGTGTCGCGAATCGGTAGCCACTACTACAACTTCTGGCGAGACGCATCGCACCCACGCGGGATCTGGCGACGGACGACCCTCGAGGAGTACCGCAAGGCCGAGCCGGCGTGGGAGACTGTGCTCGACGTCGACGCGCTCGGCAAAGCCGAAGGGGAAAACTGGGTCTGGCATGGCGCCACGGTCCTCGAGCCCGATGACAAAAAGTGTCTCGTGTCGCTTTCACGGGGCGGTGCCGACGCCGATGTCGTCCGCGAGTTTGACCTTGAATCGAAGGCGTTCGTGGCCGGTGGCTTCGAACTCCCCGAAGCCAAGAGCCGCGTCGCATGGCGGAACCACGACAGCCTTTTTGTAGCGACCGATTTCGGGCCAGGGTCCCTGACGACCTCCGGGTATCCGCGGACGGTCTGCGAGTGGACCCGCGGCACGAAGCTGGCCGACGCCAAACTCGTGTACGAGGGGAAACCCGACGACATGTCGGTCGGGGCATGGAGCGATCGAACGCCAGGCTTCGAACGGGATTTCGTGTCGCGCCAGGTCACGTTCTGGACGAGCGAGCTGTTTCTCAGGCGCGACGGTCAGCTCGTGAAGATCCAAAAGCCGGACGACGCCAATGCGGGCGTCCATCGCGAATGGCTCTTCATCGAACTGCGGAGCGACTGGGCGGCTGGCGAGAAGCCATATGCCGCCGGAAGTCTTCTCGCGATCGACTTTGAGAAGTTCCTGGGCGGCGATCGGAGCTTTCATGTGCTCTTCGAGCCTGGCCCGCGCACGTCTCTCGTCGCGTATTCGCCGACGCGAAATCATGTCCTGCTCACGACGCTCGACAACGTTCGCAGCCGTCTGTTCGTGCTCACGTGGCAGGACGGAACGTGGCACCGGTCACCGCTGCCCGGCGTGCCACCCGTGGCGACCGCCAGCGTCGGGGCCGTCGACGACATCGAGAGCGACGACTACTTCCTGACGACCGCCACGCCGCTGGAACCGACCACGCTCTCGATGGGCACGGCGGCCTTGGGTGGCCGCACGCTCCCTGAGCCCATCAAGAAATCGCCTACGTTCTTCGATGCCGCGGGCCTGACGGTTTCGCAGCATGAAGCCATCTCGAAGGACGGCACGCGCGTTCCCTACTTTCAGATCGGGCCTGCGGATCTGCCCAGCGACGGCAGGACGCCGACGCTCCTCTACGGCTACGGCGGCTTCGAGATTCCGCTGGTGCCCGGATACGCCCCGGCGGCTGGTGCAGCTTGGCTCGAGAAAGGCCGCGTCTACGTCATCGCCAACATCCGCGGCGGGGGCGAGTTTGGCCCCGCCTGGCACCAGGCTGCCCTCAAGGCGAATCGCCACAAGGCCTACGAAGATTTTATCGCCGTCGCTGAGGATCTTGTCGCGCGAAAGGTGACCACTCCAAGGCAGCTTGGCGTGAAGGGAGGCAGCAATGGCGGGCTCCTCGTGGGCAACATGTATGCCATGCGACCCGACCTGTTCGGCGCGGTGGTCTGCCAGGTGCCGCTGCTCGACATGCGTCGCTACAACAAACTTTTGGCAGGCGCGAGTTGGATGGGTGAGTTCGGCAATCCCGACCTGCCCGAGGAGTGGGCCTTCATCCAAACCTTCTCGCCGTACCACACCGTGCGGGCCAACCGCGACTATCCACCGCTCTTGCTCACGACGTCCACACGCGACGACCGCGTGCACCCTGGCCATGCTCGCAAGCTTGCGGCGCGACTCCTCGAATACGGCAAGAGCGTCCTCTCCTACGAGAACATCGAGGGAGGCCACGGCGGGGCGGCCGACAACCGTCAGCAGGCTTTCATGGATGCCCTCTCCTGGATATTCCTGGAGCAGGAGCTCACGCGGTAACGGCGTCACGCGCCGCACGGGCACGCTCGTCGCACTCGCGGATGCGACGCACGCATTCGTCGAAGAGCTCACGGTCGCTGAGCTTCGCCACTTCCTCGGCCGTGATGAGCGGACCGAACTCGAGCCGGATCCGACCCGGCCGCGGAAGCATGCGGGTGCGTGGCCAACACTCATACGCCCCCACGATCGCCACCGGTGCGATCGGAACGCCGGCACGCTTCGCGATCACCGAGAACCCGGGCTTGAACTCGCCGAGGCGGCCATCCGCCGTGCGTGATCCCTCCGGAAAAATCGTCACCGCGCCTCCGGCCTTCAGCCGAGCGATGATCGCCTTCATCGCTGTCACCATCGAGGCGTTACGGTCGATCGGCACCGCGTCGAGCGCCGTGATCACAGCCGCGAACGGTTTGAAATGAAACAGCGAACTCCGCGCGAGGCTCGACAGCCTTCGGTCGCAGGCGAGGCCCAACAGGAGCGGATCGAGATGGCTTTGGTGGCTCGACAAGATGAGCAGGCCTCCTTTGCTCGGGAGAGGCTCGGCGAACCGGTGCCGAAAGCCGAGCACGCTCACCCCGAGCGTTCGGCAAAGCACCCACAGGATCGCATACAGGATCCGGCCAAACAGCGAGTGGCCCGAAGGGGCTCCGTCAGGGGGCATGATGACAGCTCCGCTCATCCCGGCTGCTCCACCCTCCGCGCGGCCACGAGCTCGACAAGGCGATCGACGACCTCGCTCGCGCTGAGACCGTCCGTCTCGAGGATCACGGCATCCTCGGCTGGCCGCATCGCACCCACAGGCCGCACACGATCCCCCTCGTCTCGCCGCGTTTGCGCCCGCAGGACCGCTTCCAGTGAGGTGGTTGCACCTCTGGAAACTTCCTCGCAGTGCCTTCGCCTTGCCCGCTCCTCAGGCGACGCGGTCATGAATACCTTGAGCTCGGCGTGGGGAAACACGACCGAGCCTTGATCGCGCCCTTCCGTCACGACGTCGAGCCCTTCCGCGAGCCGCCGCTGCATCCGTTTCATGGCTTCCCGGACGGCCGGCGTGTCGGCCACAGGACGCGTCGCCTGCGTCACCCGCTCGGTGCGAATCTCTGCCGAGACATCACGGCCTCCCACGAAGACCCGGTCACCTTGAAACTCGATCACGAGTCTCTCGGCGAGCGCCGCCAACTGCGGCGCGTCATCGAGTGGCACCTGCCGCTCGAGGGCCATGAGGGCCACCGCGCGATACATGGCTCCGGTGTCGAGATGGCACCACCCGAGCCGCAAGGCAAGGGCACGGGCCGCAGAACTTTTGCCGGCACCGGCGGGGCCGTCGAGCGTCACGATCATGGAGAACCTCGCGTCTGCTCGAACTCGAGGGCGAGACTGAGCCATTGGTAGCGGTCGAGAAACACTACGGTCGCGTGGCCATCCACCGCAACGGGCACGTCTGGTAGCGGCCTTCCCTCGAAATCCAACGCCACGGCCCGTACGACAGAGCGGCTCCATTCGATCCGAATGTCTCCGGCACGGCCGGCCGATTCGAATACACGAACGCACAGGCTCTCCGACCGCTCACCGGCAAATCCCGGCGGACCTGCCCCCAATCGGACATTGCCCGGTACGGCCACCGGAGCTCCTGGCACTCCCCCCGCAGCCACGGTGATGGCGGCATCCCACGGTCGTTCCACGCCGAGCCCCACGGCCAGCCGGACCGATGCCGTCACGGCGCCGCGGCCTGCCAGCACGCAGTCGAGCACATGGTCGCTCGACCGAACATGCCAAGGCAGGCCGCCGGTCAGGATCATGACCCCACCACTCCCCGGCCCCGTCCGCGCGAGCGACGGAACGATCTCGATGAAGTGCGGCGCGGTGAAGCGAGTCCTTTCCGTGGCCACCGATTGGAGATGAAGGCTGCGGAAGATCTCGACATCTTCATTCTCGTGCCACGCAAATCGCGAGGCGACATGCGACTCGAAGAGAGGGCCTGGAAGAGGCTGCGGGAGGGTCACGTCGATCTCGAGCATGGCCAGCGCCATGCCCGGTACGAGTGTCATCCGTTGCCGAAACGTTCCCGCCGGTTTGCCAGAAGCGTCGACTAGTCTGCCCTGACTGACGATGGCACCATCGCCAAGCCCACCCTCACGGTCGATGCGCTCGGCTTCCATCCGGGTCCACAGGCCCCGATCTTCCGGCGACGACCAGACGGTCCCGTCGAGGGCCGCCGTCGATCGCACGGCGAGTTGCTGCGAAACGCGGTTGCCCCGATCAGCAGGCCGTCGCAGCGAAAGAATGCCGCCGGTGCGAGGATGGGCGACAAGCCGAATGAAGCCATTGTCGATCGCCCGTACGTCGTCGTCCCGCCGCCGACCGGTGATCCGCGCGAGCCAGCCGGCCTTGGCCTCGGGGCGGCGCGCCGGCGGAGGACTTGGCGGGAGAAGTGACGTCGCCGTACGGGTGCTCACGAACACGGCGATCGCATCTCCCGCGGCGGCGAGCCTTCGAGCTTCCTCGCGAATATGTCCGGCCGTTTCGCCCACCGGATCATCGTCGCCGTGCTCCGTCGGCGGCGTGGGCACGAAGGCATCAGGTTCGAACGTCGCGTCGATCCCGGTGCCCGCCGAGCGGTTCACCAGTTCGGTCGGCGTCACGAACGTGCCCAAAAGGGTGCACCGGCTCGCGATGATTCGCACCAAGCGGTGCCAACGGGAAGCCGTACCCGCGTAGCATGCGAACTGGATGACGGCCGTGTGATCGTGGTCGAGGGCGTCGCCGATCGTGTCGGCCAACTGGAGCACCGTTGCGCTCCGGCTTGCATCGAGGGGCGGCCGCGCGATCGCTTCCACGCTCCTGCCGGCCGACTCCCAGTGCAGGCGGCTTCCACCCGGATCGGGAAGGGGCGTGCCATCGAAGAGGCTCCAGATTGCAGACGTGGCGTGAAAGCCTGCGAGCACCTGCGGCATGATGGCCGACGCTCCGCCGGTGATCGCGGCATGGCAAGCAGGATGAACCCCGAGGCATTCTTGCCAGGCCCCACGGCCCGCTTCGAACGAGGCCACGATCGATTCGGGCGTCTGGAGATCGAGCGGCCGCTCGTCGTCGCGACCGCCGCAGGCTTCCACCCGACCGGCTGCGACTGCATCGCGCAAAGCCGCCACAGCCTCGGGCGCCTGGCCGGCAAGCTTCCTGATCGTTTGCCCCGTCGCGATCACGGCCACCGGCACCGGGCTTGCAATCGCTTCGAGAAGCATGGTGCCGGCAATGCTCGGTGCGACGAGCACAAGATCGATCACCCACGAGTCGACCGGGTAGTAACGGGCACGCGACGATTCAAGACACGCGAAGGCTTCGTCGAGGCGCTGCCGCACACCGTCGTCGTCCCCTCGGACGGCCGCTTCGGCAGCCGCGATCACCGCCGCATCGAACCCGGTCGAGTCGAGGTCGGCCGACGTCCGCATGCGACAGGCGATGAGCTCGGCGAGAAGCGTCGCCAAGCCGAGCGCGTAGAACTTCTCGGCATGGGCGGCGCCAGGAAGCTCCTCGGTGGCATCGGCGGCAATCCCCAAGACCGCCGTGGCGGCCAAGACTGCCGCGTCCATTCCGACCACACCGCGCACCCACCGCTCGGTGTCGTCCGGGCTCGCTTGCGTCGAAAAGCGGTCGTCGCAAAATGGCGGCACGATTCCGACACGAGCTTCACTCGGCGGCGGCAGATCGACGCTCGCATACTCGGGCCGGCTGCCTGCCGCCGCGATCACTGCCGGATGCCAGGCGGCCGTCCACGAGGCCAAAACGGCATCGGCGTCGTCCTCATCGAGCCACACGGGAAAGTCTTCGAGCGAGTGGCAGGGCAGGAACACCAAAACTGATCGGGGAGGCATGGTGAGGAGTGTAACGATTGAAGTGATGGTCGCCGCCAGGAAGCCTGCCGAAGATGCCCGTAGCCGTTTGACACCCCCTCGCGGCCGTTCCTACGATTGACCGGAGAGGGCCCGCTTTCTGGCTCCCGCAGGCAAGGCTCTTTTCACCGGGAACTCCACGGCTCCATGGCCAGCAGTCAGTACGTCTGGGGAATCGATATCGGCAAATGCAGCCTCAAGGCGTTGCGGTGCCGGCTGTCACCGAGCGATCCCCGCAAGCTCATCGCCGAGTCCTACGACTGCATCGAGTATCCCATGATGCTCACGCAGCCCGAGGCCGATGCGCCCGAGCTGGTGCGGGCGGCGCTGGCCGAGTTCGTGTCGCGCAATCAGCTTGTCGGCGACCGCGTGGCCGTGTCGGCCCCGGGGCAATCGGGCCTCGCGAAGTTCATCAAGCTCCCGCCTCTCGAGGCGAAGAAGATTCCCGACATCGTCAAGTACGAAGCCAACCAGCAGATTCCCTTCCCGTTGGACCAGGTCGTCTGGGATTGGCAACGTCTCGGTTCCGGTATCGAGGAGGGGGGCTTCGTCATGGACGCGGAGGTCGCCCTCTTCGCCATGAAGCGCGAGCAGGTTGCCAAAGCGCTGGCGCCCTTCGACGAGGCTGGCATCGAGGTCGACACGCTCCAGCTCGCGCCCATTGCGCTTGCCAACGTGGTCATGTTCGACCTCCTTCCCGATCCATCCACGCTCGATCCAGACAACCCGCCCGCGTCAGTCGTGCTGGTGACCATGGGCGTCGACTCGACCGACCTGGTCATCACCAACGGCTTCAAGATCTGGCAGCGAAGCATGCCGATCGGCGGCGGCAGTTTCACCAAGGCGATCGTGCAGGATCTCAAATACACGTTCGCGAAGGCCGAGAAGGAAAAGCGCAACGCGATTCGCGCGACCGACCCCAAGGCCGTGTTCAAGGCGATGCGCCCGGTCTTCAACCAGTTCTCCGCCGAGCTTCAGCGTTCGCTCAACTTCTTTTCAGGATCCGACCGCACGGCCAAGATCGGGAAGGTCTATCTCCTGGGCAATGCGGCCAAGCTCCGCGGCCTCTCCGATTTCGTCGCGAAACAGCTTCAACTCGAGGTTCATCGGCTCGAGAAGTTCAGTGCCCTCGAGGGGCCGGTTCTCTCGGCCCCGGCATTCCGCGAGAACCGCATGGGGTTTGCCGTCGCCTATGGCCTCGCTCTTCAGGCGACAGGCGGCGCGGCCATCCGAACGAATTTGCTGCCGCGCGAGATTGCCCGGGATCGCATCATCGCGGCCAAGCGGCCGTGGATGGTGGCGGCACTTTTGTCGTTGCTGGCGGCTGGTCTGCTGAATTTTTCAGGGTGGTTTGTCGCCGCGGCCAGCTACCATCCTGAAAGCTATCAGAATGCGTTCTCGACTTCGGACGCCACCAAGCAACGGTCGATGACGGTGAAGACGGCCTTTGACGAATCCGCCTCGCGTCTGCAGGCGACGGCGGCGTGGGAGCGGTATCTTGTCGACGTGCACGAGCGACGCTTCCAGTCGCTCGATCTGGTGCGGGCCGTCGGCGAGCTGTTGCCGTTCGACCCCGAAGGCAGCGTGCCCGACAATCCGGCGGATCGCAATGAAATCCACGTCGAGTCGTTCGACATGGAGTATGTGCCCGACCTCGCCAAATGGTTCAAGGGCGTCGACCGCGATTGGCGACAAACACTCGCCGCCGCCGGCAAGAACGTCTCGGCGGCACCTCCTCCACCGGCTGCCGATCCGGCGGCTGGGGGCGATCCATCCGAAGCGCCTCCACCGGTGGACGGTGCCACACCCCCTGCCGGCGCCGCTCAAAACTCGCTGGCAACCGGACCGACCGGCCCGGGCTGGGTCGTCCAGATCGTGGGCCACCATTTCCACAACGAGGATCGCCACAAGCCGAAGGAAGGCGAACAGTACGTGCGCGAAACGCTCGTGCGGGGCCTGCTCGGAGACGCCGGCCCGGTCACGGTCTCAGCCGGACCGAAGGCGGGCCAGAAGGTTAGTGTCAAGGACTTGGGCATCGGCTTCCCTGTGATCGTGCAACGCACGCCGATCGTGACGGTGCGTGTCAAAACCACGCCGCAGCCGGTGGGCACGGGGGCGGATCAACAGGTTGCCACCGCCGCAACACCCCCAGACCAAGACCAGGGGCTCGAGCTCAAGCAGTATCGCTTCACGCTTCAGTTTGTGTGGCAGCCCACGGTGCCTGGCGGTTCGCCACGGCCGGCCGCGCCGCCTCCAGCCCAAGCCACCCCCGAATTTTGAGCGGAGGAGATTCGTCATGGTGCAGATCCCCGACTCCGCCAAGCCGTATGTCGACGGCTTTTTGAAGTACCACTTTTGGATCCTGGCGGCGATCGTGCCGTTCGTGTTGCTCCCGAGCGTCTTTTCGGCGAACGCCGGTCTGCGACAAAAAATCCAGTCTCAGAAGTCGACGATCGACGGCCATACCTCGGCGCTTCGGGCCATTCAGAGCGAGCCTGACCATCCGAATTCCACGTGGGTCGAAGCGGTTGACAATCGAACGAAAAAGCTCCGTGCCGACATCCTCGACCAGTGGCAGCTCTTTTGGACGAGCCAGCAGCCGCTGCGATCGTGGCCGCCGGACCTTGGACAAGATTTCCTTGCAGCCATCCAGGCCGTGGAGCAGGGAGGCCAAAGCCGGCTGCCAGCAAACTTGCTCCAGCGATACCAGAACACCGTCCCTGAAATCGTGCGCAAACTTCCGGGTCGGATGGGTTGCAAGGACTTGATGCAAGAGGCTCCGGGAGGAACTGGGGCGACCCGTTTGGCCGGCGCAGGCCTGGCCGAAGACATGGAGAACCCCGAGGCCTCGCTCACGCAGGACCCGCTCGTGTGGAAAGCGGAGGACCAGAAGCGGTTGTTGACGTCCTTTACCTGGGCGCAGGAACCCTCCACGGCGCAGGTGCAGCTCGCCCAAGAGGAGATTTGGGTGTACGGTGTCTTTTGCGACGTCGTGCGCAAGCTGAACGAGGGTGCCACCGGCGCGTTCAACGCGACGATCACATCGGTCGAAGAATTGGCGGTGGGCTACCCCGCGGCGGAGGAGGCTCCCGGGGGGCAAGGTGGCAGCCGTGTTTTGTGGAAGTCCAGCCCGACCGCGACGCAGGCGCTCGGCGAAGAAGCGATGGCCGTAGGAGGAACCGGTGCGGCTCCTGTCGGACGGCCATCGCATCCGCGCTTCAGCACGTCAGGCGCGGTTGAAACAAGTCCCGCGCCGACCCCGGTGGATGGGGCCGAGGGAGGCGAAGGGGCGGTCGATGCCGACGGCGCCCCGGTGGTAGCCTCGTCACCTGACGACGCGCTTCGTGAGTGGATCTATGTCGACTTCGAGGGCAAGCCCCTTACGGCGGCAGCCCTCAAATCCGCGAAGGATGCGACGATGGTTCACCTGATGCCGTTCACCCTGCGGGTCGTCATGGACCAGCGGAAGATCGACCTGCTCATCGAAGAACTTGCCAAGAACCCGATCCCGATCGACGTGCGGCAGGTGCGGATCAATCCCGGCCGACAAGGGATGGGGGGTGGCTTTTCTGCTTCCCCGGGTGGCCATTCAGATGCCTCCGCAGACCCGCTTGGCCGCCGACGACGTCCGTACGATGTCACGGTTGAGCTGCGGGGAACAGTGGGCCTTGCCACGCCCCCTGATGAGAAGCCACTCGGAGGTGGCGAGGCTCCCGCCGAAGGCGTTCCCGGAGGTGTCGAATGAAGGCGCCCTCGTTCAGTCCGGCTGCCGCTGGTTCGTTTTTTGTGAACCACGGCGAGAAAGTGGTCGTGGCCCTCTTTGGGGCCTTTGCCCTGCTCATGATCTGGTGGGGTGTGAGTGCGACCCGCGTGCATGGTGTCGACAGCACGCGTACGCCGGCGGCTGTCGAGGGCCTTGCCCGTCAGGCCGCGGAACACATCGACGCCTCGGGCAGTGTGCGCGACGACAAAGTGCCTCGGGTCGTTCCGTTGGCCCCGCGGGTCGACCCGTGGCGCCCGCAGCAGGTCAAGCTTGCCGATGCACCGTCGCGGCCGCTCGTCTTCGATCGGCCCATGTATGCCGAACTGACGAAGCGCACCAAGCCCGAAGTGTTTCCGATTTCCGACCTGCAAGCCATTGCCGGCATCGCCGTATTCGTCGACCCGACGGCCAAAGAGCGCGGGAGGGTCGCCCGACCGGCGCAGCCGCTTGCCCCACCGCCGCCACCTCCGCCGACGCGAACTCCCCCGCGGCGTCCTGCCCCCCGCGGCACGACACCACCTGAAGGCGAAGGCCCGGGCTTCGGTATCGACGCCCACGCCGGCCCCATGGTGGCCGATGTTCCCGAGGATGAGCCGGTCGGTCCTGGCCGGATCGCGCCATTCGTCATCGTGACCGGTCTGATTCCGACGCAGAAGCAGCAAGAGGAGTTCGCGAACCGTTTTGCGAATGTCAGTTACCGTGACCCGCGACGCGACACCCCCCGCTGGGCCGACTACATCGTCGAGCGTGCCCGCATCGTCCCCGGCGCCGAGCCGCGCTGGGAGCGTCTGCGCTTGGTCAACGTGTCGCGGTTGAACGAAAACCCGGGAGGCGTGCCTGGGGGACCTGCCGCCGCGGCACCTGACGGGCCACCGCTTCACACAGAACAGCTTCCGGCGGGATTCTTTCTCCAACCGGGTGAGACCGAAATCGAGTATGCCGCGGCACTTCCGGCCCGGGTGGACCGGCCCTGGGGAGAGGAAGCGATCCATCCCTGGTTCATCCCCGAAATGCGCGAACGGCTTCAAAAGGGTTCGGATCAGCCTGGTGAGGAAGGGCCTGTGCCGGCCGTCAAACTTCCCGACATCGTCGCCAAGCCGGCGAACTATGTCGGGAAGCAGGTTCGCCTCACGGGTGTCGTGCTCGACACCGACTCCAAGGTGCAAAAGAGTGCACGGCTGCACCGGTTCGGAGTCCGCCCGCCCGACGGAGCCGCGGCCACCGGTCTTGGGACGATCGGCGAGGTTGCCACCCTCGTGTTTGCGACGAGCGAGGAGTACGGCGGAAGGCTTGCCTTTGACCTGACCAAATCCCGGCCGTGCAACCTGCTGGTGCGCGTCGACCAGGTCGGCGTGACGCCCGTCGCTCGCTTGCTCGAAATCGAGTTTGTCGATGACAAGGGGGAAGTCACCGACACGCGGAAGGATCCGGCACCGGAGCCCGTCCAACTCGCCGATGACGGGCGGCAGGGGGGAAGAGGCTGGGCACCCCAAGAAGGCGTCGTCGCTCCGGTCGACCTCGCCTCGAATCGGCTTTTCCGTTTCGTCGACCTGGGCGTGGTGCCAGGTGCCGAGTATCGCTACCGGATGCGATTCGCGCTTCGTAATCCGAACGTCAACCTCGCTCCCCAGCACGTCGCGAACGTCGACATCACGAAGGGCGACTTCCTCTTGGCAGACTACAGTCCCGAGACGCCAACCGTCCGCGTGCCCGACCCGGTGCGGGTTCTGGCCCGCACGATGCCACGCGACGCCGCGAGGAAACTCCGCGTGAGGGACGACAACGTGGAGGTGATCGTCATGGCAAAGTCGGACGAGAACGGCAACTACGCCCTGCGATCGGTCGTGACGGCACCGGGTGGCGAGGCGAACGTCGATCCGTCGCTCAACAAGCCGAGTGACACACGGCACTTCGGCCAGCCAGTGACGACTGACCGTCTGCTCGTCGACGTGCGCGGCCAGCAGGAGGAACGGACGTCGACCAAGAACCCGCGGCCGGTCGAACCACTCGAAATGCTCTTCCTTCGACCAGACGGCGAGTTTGACGTCGTTCGAGCCGCGGATTCCGAACTACCCATCAGGAAGTATCGAAGCACACTCTTCCGACCGGGTGAGGATGTTCCGGATGACGGAAAGCGTCCCAAGTGACACCGTCCCGAAGCGGCCTTTCCCAAGACAGGAACCTTCCCATGGCATCAGCCCTCCGTTTTTCGCCTCCCGCTTTCCGGCTTGCCCTGCTCTGCTGGGTCGCGGCAGGGCACGCCGGACTCGGCTACGGCCAGGGCTACGACACCTGGTCCAAGGTGGAGCAGTCTGAAGAGACCCGAAACTACACCCAGTTTCTCGGCGAGGGCACCTTCGATGTCGCCCAGCGGGCGATTCTCGAACGCATCATCCTTCCCCAGCTCCAAAAGCCCGCGAATCGCTCCACGATCGCCCAGGTTCGGCAGCGGATGCGCGACATCACCACGCGGGGCACGACCAACCCGAAACTGTTCGACGCGATCAACGCGATCACCGCCGACACCATGGTCCGCCTGGCAGCGGATGAAAGTCAGGACATCGTCGTTCGTGTGAATGCCATGGTCCTGCTCGGCGATCTCATCGCTGCAGATCGGAAGGCGTGGCCGGGGAGCGTCGAGCCACTCGCAAAGGCCGCCGGCGACGCCAAGCTCCCGTTGGCAATTCGTGTGGCCGCGATGGCCGGGCTTGTCGTTCAAGTGAACGATGGTCGCAGCAGTGAACCTGCGTTTGCCAAGACCGTCGGTCCAGTCGTCACGAGCATCATCACGCAGCCGCCGGCAGGGGATCCCCGTGCGGTGGCCTGGCTCATCAGTCGCTGTTTTGATCTGGCCCCGAGCGTCGAAACCACGCCTGCGGTGATCGAGGCCGCGTCGAAAATACTCGCCGACTCGAAGGCTGATTTGGATCTGCGCATCCGAGCTGCCATCGCCCTCGGACGGCTCGTGAAGCCTGGTTCAGCTCCAGACCTGACGGCGACGGTGGCTCAGATTAGCTGGCTTGCGACAGCGGCGCTCGCTGGCGACCTCGCCGAAGCGGAGGCACGACGTTTTGCGAAGCAGCTCAGCGGTGTCGTCGACAATGCGGCGCCCGGCGGGGCAGCTGGACTCATGACGCCTCCCCCCCAGCCCATGGCGGAACCAGCAGGCGGGGGACTCCTTGGCGGCGGAATCTTTGGTGGTGAGCCTGCTCCCGGCGGCGCTGATGGCGGTGCCCCACAACTTGGCGTCCGACCCGTCGACCCGGACGCCGTTCCTGAAAGGGCCTGCCGCCGCAATGCCTGGCGGCTCGTCTCCCTTGCCGATGCGATCCAGCCCGAAGGCTCCAAGGATGCGGGTATCGCGAGCGCCCTCAGCGGCGACGCGGCCGCGAAAGCGATCGAACTGGCGACCGTCCTGCGTTCCCAAGGAATTGCGATCGAAACGACTCCCGACGAAGCGTCCGTCAAGGCGGCGCTCGCGGCGATCGAAGCGATTTCGGAACCGGCGGGAGCCGAGCCGCCGGTGCCCGCCCCTGGCACGCCAACGATCCCTGCTGAGCCAACGCCGCCGGCTACCGAAACGCCGTTCGGCGCTTCCGACAGCGGCTCGCCGTTCTGACCCACCGTAGCCCAGTCACTCCGTGACCGGGTCTGCCGCTGCTGCACGTGCAAGACCCTGTTTCGGAAGAACAGGGCTACGGTGGAGAAGCGAGGCTACGGAGCTTACCGCTTGATGAGCTCTCGGACCGTCATGCCTGAGGGAATCATCGGCAGCACGTGCTCCTGGTAAGGCACCTGCACGTCGAGGATCGCCGGTCCGGGGGCATTGATGAGCCGTTCGAGGGCGGGCACGAGATCTGCCTTCTCGACGATCGTTTCGGCGTGCCATCCAAACCCCTTCGCGATGGCGACGAAGTCGGGGTAGCGGCATTCCGGAGAAATGCCGTCGCCCTGGCCGCAGGCTTCAGGATTGTCGATGGGACCCAGGTAGGTATGGGCCCGATTCCCCTTGAAGAAGCGATCCTCCCACTGCACCACCATGCCGAGGTGCTGGTTGTTGAGCAGCAAAACTTTGACCGGGATGTTTTCGGTCTTGCAGGTGGCAAACTCCTGGATGTTCATGAGGATGCTGCCGTCGCCGTCGATGTCGACGACGAGCGAGTCGGGGCTTGCCACCTTGGCACCCATCGCCGCGGGCAGTCCAAACCCCATCGTGCCAAGGCCGCTCGACGAGAGCCACGTTCGAGGGTTTTTGAACTTGAAGAACTGGGCCGCCCACATCTGATGCTGGCCCACGCCCACGCTGACGATCGTGTCGCGATCGGCCGCAAGGCGAGACAGCTCAGCGATGGCGTGCTGTGGCAGGATTCCCGGAAACTCCCTGTCGTAAGAAAACGGATCCTCTTGCTTCCACTCGTCGATCTGGCGGTACCAGTCGTCGAGCGAAGCCGTCGGCTTTTCCACGATCTTGTTGAGGGCGTGGAGGGCATCCTCGACGTCGGCCACGATCGGCACATGCACGATCTTGTTCTTGTTGATCTCGGAGGGGTCGAGGTCGATGTGCACGATGAACCCGTGCTGGGCGAACTCGGCCACCTTGCCGGTCACGCGGTCGTCGAACCGCACGCCGATCGCGATCAAGAGATCGGCCTGGTCGACGGCGTAGTTGGCATACACGCTGCCGTGCATGCCGAGCATGTCGAGCGAACGTGGATCGTCTGACGGAAAGGCCCCCAAACCCATGAGCGTCATGGTGACGGGGATGCCGGTCTTGCGGACGAGCTCTCGCAGTTCATCCGAAGCATCGCCCGAGATCACGCCACCACCGGCATAAATCACCGGACGTTTCGACCGCTTGATCGCGGCGGCCACCTGGGCGATCTGCTCGGGCCGCGGTGCCGGTGGCTCGGGGCGGTAGCCCGGCAGTTGCAGCGGCGCGTCGTAGTCGGGCACCACGTTGGTGAGCTGGATGTTCTTGGGGAGGTCAATGAGGACCGGGCCGGGACGACCGGTCGTGGCGATGTGAAACGCCTCCTTGATGACGCGGGCGATGTCGTTGGCATCGGTCACGAGGTAGTGATGCTTCGTGATGCTGCGGCAGACCTCGACGATCGGCGTCTCTTGGAACGCGTCGGTGCCGATCACGCTCGTGCCGACCTGGCCGGTCAGCGCGATCATCGGGATCGAGTCCATCTTGGCGTCGGCGATGGCCGTCACGAGGTTCAAGGCCCCAGGGCCACTCGTGGCCATGCACACGCCCGGCTTGCCGGTCACGCGGGCATACCCCTGGGCGGCGAAGCCTCCTCCCTGCTCGTGCCGCGGCAGGATCGTGCGGATGCGATCGCCGTAGCGGGTGAGCGCCTGGTGGAGCGGCATGCTCGCCCCGCCCGGGTAGGCGAAGATCACGTCCACGCCCTGACGAACGAGGGCCTCGACCACCACGTCGGCGCCAGAGACGAAGGCGTTCGAGGTGACAGGTCGCGAGGCAGTGGCCATGACGGAGCTCCAGGCAGGTTCAGGAAAGGGCCGGAAACACACCCGGCCGCGCAGACCCTCAAAAATACACGATAAATCGGGGCAATGGGACTGGCTGTCCCTGGAAAGAGCCTTCCATGGCCTTTTTCCACGAGGCCGACCGATGGGGAAGCCGAGGTTCCCCATGGTCGGCAACTGCCGCCTCGTGCGGCGGGGGACATTTCCCGCGGAATAAGCCGGCTGGCTGCCCACGAACTCCCTGGTGACAAACGCACGTGGCCACCGTGATGGCCGTGCCGAACTTCTTGCGGGGAAGTTTCCATGATTGCCCATGTTCGCGCGGAGAGTCCGTACACAGCTTCGGCCGTCAGCATGCTCGGGCATGTGATCGTGCTGCTCGTGCTCGCGCTGATCGTGAGCGAGGTCGAGATCGCCCAGAAGCTGACGATCATCACGTCGTCGGTATCCGAAGTCGAAGAGCCGCCGACGGAAATCGACGTTCCCGACATCGACACCGTGGCCGTCGACGACGTCGAGCCGGCGCCGAACGTGGTCGTCGAGGCGGCGGCCACTATCAATGTCCCAGACGCCGGGCACCTTCTCGATTCGTTCGAGCCGCTACCCGATGCGGGCGCGATCCTCGGTGACTTCGCCAGCCAATTTGCCGATGCAGGCTTGCTTGCGACTATCGGTCGAGACGGATTGCCAGCGAGCGGTCTCGACGGCCGCCGTCGAGCGGCGAACCGGGCACCGGCCGATGCCGTCCAGGCCGTCGATCGCGCGCTCAAGTGGATCGCCATCCATCAAATGGCCGATGGCGGCTGGTCGTTTGACCTCGCCGCCTGCCCGAGTTGCATGGGAAAGTGCTCGCACTCCGGCACGTCGAAGAAGGACGACCGTGCGGGGGCGACGGCACTGGCCCTTCTCCCGTTTCTCGGTCGCGGCTTCACCCATCAAGAAGGCCCCCACACGAAACAGGTCGAGGCGGGGATCGCCTTTCTCGTGCGGCAGGCCGGCAACGGCAACGGCAAGGTCTACGACAAGAGCGGCAGCCTCTACTCGCAAGGTCTGGCCGGCATCGCCCTCTCCGAGTGTTACGCGATGACCCAAGACCAACGGCTTGCGGCTCCGACGCAGGCCGTCTTGAACTTCATCATGCAGGCCCAAGATCCCCAAGGCGGCGGCTGGCGCTACTCGCCACGGCAGCCCGGCGATACGTCGGCGGTGGGCTGGCAGATCATGGCCCTCAAGAGCGGCAACATGGCCTATCTCGAAGTCAACCCGGTGACGGTAAAGAAAGCCGTGGAGTTTCTGGAGAGCGTCAAAGGAGACGAGTATGGCGCGACCTACGGCTACACGAGCCCCGGGAACCGCCTCGGCACGTCGGCCGTGGGCCTGCTCTGTCGGATGTATCTCGGCTGGAAAAAGGACAATCCGGGGCTGCAAGCAGGCGTCGAGAGAATTTCGAAGGCCGGGCCGTCAAAAGACCTCTACTACGATTACTACGCCACGCAGATCATGCACCACATGGACCAGGAGACGTTCGACGCCTGGGATGCGAAGATGAAGAAAATGCTCATCGATTCCCAATCCACGAACGGCCACGAGGCAGGAAGCTGGTACGACGGGGTCGAGGCAGGGCACGGGCCGGATGCGGCGGGCCGACTCTACTGCACATCGCTCGCCACGATGATCCTCGAGGTCTACTACCGGCAGCTTCCGATCTACGGCAACCAGAGCGTCGACGAGGAATTTCCCGAGTGACTCACTGTCGTTGACAATCAGCGACGGTCGAGAGCAGCGTCATCGTGGCGAAGATCAACGCCGCACGGGCAGGACTTCTTTGGGACTGCTCGTGATGCCCGTAGTCACTGCTTCCGCGGACCATTCTGTTTGGGGTCGTACTCCATCCGTTGCCAATCCGAGCAAAACGGCGAGGCGGGCAGGCCGGCGCCGTTGTAGAGGTTCCACTTGTGGTGCCGTGGCGCCCTCGGGCGGCAGGCGTAGCGCACCGCCACCGGCACGGGCACCGCTGCGCTCGTCACCACCACGCTCTCGCCGTCGATCGCCGCCGTGGCCTCGTGCCAGACACCGTCCTCTCCGGCGAGCTCGAAGCCTTGGAGCGTTCTGCTCGGGTCTTTGGTGAACTTTCCCACATCCGCCATGCGGCCGACCGCCAAGCCGTCGTGTGCGTGGTCGAACCTGACGACTCCACGTCCCGATTCAAAGCGCACCTCGCGAACCGTCGGTCCACTGAACACGATGTCGCGGTCATAGACCTTCGCGAGGGCCCACCGAGCGAGCCGCTCACCGACGTCGACCTTGTTGGGTGGATGGATGTTGTTCACGTCGAGATCGCAGGTGACGACCATGCCCGTGCCAGGTTCGTCGCTGGCCCGCCGTTGCTCCTCCCGCAGGTACGGCCATGCATAGGAGCCATGCTGGGGAAGCTGCACGAAATACACGGGAAGGTCGTTTCGCCCCCAAACGCTCCGCCAACCACGGACCAAGGCCCGCATCTTCTGCTCGTAGTCACGAGGATCCTCCCCCTCGCCGGCGTTGGACTCCCCCTGGTACCAGATCGCGCCACGAATTCCGAATGGCTTGATCGGTGCGATCCGACCGTTGTAGATCGCGCCGGGAAGCCACGACGTGTTCCGCACGTTGGTTCCGCCGCGCATCCCCTTGATGCCTACGATATCCCCCGCGTGCGCGAGTGCTGCGAGCTTCTCGAGGGTCGGGTGGCCGACGAAGGCCTCTGCTGGAACATACGCTTCGATCGGGGTGCCTCCCCATGCCGTGTCGACGACGGCCACCGGCACGCCCAGCTCCTCATGGAGCCTCCGGGCAAACACGAACCCTACCGCCGAATGCCTTTGGACCGACTCCGGGCGACACACGTCCCATGCTTCCCGTCGCGTTAAATCCTCGCGCGGCTCCGGAGCATCCTTCTCGCCGACCCGTCGCAGTCTGATCGAAGGAAAATTCGCTGCGTCTGCCATCGCCTTCGCCACGGGCAGCTTGCCCGCCATCTCTTTGACCATGTACGCCATGTTGGACTGACCACTGGCCAGCCATACCTCTCCCACAAGCACGTCCTTGAACACGACCCTGGTGTCACCCGACACGATCACGACTTCGCGCCCCTCGGCGCTCGCCGGCATTGCCTCGAGCATCGCCTGCCAACGCCCGTTGTCATCGGTTCTCACTTCCACGGACTGGTCCGCGAAGGAGACGGTGACCGTGGCCCCGGGCTCCGCCTGCCCCCACACGGGCACCCGCTGGTCTCGCTGCAACATCATGTGGTCAGCAAAAATCATCGCTGGCACGAGGTCCGCCATCGCGACCCCCTCCACCGCGAATGCCATCACGATCGCCACTACCACCTTCGTCATGAGCACCTCCCTCACGTTGCCGAGCAACTCGGTCACTCGGCGACCGACACCTCTCGTCACCACTCACGACACCCGGGAGATCTCGTACCCCGCGCGTGGCGTACGAGCCATGAAGGATGCGGCTTGGTCGTCGCCTGTGATCGTTTCCCGTACCGGATCCCACGTGATGGTGCGGCCGAGCCGCGCGGCAATCGCGGTGAGGTGGCACGTGTTCATGGTGATCACATGGCTGAACACGTCCGATACCGGCAGCCCCCCCTCGCGGATGCATCGGTAGAAGTTGCGCTTGTGGGATTCGAAGGGCTTTCCCTTATAGAGAGCGACGACGTCGTCGTCCGTAAACTGTCCTTTGTCCCATTCTTCGTCGATCGGCGTTCCGGTGATCTTCTTCCGGTTGACGAAAATCCTCCCCTTCTCGCCCTCGAAGAGAATGCCGTTGCTTCCACGGCTCGTCACGACCATCTCCACGCCACTCGGAAACGTGCAGGCCACCGCAAAATCGTTGGCGGTGTTGAAGCAGTCATCGACCTCGGGATACCCATCCTTGAAGGGCACCGGATGCTTGGCATCCGTGCCGTCGATCTTCGTGGGGCCCCGGCCGAGCGAATCTTCCTCGAGCGCCCACTGCGCGATGTCTACATGATGGGCGCCCCAGTCGGTGAACTTGCCGCCTGAGTATTCGTACCACCAGCGGAACTCGTTGTGGCACCTCTTCTCGCGGTAAGGCACCTTGGGTGCCTGGCCAAGCCACATCTCCCAATCGAGCGTTCTCGGCGGCTCTTCGATCGGAAACGGCCCTCCCTTGGGACTGCCGTTGATTCCCGCGGTCACCTTGCGGATCGGTCCGAGAATTCCTTTGCGGACCATGTTCACGGCACGCAGGAAGAGGTCCCGCTGGCTGCGCTGTTGGGTGCCGATAAAGAACTGCTGCTTCGGAAACTTTTCCGCCGCAGCGCGGGCAAGTTTGTTTTCCTCGATCGTGAGCGAGAGCGGCTTCTGGCAAAACACATGTTTGCCTGCCTGAAGGGCTTCGATCGCGATCTTCACATGCCAATGATCGGTCGTGACGATGCTGACCACGTCGATGTCGGGGCGGTCGAGGATCTTGCGGTAGTCGCCGTACGCGTGGGTGCCGGGCTTGCAGATCTTTGCGTCGGCGAGGATCAAGTCGGTCCGTTTGGAATCGACATCACACACGGCGGCGATGTCACCGAGACTGGCGAGTTCGCGAGCGTCACCGATTCCCTTACCGCCCACACCGATGCAACCGATGACCAGACGATCATTGGCCGAGCGGCTCGCGAACGCCGGCTGATTCCCCACGAAAGCAGGTACCCAACCTGCCGCCGCGCCCACGGCTGCCGAGCTTCCGAGAAATCCCCGGCGGGAGGTTCGTGAAGATCGGTTGACCATCATGCGCACTACTCCGACGGCACAACGATAGATTACGTCGAGAAGTCTATCGTCGGATCCGGGATGCGCAAGCCCTGTTCCGTGTCGGCTCGATGTCGAAGATGCGTCGAAGCCAAGATCGGTGGCCGGGCCTCGATGCATTCGGCAGGGTGGTCGCGAGTCGCGGTTTTTTTGGGGGGGCTTAAGAAATTTTTTGCAAATTTTTCCACGGCCGTGTGATAAGGGAATACTGGAGTTCTAGGGTCGGACAGGGGGTATTCATGGCATGCTGGCTTTGATGAAACCCTCGGTGGAGGCGTGAATGGAAATGACGACGACAACCGTTCGTTGGGAAGGCGTTTCCTCACGCCGCCCAGGTAGTCATCCGTCGCCACGCTTCGGGCAAACGAAACATGGCAGG
This sequence comes from uncultured Candidatus Kuenenia sp., assembly GCA_964498325.1. Classification (GTDB taxonomy): domain Bacteria; phylum Planctomycetota; class Planctomycetia; order Pirellulales; family UBA1268; genus QWPN01. The sequence continues at coordinate 23,778 of CAZCHF010000006.1, forward strand.
GCGTCCAGCGGCTTTACGCTTGTCGAACTTTTGGTCGTGATCGTCATCATTGCCCTGCTCCTGGCCCTGCTCTTGCCGGCGGTTCAGTCAGTCCGCGAGGCGGCCCGGCGTACGCAGTGTGCCAACCACCTCAAGCAGCTTTCGCTGGCTGTGCTCCGCTATCACGACACCAACTCCCTGTTGCCCCCTGCCAACAAGGACCGTCCAGTCAGTCGTGCTCCAAATGATCCACCTTACCCCGGCAGCCAGATGACCTGGATCGCCCGCATCCTGCAGTATTTGGAACAGCAGGCCATTTTCGACCAAATCGACTGGAGTTATGGGGCGGAGAACCAGAGCTTGCGAACCATCCCCCTTCCGGTCGCCAACTGCCCAAGCGATTCCGGACGCCCCGTGAACACCAACTACGTGGCCTGCCTTGGCAACGTGGAAAGCGGGAGAGATGTGCCCCTCAACCTGGGCGGCGGCATCTTCATCAACAGCGGTCGGCAGCTTTCGCAGATTCGTGACGGTACTTCCAACACGCTCATGCTGAGCGAATGCACGGTCAACTTCCCATTTGTGCAGGACTACAGCGGTAACAGGACGGCGTACAACCAGTGCAAAGCCGGACTGGATGGCACGCTCAGCGCGAATGCCTCGGGGGCCCAAGGCCGTGGCCGGTTTTGGGCATGGGGACACAGCATCGAGTGCTGGGGGTTTACCACGCTCGCCCCTCCGAATGATCACACCCCCTTGGGCAAGAAGGATTGCATTCTCTGGTCGGGGGAAGGGTATTTGCCGGCCCGGAGCCGTCACCATGGCAGCGTGCAGGTTGCCCTCTACGACGGCTCCGTGCGATCGGTCGTCGACACCATCGACATCGACTCCTGGCGCCGGCTGGGTAGCTTTGCTGGCGGGAACAGCGTCGGTGAATACTGAGCCGCTCCGGCCTCGAGAAAGGACACGTCGGATGGCAGCGTGGGGATGGAGTTGGCTCGTTGTGCTGCTGTCGGCCTGTCTCCTCGGATGTGGCCGCCCGCCGGTGGCAGTGCGTGGCGATGTGACCTACGCCAACGAGCCTGTCCGCGATGGGGTCATCCGCCTGCATCCCCTCAATGGCACACCGGGCTACGGCGCCGCCGCGACCATCGAAAACGGCCAGTACGCGATTGGATCGAAGGAAGGGCTTGCTGCCGGAACGTATCTCGTGGATATCACCGCGACGAAGGAGACCGGCCGTACCGTCCCGCGGCTGGACATCGAGCCCGGAGGCCCGACGACGATCCGCGAGGTCATTCAGTACATCCCGAGTCGCTACAACGCTGAATCAGGGCTCCGCGTCGAGGTGTCTGGTCCCGACGAGGTCCGTTCCTTCGACCTGAAGCCAGTTCCGAAGTGACTCGCCGGCCGTCGGGCGAGTGTGCGTGAACCTGTTCTCTGTCATGAAAAGGACTGACATGGATCGTAAGGTCTCCCTCGCTGTTTTCCTGGCCTTGGCGTCGCTTGTGGTGGCCGAGGCAGCCGAGCCCGGCTGGCGGCTCACCCTCGACGAGCAGTTCGACGGAAAGTCACTTGATCCCGAAATCTGGAATGTCGAAACCGGGAAGCGCCGGGATTCGATGAACTCTCCGTCGGCCGTCCATCTCCGAAATGGCAGTCTCGTCATCACGACCTACACCGATGACCAGGGAGTGACCCACTGTGGTTTCGTGACCACCCGCCGAAAGTTCTTTGTCACGCAGGGCAAGGCCGTCGCCCGGTGTCGCTTCTCGGTCCAGCCCGGCACCCAGGTTGCCTTTTGGCTGCAATCGCCGACCTACGGCAAGTCGGGCGATCCCGCCAAGGCTGCCCAGGATGGTGTTGAAATCGACGTCTTGGAGACGACGGGGCTCATGAAGGGGGGCTACCAGTCCGCGCTCCACTGGGGGGGCTACACCAAGCAATCTCACAAGACATCCCATCACCGATTCCCGCGACGGGTCGGGCACGAATGGCACGAGTACGGGGTCGAGTGGGATGAGACCGGCTATCGGTTCAGCTTCGATGGCGCCGTGGTCGCCACCGACAAAAAGTGCCCGGGCTCGAAGGTCCCGCAGTTTCTCCTGCTTACAAGCGAATCCAACATCAAGTCGTGGAATGGCGAGCGTCCGAAGGAGGGCTACGGCTCGAAGGCCACCTCGCGCAACGTCTTCGAGATCGACTGGGTCAAGGCCTGGGAACGTGAGCAAGCGAAGTAGCCACGATGTCTCGGTCACATCCTTCTTTGAGCGAATTCTGCTCCCCAGGGCTCCTCTACGCTGGCGGCCTGTGGGTAGCCATGACGGCGGGTGTGCTGTCTGACGACTTGCAGGTTGTCGAACAGCGGATCATCGCCAGGGTATTGGCGACGTTACCCAATGCCGCGACAGTGACTTCGTTGCTCACGTCGCTCAACGCCAACGGGAGCTGGGAAGACATCAACTATGCAGATCGCTCCATAACGTCTTGGTCGCCGAGAACGCATCTGACCAGGCTTCATGCCATGGCCAGGGCGTATGCGAATCCGAACCATTCGCTCTACGAAAATGCGGATCTCGCGCAAGGGATTCTCGCCGCCTACGACTATTGGGTTTCCCAAGACCCACAGAGCGACAACTGGTGGTACAACGACATCGCCACGCCGCAGTCCCTCTCCGAGACGATGCTGTTGATCCGCGGTGAGTTGGGCGACACCAGGCTTTCCGCGGGGCTGACGATCGTCGCTCGGTCGTACGTGCCACGAAGCCAGAACAGCGACGCCAATACGGGGGCGAACCGCGTGGATCGAGCCTACGCCTCGCTCAATCGTGGTCTGCTCATGCGGAACACGACCCTCGTGACCGAATCAATGGGGGCGGTGAGTGACACCATGGTCGTCACGCTCGCCGAAGGCATCCAACCGGACTTCAGCTTCCACCAACACGGTCCCCAACTGATGGCCGGAAGCTATGGCCCGGAGTTCACCGGGGGTGTCAGCAAGTTTGCCGCGTTCGGAGCAGGGACGTCATTGGCACTTCCTCCCGAGGCCCATGAAGTCTTCGTCGATTTCTTGCTCGACGGACAACAATGGTTCATTCGGGGCAAGGCTTTCGACTATACCGCGATGGGGCGATCGATCAGCCGTCCAGGCATCGGGAATACCGGACTGCGGATGATCGGCCCCGTCAACGATTCAATCGCCTTGGGGGGCCACCGTGACGGCGAATTGGCGGCGATGAAAGAGCGCCTGGAAGCGTCCCGGACGACGGGGGCAGCGGATCCGACGCAGGCTCTCGTGGGGAATCGCCACTTCTGGCGGTCCGACATCATGACGCACCACCGCCCGGCGTACTACGCCTCGGTCAAGACCTCCTCGACGCGAACCTATCAGCCGGAAAGTGGCAACGGCGAGGGACTTCAGAGCCTGCACCTGGCCGACGGCGTGAATCTCATCATGCAGACGGGCAACGAATACGACGAAATTTTCCCCGTGTGGGACTGGCGCCGGCTCCCGGGCACGACCACGGAGCAACGCGCCTACTCCTTGAAGCCGAGCAGTGATTGGGGAGTCGCAGGGAACACAACGTTTGTCGGCGGGGTCTCGGATGGCACCTACGGCGCCACGGTGATGGACTACGCTCGGCTGAATGTCTCGGCCAAGAAGGCGTGGTTCTTTTTCGACGACGAATACATCGCACTGGGAGCCGGAATCAATGGTGCGAATGCGGCCAGTCCCGTGATCACCACCCTGAATCAAACCCTGGCCAACGGCCCGGTCACGTACGCCACGACCGCGGGGGGGCTTCACACGGTAACCAACGGCACCGTGACGCGGGGGGACGTGGGCTGGGTCCACCACGACGGCGTCGGGTACCTGCTTCACGGGGCTTCGCAAAGCGTCACCCTCCGATCGGTCGCGCAGTCGGGATCCTGGAGTGCGATCAACCAAAACCAGTCCAATGCGACGGTCACCCTCGACGTGTTCAGTCTGCAGGTGAATCATGGGGCGCGGCCTGCCGGTGGTACGTATGCCTATGTGGTCGTGCCCGGGGTATCGGCCGACGCGATGGCGTCGTACGCGGCAAACGTGCCGCTGACGGTTCTGGAAAACAGGCCCGCCCTCCAGGCTGTTCGCCATGACGGGCTCAAGCTGACCCAAGCGGTCTTTCACTCCCCCGGAACGCTGCAGGTCGACGCGCAGCTCTCCTTCAGGGTGCGGGAGCCGGTGCTGTTCACGCTGCATGATCAGCCCCAGGGGATGCAGATATCCGCGGCCAATCCGAGGAACGAGGCCATGACGCTCCGCGCCGACATTCGCCGTGCCGTCCCAGGCGGCGGAGACGAGTTTGCCCGGATCACGATGCGGCTACCTGGTGGTGAACTCGCCGGGCAGACGGTGGTGCGAACACTCGACGCACCGGTCCGGAAAACCGATGTGGCCGCCTTTCGCGAGACCGTCGCCGCCACGCCCGGACTCGTGCACCACTACACCTTCGAGGGGAACACCCTTGCGGAACGATTGCAAGACAAGGTCGGGAACGTCAGCCTCCAACAGCGAAGCTATGGCAGCCAGGGGAATGTCAACGACATTGTCTACGCTTACGGCCTCGACCATTCGACCGTGGCCATGTCTCCGCAGCGGCTCAGCGGCTTGGCGACGGGTGCCGGAGGAGCCGCGTTGACGTCGCTCACGGACATCAACTTTTCAACGACCCTCACCACCCAGATGCTCGTGCGTCCTGAAAACGTCGAAGCGGGAGGGCAAACCGGTTTTGCCCTCATGACCGGCGGATGGACGAATGCCCAGCGGGGGTATTTTGTCGTCCAGCAGGAGCGGGCGTCGACTGACTCGCTTTCCATGATCATCGGCAACAGTGTTTCGGAGGCGGACAACAATCGCGACATGCTGGGTGCGATGACCCCAGGTCACTGGTACTACGTGGTCAACACGTATGAAGTGCTGGGGGGCAACACGATCATCAACAGTTTTCTGGCCGACATCACGGCCGGGAATTCGACCTTGCGGCACCTCATGCAAGACGTCGTGGCCAGTGGCACGATCCCCGAAAACGCTCCGTTGGGTGTCGGGGCGCTCGTGCACGGTTCGAGTTTCTATCAAGCATGGTCCGGGTCGATCGATGAAATCGCCATCTACAACCGGGTCCTGGACCCGGTCGAGATTCAAGGGCAACTCGACGGCTTGTACGTGCATGCGGTGCCGGAACCCTCGAGCGTAGCGCTCCTCGTAGGTGGCCTGGTGGGGGTAGTGGCCATGCGCCGCCTTCCGCGGGCTATGCCGTTTCCCTGTGTCAGGGCTGTCGTTGACACCAGCGTGTCACTGTAAAAAATCCTTCGTCGTGAGGGTGAGGGGCTTGCCGGCATCGAGCGTGAGCTCGATGACGCGCTCACCGGAGCGAATTCGACAGGGGCCCCCGGCGTCCGAGCGGATGACGACTTCGGCAAGCTTGCCTTCGGCCCAGACGATATCGAGCGAGTGGCCGTTGCGGGCACGGAGCCCTGTCGCCCGACCGCTCGGCCAGGCCTCGGGCAAGGCCGGGAGCAGGTGGATGAAGCCGAGGTGCGACTGCAGCAGCATCTCACAGACGCCGGCCGCACAACCGAAGTTGCCGTCGATCTGAAAAGGCGGATGGGTCGCCAACAGGTTCGGCGTGAACTGGCTGCGGACCATCCCGTTGAGGATGCGATAGGCCCGCTCCCCGTCCAGGAGACGAGCCCAAATGCAGATCTTCCAGGCCCGGCTCCAGCCCGTCGACTCGTCCCCTCGTGCGTTCATCGAGACCTTGGCCGCCTCGGCGAGCTCGGGCGTGGTCAGTGGTGCGATCTGGCGGCCGGGATAGACGGCGATCATGTGGGACATGTGCCGGTGCTGTTCCTTGGGATCATCGATGTCTTCCGCCCATTCCTGGAGCTGCCCCCAGCGACCAATGCGCGGGCCGGCGAGCCGAGAGCGCAGTTGTTCGACTTTCGCGCGGAAGTCGACATCGGTATCCAGAATCCGAGAGGCCTCGATGAAGTTGGTGAAGAGGTCGTAGACCAGTTGCTGTTCGTACGAGTTCCCCTCGGCCTTCGGACCGTGCTCCGGCGAAATGCTTTTGGGGCTGACCAAATTGCCCTGGGCGTCTTCGATGAGAAAGTCTTCCCAAAATTCGCACAGCTCCCGGATGATCGGATAGGCACGTGTCTCCAGGTAGGCACGGTCCTGGGTGAACGAGTAGTGATCCCACAGGTTTTGGGCGAGCCAGGCTGCATCGCCGGGCACCCAGTGATACGTCGCCCCGCCGAACAGCCCGTTCTCCGAACGCGTGGCCCAGCCGCGAATGCCATACTCCCGGCGGGTCGCCTCTCGGCGCACCGGCACGATGGAATGCAGCCACTCGGCAAGTGGCACGAAGCACTCCTTCAGGTTGGCCGGACCGGTGAACCAATAGTTCATCTGAACGTTGACGTCGGTGTGGTAATCACACCGCCAAGAGGGGCTGTTGGAGGCGTTCCAGAGGCCCTGCAAATTGGCCGGGTTGGCACCAGGGCGAGACGAACTGATCATCAGATACCGTGCGTACTGGAAGATCAGCGCTTCCAGCTCTGGATCATGTCCTCCTTGCCCGTCGGGGGTTTTGTAGCCGTCATACATGTTGCCCCCTTTGGTCTGGAGCTCCCCGCCCCGATAGCCGGCCAGCCGCTTGTCGGTGGTCAACAGGCGCACGGATTCGTCCGTGGTGCCAAGTGTGAGCGAAACCCGATCGAAGAGTGCTCGGTAGTCAGTCACGTGCTCGCTGAGGAGGTTGTCGAACGATTGTTTCGATGCTGATGCCAGTTGTGACTTCAGGCGCGCGCTCGGATGTTCCCCCTTCCATCCGGCGTCGCGACGCCTCACAAAATCGGTCCCGGCTGCAAGCAGCAGGAGCAGCGAGTCGCACTCCTTGAACCGGAGGATGCCGTTCTCGTCTACCTCGACGGTACCCCCTTCATTGAGCACCTGAAGCCGCGATTCGTACTCGAGAGCGATGGCGTAGGGTGTGCGTTGCCTTTTGCCGGTGCCTTGGGTGTAGAGAAATCCCTGGAGCGAACCGCTCGCCACGAGTTGCGTTCCTTCCGACCGAGTGATTGCCTTGTGGGCGTCGATCAGCGTGATCCGACCCGAGCAGGATGCTTTCCGGTCAGCGGTGATCCGGAACACCAACACCTGGGCTGGATGGCTGACGAAAGCGGTACGGTGGTACGTGATGCCGGCGCTTTGATAGCCGGTCTCGTGAACCGCCTTTCCGATATCCAACCGCCGGAAGTAGTCCTCTCCCTCCGGATGATCAAACTCGATCTGGAGATCACCGAACGCTTGAAACGCGCCGGTCTCCGTCTCGTCGCCGATCCAGAGGCTGTCTTCGTTGAACTGAATATGTTCCCGTCGCATGCCGCCGAAGATCATGCCCCCGAGCCGTCCGTTGCCAACAGGGAGCGTGTCGATGCTCCAACGTGTGGCGGGGCGGTCGTAGCGCAGGATCAGATCATCTCCCGCGTGCACGGCGGTCACCAACAGCCCAGACCACGCCAGTACCATGCCGGTCAAGATGTAGTTTTTGGTCATTGTGCGTACCTGGGGTCGTGGAAAATCGCTCGCTGACACGGGCGACGGAACGCCGTTCCGAACCAGTCGCCCCCTGACGAGTGGTCGGCTCCTGAATTCCGGATGGAGCCGTTTTTAGGGCCGTCAGGATAATTTGCAAATGTTTTCAGCGACGTGTGATTAGTAGATAGTGGAGCTCCCCGGAACATGTCCGGGGGCCTGAAGGTTCTGTAGTTTTGGATACCTCTGCACGCCAACAGACAGCAGATTTCATGCGGCTGTTTTCACAGCACGCCAGGGAGATCTACGTCTACATCCAGGTGCTCCTCCACGACGACGTGGCCGCGGATGATGCCTTTCAGGAGGTCAGTCTGCAGCTTTGGGAGGATTTCGCAAAGTTCCGTCCCGGCAGCGACTTCTATGCCTGGGCCAAACAGATCGCGTATTACAAGGTGCTCCATCATCAAACCCGCAAGCAACGGGAGCGGAAGCGATTCAGTGCCCTGCTCGGGACCCGGCTGACGCAGGATTTGGAGCGGTGGGGGAGTGAGTTGGGGGCCCAGCGTCAAGCCCTGGCTTCGTGTGTCGACCGCCTGCCGCCGGAGGATCGCGACTTGATCGAGCGACGCTATTCGTCCCAGGCGACCGTTCGACTACTCGCCGAGCAGTTGGGCTGTTCGGTCGATTCGGTGTATCGCTCGCTCCGGCGGATCCATCAGATGCTGTTTCGGTGTGTGACACGCACCCTGCGGTATGAGGAGGGGGTATGAGCCTGCCGCATCCCGACAGCGACGAATTTTTTGACCTCCTTTTCGATTTTCGCGAAGGGCAGCTCGACGATGTCCAAAGCGAGCAAGTCATCGCGCTGCTCGAAAGCGACGAGTTAGCTCGGCGGCGGTATCTGGAAGTGACGCAGTTGTGCGCCGACCTGAGGTGGCAAAACCTCTCGGCGCCCGATGTCTTGGCCATCGCCCGGCCGACCGTGCTTCGGCCCAGGGCCCTCCGCCGGGCTGTCGTGCGGTTTTTGAGTCGCCCATTGGTCAGTTCCTCGCTTTCGGCCACAGTTGCTGTAGCGGCCGTGTTGGCCTTCTTGGCGCTCTTCAATCGTCCGCTCGAGTTGCCGGTCGTGCAGCCGGCGGCGCCGCAGGTCGAACTGGCGACGTTGATCGGCAGTGTCGACGCGAAATGGGGGGCGCCCGAATTCACACCGCACAGGCGGGTTGTAGCTGGCCGCTGGGCGCTCGAAGCGGGGGTGTGCAGCCTCCGGCTCGACAACGGCGTGGAGTTGATCATCGAAGGCCCGGCCGATTTTGACCTTCAAAGCCTGGGGCGTGTGCGGCTGGACCGCGGGCGGCTTGCGGTCCGTGTGCCCCCTGCCGGCCATGGGTTTTGTGTCCGCACGCCACATGCCGAGTTGGTCGACCTTGGCACGGAGTTCGGTGTGGTCGTCGATTCCAGCGAGGTGACCGATGTCGCTGTCTATCAGGGCCGCATCGAAGTCCAATCGCTGGCCAATCCGAATGCGAGAGAACAACTTGCCGCTGGCCGGGGCCAGTCTGTGGCTCGCATCGATGCCGCTGGCATCGCGCCGCTGGCCGCGCTCTCTGTCAACTTGCTCCGGGCCTTGCCGTCCGTTGGCAAGAGCATCCAGACGCATGAGCATGTCACCCGCACGACGCGTGACGGTGTCGGTGCGGATGCTTACGTGCAAGGGAGCCACAAAGGTCGAGACTTCGCCAACTGGCACTTCGGCAGCGAGTCCCATCTCTGGCTCAAGTCCTGGCATCAGGATCTTTCGTACACCCGCTATGTCTATCTCCAGTTTGACCTGACAGACCTCCCTGAAGCGGATTGGAGCCAGGGGAGGCTGACGCTTGTCTCAAACTATGATTCGATGAATGATTCCGGCGATTGGAGACTCCACGTCTGGGGGCTCATGGAGCCAGCGGGCGCGACGGCATGGCTCGAGGGACAGGGCCAGCCGGGCCCTGCGGCCCCTGGAGTGCTCTGCTGGAATCTCGCTCCAGGCCTCGATCCGCGCACTGGCCGGCTCCGTGGCACGGTGATGCGCCAGTTGGCCGATGTGCCGCTCCCGGGCCACCTCCCCAAGGGCACACGTCTGTCCATTCCACTTTCCGACACGCCCTTTCACTCGGACTGGAACGAATGGATCGGAGCCTGGAAGGGGCAGCCGGGGACGTTGATCCTTCAGGCTGTGCGAGTTGGAACCGTCGCCAATGAAAAACATGGCTGGAGTTTCTGCAGCCATGACGGAGTCTCAGCGGGAGTCTCGCCACCCACGCTGGAACTGTTTGGCGTCTCGCGTCGTAGCGTCGAAGCCGCGCGGGGAGGTACCGCTCGTTGAGAGCTTTTCCCCCATCCACCGAAATCTGAACGCGAAAGGAACCCAGTTATGCGACGATCAATTCTGCGATACATCCTCGACACTGCGCTCTTTGTGAGCGTGGTCATCATCAACGCCATGACGAACTCGGCGTGCGCCGTTGACCGGACTTGGAGCGGAAATGGAACGAATAACTTGGTCACGACTGGGGCCAACTGGGTCGGCGGCGTGGCTCCGACGGGGAGCAACGTCGACGCCGTGTTTTTCGCAGGGTCAACTCGGCTGACGCCAGACTGGAACCTTACCAACGCAAATCCTATGCAGGCCGTCACGTTCAACAGCGGTGCTGGTGCTTTCAATGTGAATATCACTGGGCAACTGGACGTCGTTTCCGGAATCACGAACAACAGTACGAACGCCCAGGCTTTTTCAGGGCCGGTCGTATTGCGGTTCTCCGGCAGCCCGACAATCAACGCCGCGAGTGGCAACCTCTCCTTCTCGAGCCTCGGCTACAACTCGACGAACGACACCGTGACATTCACAGGTGCCCATGCCATTACGATTGGCAATGGGGTCAACATGGGAACCGGAGCGAACGGAAAGCAGTTCGTCAAGACAGGCACCGGCACGCTCTTTTTCAACGGCTCGGCGGGGGGTACGGTGGATCCAGCCACAACCGGTCTCAACATCAATCAGGGCACCGTGGTGGCGAACAACAACAATGCCCTCAACTTCACGACGAACGTTCGGCTCGGTAATACGTCTGGTTCAGCAAGCGCCTCGCTGATCCTCGGAAGCGGGATCAGCTCCAATCGCAGTGTGCTCGTCCGCTCGGGCAACTCAGGCACAATGACGCTCGGCAGTTCGAGCGACTCGACGACCACGCTTTCGGGGCTCGTGACGGCCCAGAAGAATATCACGATCGCCCAGCAGGTGGCCACCACGGGTTCCAATGGCCTGAACCTCACCGGGGGTATCACGTCGGGGCTTGCCGGGAGCCAGACCGTAACGTTTGACGGCCCGGGCCGAATCACCGTCAACTCGGTGCTTGGGGGAGGCAATGGAACGATCAGCGTGTCGAAGGACGGGGCGGGCCTTCTCATTCTCGGAGGCAACAACACGTACGCCGGCACGACGGCCGTAAATGCCGGCACGCTTCGCCTAACAGGCAGTCATACCGGTGGTGGTGCCTATGCAGTGGGCTCGATTGGCACCCTCCAGGGCACGGGCTCGACGGCGTCGGCTTTGAGTGTCGCCGGAACCCTGTCGCCAGGTGCATCGATCGAGACGTTTGCCAGTGGCACGCTCGATCTCCTGGATGGGTCGACGTTTGCGTACGAAGTCGACTCATCGGTGGCAACGAGCGTGGGCGCGGACCTTCAGATCGTGAATGGCGACTTGAACCTTGCCAACGGCCTCGGCGATACCGTCGAGCTGACGCTCGCCGACCTCAACGGTTCCCCGACGGCCTTTACGCTTGGCACCACGTTCACGCTGGTCAACTACAGCGGCTCCTGGAACGGCGGCCTCTTCACGTTCGACGGCGATGAAGTCAACAACGGCAGCACGTTCGTGGCCGGCCTGAACACGTGGCGACTCGACTACGACGCGACGTCTGGCGGCTCGAACTTTTCGGGCCAATACCTGCCTGCCAGTAGCTTCGTGAACATCGTTGCCGTTCCTGAACCGGCCGCGATCGTGCTGTCTGCCTTTGGCCTCGCTGCGGCTGTCAGTGTTGGCGTTCGGCGGTATCGCCGCCGGCGTTGACCATATCGATGGATCGCACGAGCGTCGACGAGGAATTTCGCGAGTAGTGGCTGCCCGCTCGAGGACTCATGGCAGGCCACAGCCTGAGGGAGCAGCTTCGTCTGCGGCGCTACTCACGCGCCGATTCAGGCGGCTCTCCGGCGACCGTGACGGGCTCAGGTGGTTCTTCGAGTTGGAGGTCGTAAGCCCGCATCGCGACGGTTGCATGCACCGTCGTGCCGCGCCCGGGGCTCGAGGTGAGACGGAGCGTTCCACCAAGCCGATCGATCCGCTCCTGCATCCCCTGGAGACCGAAATGACCTCGGGAGGAGTCGACATGCGTGCCCGGCTCGAAGCCTTGTCCGTCATCATGGACCACGAGATCAATCGTGGCCGCATCTGGATCGAAGGCCACATGCACGTTGATCCGTGCTGGCTGACCGTGCTGGAGGGCATTGCGGATCGCCTCTTGCGCCACGAGCAACATGTTGCCGGCGACGAAATTAGGCACCTCGAAAGGCGTGCCGACCACATTGAGCATGATAGGGAGAGCGTGGGTCCGAGCAGTCTGCTGCACGAGGGCTTCGATCGATTCGGAGAACGTCTGGCCCGGCATCGGCATCGTTCGCAATGCCCACACTGATCCTCGGAGATCTTGGGCCGCATGGTCGAGCATCCGGCGTGCCACGGCGAAGTGCTCTGCCGAGGCATCGTCGCGGCCTTGTCGGCTCACCACCCTGCAGGCGTCAAGCTGAAAGCGGATGCCGGCCAGCGACTGAAGAAGCGTGTCGTGTAGGTTCGCAGCCAGACGATTGCGTTCTCGAAGGGTGGCCTGAAACTCCACCGCCGCCTCCCGTCGCGACCGCATCTCGTCGGCAAGCTTGGCGGTTTGCACGGCCAATTGCCGTTGGAGTGCCCAACCCCACACGAGCGACAAGGCCAGCACGCCGCCGACGGCTGCCAGCGCGACGGCCAACCGCCGCGGGGTCCACCACGACGGGGCGGCCGTGACGACGACATCATCCGCGGATCGCAGCAGGAGGCTGAGCCTCGACGTCACGGTGTTGTACCAATGCTTGCGATCCTTATAGGTATCTGCCCTGTCAATCTGGATGATCCCAGTCACATCGAGCGTCGAACCCGGCCGCACGTGACTGAGTCGCTGGAATTCCGGATCCCTGAGCGATGCCTGAATGCTACTTTCACCGCTCACCAGCGTGAGCAGGCCACCACCGCGCGTCTTGGCGATCTCAACGAGGTGGGCGGGGAAACGAATCAGGCATCCGTCGAAGTTTCCGGGCTTCGCGACGAGTCCTGCCACCTGGGCTTGGGCGATGATCGAGATGATGGCATCGGGCGTGATCACCGTGGGCTCGAGCGGCTGTCCTTTCCGAATGCGTCGAACCTCGGCCTCGGCGAGCCCCACCGTATCCCGCCCTCGGTCGAGAAAACCGGCGATCTCCACACGATCGCCCACGGCAACGTCCTCGCTCGTACGCGTATGCACTCGTACGCCGACCGGCCCGTCCTGAACCTGAATAAACGCGTCCGGATTGACAAACGTCACGGTTCCTTCCGTCCGGACGCGATGGCCGCCGACAGGCTGCGGCCGAAACTGCCCGATCAAGTCGAGCGACACGAACGGCGCGTCGAACGGCTTGGAGCGAGGAGGTTCGAGCACTATGACCCCGTCGGGGAGCTGCACGGTCACCCGAGGCGACATGAATTCTCCCCGTGTATTGAAGTTCGAGGTGGCCACGCCCGTGAGGCGGAGCTTCGCGTCGACGAGCGCGGCAGGGTCCTGCGCAAGGAGCGGCTTGGGAACCGAGGCCATGAACCGGCGGCCGCTCCGTTCGACGATCAGCAGCCACTTGTTGTCGTCATCGCGGTAGCCTTGCAGAATGCCATCGACCATGACGCGGCTGCACGTGTCTGCCCCGCTGAAGAATCGCTCGTCGCTGACGGCCCGCGCCTCCGGCAACACGCCCGGCCCCACGACCCGCACGGAAGTGGCGATCAGATTCGGGGCAAACCCACCGCGATCCGTCCGCCCCTCCACCTCGACCTCGCAGCCCCGCTCGAACTCGTCCGGTAAGTCGACGTGTTCGAGCGGCACCCAGATGCCTGCGGTCGCATCCTGGACGACCAATGCGTTGGTATTGGGGAGGTGGTCGCGAGCCACGTAGATCGCGACCCCACGGATCCGCACGGGCTTCCCTTTGGCCGCTTCAGGCAGGGGCATTTCTCGAATCGCTTCGACCGGAAGCAGCGGTGTCTCGTCTGGCCGCCGATCGAACGTTGCAGCGTCGGACCACGTTTGAGCTGGCGCGAGCAAGAGCCACACGACCATAGCCACCATGACGCGTGCTCCTCTCGCTGGCAGCATGGCCTTCCCCCCCCCCCGATGGTGACTCTTGGAGCCTAGGCTGGATCGCGATGAAGTGCAATTCTGAGCGCGGGAGTGGCCAGGTGGCCAATGGTATTTCCTGGAGGATCGGCGAACGTGGAGGCAGCGGAGCTCAGCATGCCTTTCCATCATCGCGTGCACGAGCAGCCCCTTCGCACGGTCGTTGCGGTCTCCGCTTCGGCCAGGAGAGCGTTGCCATGAAGATGCCTCGCGGAGCGTACCCGAGGTTGGCCGTGTGCCTGCTGGCGATGCTCATCGCGACGAGCATACCGCCGGCCATTGAGGCAGCAGAGAAGACCGCTGCCAGCTCTGGGCTCCGCGACCAGATCGACTGGCCGGCGTTCATGGCACGTCATGACTTGGTGTGGGACACGCTGCCTTCCAACTGGCGAGAAGGTGCGTTCCTCGGCAACGGGCTCCTGGGCTTGATGATCTACCAGCCTTCCAAGCCATTCCCTGGCAGGATGTTCGCGTGGGCTTACCGACCCGACGAGGCAAACTCGTTGCGGCTCGACCTGGGCCGAAGCGACGTGATCGACCACCGTCGGGGCAAGAATACGCTCGTGGACCGGGCCCGCCTGCCGATTGGCCACTTCCTGCTCACACCCGTCGGCACGATCAGCGGCGGCGCCATGCGTCTCGACCTGCTCGCCGCCGAAGCACGCGGCACGCTGACGACCGACCGCGGCACGATCCAGTGGCGCGCCTTCGTGCCCGCGGAAGAAGACGTGATGGTCTTCGAGTATCGGCCGAGCGAGGGCGAACGCGGATGCACATGGGACTACGTCGCCGCAATCTCCGAATCGCCCCGCGTCTACCGTGGCTATGGCGGCCCGACCGGCAAGGATCGTCCGCAGGACAAAATCCCTGCCAATCCGCCCGCCGAACGCTCTACCAACGATCCATACTCCCTGTCGCGCCAGCCCATGCTCGCCGGTGGCGACTACACCACTGCCTGGAGAACCGACGAGACCGGCGACACACGTCGTGTGTTCATCACCATCGGCTACGACACCCAAGGCACCAGCGTCCCCCAAGCGATCGATACCCTGCGCGCCGTCGCTGAGATCGATTGTGCCGTCGTGGAGCGTGACCACCGCCGGTGGTGGCGCGACTACCTGGCCCAGAGCTTCCTCAGCATTCCGGACTCGCGCATCGAGAGCTTCTACTGGATCCAAATGTACAAGCTCGGGTCGGCCACGCGCGACGACAAGCCCGCGATCGACCTGATGGGCCCCTGGTATCACCACACCATCTGGCCGGGCATGTGGTGGAACCTCAACATCCAACTGACCTACTACCCTGTCTACACCTCCAACCGCCTGAACATCGGCGCATCGCTGCCGCGCCTGATCGACGACAACACCCGGGCGCTCGTGCAGAATGTCCCCAACGGCAAGCACGATGCGGGGGCGTTCAAGGGCATCGACTTCACGACATTTGAAGGCGAGATGGCGCGGGTCGCGCGCATGACGGCGTCGGGCGACCTCGCCGGCGGTGATTTCAAAGGCCAGGCCGACACGGTGGAGATGGGAAACCTGCCGTGGGCGATGCACAACTACTGGCGTCATTGCCGCTACGCCGCCGACGACGAGCGCATGCGCGACACGATGCTGCCCATGCTCCGTCGCGCCATCAACTTCTATCGCCCCATCCTCGAGCGGGACGACAAGGGCATCTACCACCTCCGGCCGACCTACTCGCCCGAGCTCGGCTACGGCCCCGACTGCAACTACGACGTGGCGCTCCTCCGTTGGGGCCTGCGCACCCTCATCGCCGAATCGGCGCGGCTCGGCATTGACGACCCGCTCATGAGCGAGTGGAGAGCCATTCACTCGAACCTCACGGATTACCCAACCGACGGCAACGGCTTCATGCTCGCCCGCGGTGTGCCCTTCAAGGGAAACCATCGACACTACTCCCATCTGCTCATGATCTACCCGCTCTCTCTCGTCACGTGGGATCAGCATGACAATCGCGACCTGATCCTGCGCAGCGTGAAGCATTGGTCCGACAAGCGCGGCGCCTTCGCGGGCTATTCCTACAGCGGGGCCGCTTCGATGTACGCGTCGATGGGCAACGGCGACGAGGCCGCGAGTTTCATCGACCAGATGATCGATCGCACCCTCGAGCCCAACACGATGTACATGGAAGCCGAGAGCCCGGTCATCGAGTCGCCGCTGTCCGGTGCCCAGTCTGTCAACGACATGCTGCTCCAGAGTTGGAGCACCTGGGTCGAGGACGACGAGACACCCCAGCTTGTCTCGACCATCCGCGTCTTCCCCGCGGTGCCCGACGCTTGGGCTGACGCGTCGTTCGCCGACCTGCTCGCCGAGAACGCCTTTCTCGTCAGTGCCGACCGCTCAGGCGGCGTGACGCAGTGGGTCAGCGTCGAGAGTCGTGCCGGCAAACCCTGCCGCATTCAGCCAAACCTCCCCGGCGAAGCGAGGGCTCTCGACCCCGCACATCAGAAGAAGATTCGCCCCGTGGGTCATGGCATCTACGAACTCGATCTCGAGCGTGGCGAGAAGATCACGCTCTATGCCGGCCAGGCCCCGTGGCATCCGCAGGCTCAGCCTGTCCCTGGCGAGGCCGACCAATTCAACTTCTTTGGCTCCCGCGCCTCCGCCGCCCACCCTCGCAACAATCCGAAACGCACCGCGCGCTGAGGATCAAGGCCTCCGCAGCATTGTCCACGCATGGATCCAACCAGTTAGTGGCCAACTGGCCAATAGCGAGGCATGGATGAGCGTTCTAGCATTGCTTGGAGTCTCGACGGAGTGTCTTGGACTTCGCCTGATTGCCATCGGGGGCCATGCCGTGTATTTCAATTTCGATCACCACGCGTTGACTCGGATCGCCCTTGGACTCGGCCTCGTTATCGGATCAGCGGCGATCACCCGTGCCGCTCCGATCACGTGGATCGGAGACGGCGTCGACCGGAATTGGTCCGTCGGTGCCAACTGGAGCGGCGGCGTGCCGGATCCGAGCAACGACGTCACGTTCACGACCGTCGGTTCGGTCAGTGACAACACCACGATCACGAGCATCGTCGACGGCAACACGACGATCTCGGCGATCCGGTTTTCAAACACCAGCGGCAACGGTACGGACACGCAGCAAAATCTTCAGATCAACAACGGTGTCACGCTGACGGTCAGCGGTGGCTTTATCGTTGGTGCAAATTCCACAAGTGAAGCAACGCGGGTCAGCATTTCCGGCGACACGCTCTCGATAGGAGGCGAGATCCGTGTTGGCGGCAGTGTAGGGGGCAGCAGCTTGAGGGGTCCGGCCGTCCTTGACCTCAGCGGCTTGAACACGCTGAACAAAACTGGGACTGCCAATGTCTTCATCGGAAGCAGTCCAACTACCGGGAGCGGAGCCCCAGTCATCCCGCCGCACCTCATCTTGGCGGGCAACAGTTCGATTACCGCAACGACCCTCCGGATCGGAGGCACTCCTATCGATGGGACCAATACCCTTTCCTTCGGCTCGACGACCAACGTCATCAATGCGGGGACGTTCGAGGTCGGTGGTGGTGGAGGTAGCGGTAACGGGCGCACCAGCGGGCTTGTGAATTTCTACACCAGCACAGGCACACTCAAGATTCGTGGGCTCGCCGGCACCGAAGAAAGCCGATCCGCCCTCAATATTGTGCGTGACGGAACCACCGGAATAAACATGTCGGGCACGATGGACCTTCTCGGACATGACGTCGACTTGAAGTTCAGTGACATCGTCATGAATACATCCAATGCGAACACTGGGTATACCAACACGGCGACATTTTCGTTCGATCAAGGCATCATTGACGCCGAGTCATTGCTCGTCTCCCACATTTCGGGTGCTGGCACCGCAAACCGCCAGGCAAACTCCACGCTGAACTTCAATGGGGGCACGCTGGCGATCAGCGGCAATGTCACCATGGCCCAAAACAACTCGACCGCCGATGTCGCTCGCAATGCTGTCGCCACGATGAATATCGCCGGCTCGGCGGTGAACGTCGGTGGCGGGATCTCGATCGCCGGAAAGGGCGTGGGTGCCGGGGCGAGCACGGTCGCATCGGGCACGCTCAATATCACCGCTGGCAGCCTCACCGTCGGCGGCGACATCATCGACGGCGGCTTCGTCGGTTCCGGTGGCAATGCCACCACCACGCTCACCCTGGACGGTGGCACGCTCGATCTCGGTGGCAACAACATCGGTGGCGCAGTTCCCATCGACAATCTCAATCTTCGCGCCGGCGTCCTCCGCAACGTGGGGCAGATCAATGACGGCGCTGGCATCAGCAAGACCACAGCCGGCACGCTGATCATCGAAGGGGTCAATACATGGACGGGCCCCACATCGGTCGACGCCGGTACGCTCTTGGTCAATGGATCGATCACAAGCGCCGTGACCTTGGCCGACGGAGCGACCCTCGGCGGCACCGGCCAACTCGGCGGACTAAGTCTCGCGAGCGGAAGCTCCTTCTATGTCGCCGACCTGCTCAACCCGGTGGAGGTCGGCGGCACGGTGGATATCGCCGCCGGATTCGGCGTGGCGGATCTCGCCGGTCTATCGTGGGAGAGCGTCTTGGACGGCACCTACACCCTCATCGATGGCACGCTCGGGGCCGGTGTGTTCGATGGCCTGGCCAACAACAGCGCGGCGACCGCATATGACATTGGCGATGGCCGAAGCGCCTACTTCCGCGAGGGGAGCCTTCAACTGGTCGTGGTTCCCGAGCCTTCGGCTCTTCTGCTGATGGGAATCGGCTCCCTGGGGTTCGTCATCTACCGTCGTCGACGCGACCGTTGACGAGCATCTCCCGGTGCTTGCCCAGGTCCTTCAGGATCGACAAGAAGGGTTCTGGAATCTCCCCCTCGCGAGACACCGGAATGTCGAGCGTGAGGCTCCCCCCCTGGGCATTGATCGAGTCGATGTATCGAAGCAGCGTCGGGCCATCGAATCGGGGTTGGCCTCCTTGCCCCCACTTCCGCCCCATGTAGACGAGCACCTGCCAGTCCATGCCCGCCGGAGCAGGTGACGACGTCGGCGTTTCCGAAAGGTCGGGCATCTCGCCGGCGGTGTAATCCTGAAACTCGTTCACCCGCAAAAAGGCCTTGTGGCGTCGCGAGCCGGGATTGAACGCCAAGATCGAATCGGGATTGCCCGCCCGCAGCGCCGCGGACCAGGTGCGCGCATTGTGCGGTTGGTCGAAGTCCTTCCAGCCATCGCGCACGTAGTAGCCATCGAGCCACCAGCCACTCACGAGCGGCCCGTAGCGCAGCGACCACTCGCGACAGACCGCCTCCCAATTCCCCATGAACTCCTGCGTGGGCTTCTCGTTTTGGAGCGTATCCCCAAGCGCCAGCCGGGCGGCCTCGTCCCGCTGCGGAGCCCGCGTCGGCAGATAAAGGATCATCCGAATCCCACGCTTCTCGAGCGCCTTGGCAAGCTCCATCGGAACATCACGCTTCGACGTCTTCCGAGTGCCGACGAGTTTGTCGTAGGTTGCATTCGGCGAGCAGTAGAGCCCCGAGTTTTGGCCAAGCGTCCAGATCACGTACGAGGCTCCGGTGTCCGCCACCTGGTCGACAAAGCGCTCGATGTCGAATTTCTCGACAAGCTCGTCGTACTTCTCGATCGGCCACTTGTCGACGTTGAACACGCCATAGTGAACCATGACCCCATATCCCGCCTTCGAGAGCCAGGACTCTTCGGCACCAACGGCCGCCATGAATAGGCCCGCGACACACCAGGCAAGAAGCATGCGAATGAACATCATCGGGCGATGGCTCCAAGGAGGACGACAGGAGGGTGGGTCTACCGGGTGGAAGCGGAATCAGTTGCAACTGACTTTCGGTCGAGCGTCACCTTCGACGCCTCTTCGTCAGCCGTGATCGTGATGCGGTCGACCGCGGAGCCTTGCTTGACTTCGAGCACGACCGGCTCACCCGCAGTCGTTTCGCCAACGAGCTGCACGTGGAGCGGTTCTGGATCGAGTCCACGGTAGGGATAGAGCAGTGTCACGAACATGGCGGGCAGCGGCCCCTCCCGCCGGAAGCGCACCCCGGGCCGATTGACCGTCGCCCCTTGCCGAGGATGCATCTCCGTTTCGACAAGCTCGGTCTCGATGCCGTCAGCAAGCACCTGCTCGATCCGGAGGTTGGCCCCCTTCTCGAACGCGGTCACAACGCCTGGACGATCGGCAAGCTGCTCAAGCGGCCCAGGTGGGAGGTGAAAATACTGGTCCGCCGTGCGCGAGCCTTTGCCGGTGATCCGATCGACAAGCACGACGTAGGGCGCCATCACGTCATCGGGCCGCACGAGCAATGCCTGCCGACGATGCGTGACCTCAGGCGAACCTTGTTGGCTACAGTCGACGAAGCCAAACGCCTTCTCGGCCATGCGGCCGTGCAGGACCGCAGGCACGTCCTTCTGGTTGCGATCGTCGATCGTGACGGTCGAATGGTTCTTCGTGGCCTTGGCCGCCTTGTGGTACTCACCGCCATACGTGAATGTGCCTTTGTCGGGCAGGAAGTCTCGGCCGTAGGCGAACAGGTCGACATGGAGCGCGTCGAAGTCCTGGTGACTCACGACTGGTTGGCGGGAGCCATCGAGAAAGAGATAGACGGCGTCAGGATCGGTCCAACTCGTCCGCATCGTGTAGTAGCCGGCGACCGGTAGCACGCCATCGAGAAACGCTGGAGCCTTGCCCTCCTTCCCGCGGCTGGCCACAAACTTCATGTCGTCGCGACCGAAGAGCTTGGCACCGTCAGCGAGATAGGAATGGACGTTGCCCCCGACCGAGTCGCCATTGACCGGCACGCTGCCGTCCGGGCGGGCCATCACCAAACACCACTGATACATGCCCTCGAGCCGCTCCCGAAACGCGTCATCCACGGGGCGACCGAAGTCTGCCATCCGCTTGGCGGCCAGCGTGTAGGTGTTCATGGCCGCTTGGTGGTAGCCCGACGTCAGCTCGCGCTGGGTGCCGTCCTCGAGCACGTCTTCGAAGATGCGCTCCTTCACCCGGCCATATCCCGCTTCCATCCATTTCCCAGCGTCTCGAAACTCGGGAAAACCCGTGGCCAGCCGCATGAGATGCTCACTGTTGGTGGCATCCTGATTGCCTTTGCCGCGGCGCTCGACCATGAAATCGACATGGTCGTAAATGTTGCACAGAAAGCGGGCCATCGACGCATGCGGCCAGCCTTCCCACTGGATCATTCGCTCGAAGGTGCGCAGGAACACTCCCGAACGGATCATCGTCGTCGCCAGGGACCACGACGGGGACCCGCTCCCGGGCGGGCAGTGCTTCAGCCAGTCCTCGAAGATCGCCACCACCGCACGCGCATACTTCTCATCACCGCTGGCGATGTATTCGTCGGCCGTGAACTGGAGGGGATGGAGTGAGACGAGGAGATTGAGCCAGTGATGGTCGGGAATCTCGTCGGGCCTGCGATACCAATCGAACTCCTCATGAAGCTTGAAATACTTCCTGCTGGGACGGCTGCGAAACTTCATGTCGAGGGCCATGACGGCATCTTCCTTGACGTATTTCAGCTTGATGCCATCGCGGGGAAATCGCGATCGGTAATGCGTGGCAAGCGCGTCCATCGCCCCTTCCCAGTCACCAGCCTCCTGGGCCTTCTTCACCGCGGCCAACTCTGGCCGCTCGAGGTCCAAAAGCGACAAGAGGCGCTGGATGGCTGGGTCGATGGCCGGCACATCCTCGGCAGCCATGGCAAACGAGGAGCAAATCGCTGCCACCGCAAGCGGGGCCGCCAGGCGCATTTTCATCGAGCCTTTCCTCCCGAGGGCACGGCGAAGAAATTCTCCGCCAACCTTGCGTATATCAGAAATCACGATCGATCGGCATTGGTCACTTGGCCAATGCCCCAGGCCATTCAGCCAAACTACAATTTCGCAAGGCTCAAGAACGGTGAATGTTAGCCGTGATCATGGCCTCGCGTCCGATGCTCTGCTTTGATTCGTCGCTTGTTGTTCCGTCTTGTCCACGCGTGAGGTACCAGCGATGTCTCGACTCCATCGTCGCGAAATGCTCGGCTCGTCAATCGGATTGGCAGCGTCGCTTGGAATGGGCAGCTTGGCGTGGGCCAAAGACGCTTTTCAAAGCCCGTCGAAGAACGACTTCAGCACGCTGTTTCTGACCTGGTGGACCGATCCAACCACGACCATGGTGATCCAGTGGGTGGGCCCCGAGTCGCCGGAGGCGCAGTCGGTTTCGTACGCCCGCCATGGAACGCAAGACAAGGCCCAAACGGCTTCGGTGCGCACCAAACCCTTCCCAGACAAAGACCTGAAGGTGCATCGCTGTGAGCTCGAGGGGCTCGAGCCCGGAACGGAATACGAATTTCGGATCGGCACGGTATCGCCGACGTATCGCTTCCGCACGATGCCGTCCAAGGCGACCAAGACGTTTCAGTTTGTCACGGGGGGCGATTGTGGCATCGGCGATGCTGCGATCCGCAACAACATCATCGCCGCCAAACAAGAGCCGGCCTTTGCCTTCATCGGGGGCGATCTGGCATACGACAATGGCAAGAGCGGCCCGACCTTCCTGCGGTTCCTGCAGAATTACAGCCGGCACATGGTCGATCCTCAGAGGCGGCTGATCCCCATGCTCTCCTGCATCGGCAACCATGAGGTGCAAGGAGGCTTCCGGCGAAGCCGTGTTCACGCCCCCTATTACCTCAGCGTGTTTGACGGGATTTACGACGACCCGACCTATGGCGTGCTCGATTTCGGCGACTATCTCAGCCTGGTGATGCTCGACAGCGATCACGTCTCACGCATCGAGGGAGCCCAGACCGCTTGGCTTGAAAAAACGCTGGCCGATCGGCAGGAGCGACCGCATCTGTTGGCGGCCTACCACGTGCCTTGCTACCCCTCCCATCGAAACTTCGCCAAGACTGGCGACATGAGCCGAAAGCACTGGTGCCCGCTGTTCGAGAAGCACAAAGTCGATGCGGTGTTCGAGCATCACGACCATACGTTCAAGCGAAGCTTTCCGCTCACCGACGGAAAGTACGACAAGAATGGCGTTCTATACCTGGGGGACGGTTCGTGGGGCATGCTGAAGCCCTTGGTGGAGCCGGTCAAGCGTCCCTACCTGGAAACCTACGGTTCGGCATTCCATATTTCGGTCCACCGCCTGGAAGGCAACGAACGGTTCCATGTGGCGATCGACGATTCCGGTAGAGTGGCCGACATCTGTCGCACCGAAAACAAGCGCCCTTCGCGGCGCGGGTGACCTGCTGCGAGCCGATATTTTTGCGAGACCTCCCTTGATAAAATTCACCTTCGCGATCGTCGTCGGCTGCCTGCTTGCACTTGCTTTGAGGGCCGACGCGGCCGACAGCCCCAACATCATCGTCATCCTGGCCGACGACATGGGGGTGGGTGACGTCAAAGTCCTCGGGGGCGAAACATCGAAGATCGCGACCCCGCACATTGACCAACTCGCGCGGGAGGGCATGCGCTTTACCGATGCCCACACGACGTCGTCTGTCTGCACGCCCACCCGCTACAGCATCCTCACCGGCCGCTACAACTGGCGAAGCTCCCTGAAGTCGGGCGTGCTCTACGGCTACTCTCCCCCTCTCATCGATGCGGATCGCCCGACCGTGGCCCGGTTCTTGAAGGAACATGGATACGCCACCGCCTGCATCGGCAAATGGCACCTCGGCATGACCATGCCGACGACGGATGACAAGCCACCGTCTGCCAGCGGCACGAACATCGACTGGAAAGGCACGATCGCGAATGGCCCGCTCGCTTGCGGATTCGACCACTTCTTCGGCATCAGCGCGTCGCTCGACATGCCCCCGTATATCTGGATCCACGATGACCGATTCGTCGGCGAGTGCACCGTCACCAAGGCTTTCCACCGGCGGGGCCCCGCCGCAGCCGACTTCGAGGCGGTTGATGTCTTGGGCACCATCACCGCGAAGAGCATCGAGTGGATCCATGCCAACAAGAGCCGACCGAAGTTTCTCTATATTCCTCTGGCGAGTCCCCACACGCCGATCGTGCCCTCTCGAGCCTGGCAAGGAAAAAGCGGCCTCGGGGCCTACGCCGACTTCGTGATGGAGACCGATCATGCCGTGGGCGAGATCGTGAAAGCGGTCGATGAAGCTGGCCTGGCCGAGAACACGCTTGTCATCGTCACGGCCGACAATGGCTGTAGCCCGGCTGCCAAAAGCGGCATGAAGACGATGGTGTTCAAGGGGGAGAAGCGAGAGCCAGTGCAGCCCGGCATCCACTATCCGTCCGGCATTTTCCGTGGTCACAAATCGGACCTCTTCGAAGGAGGCCACCGGGTGCCCTTTGTCGCCCGCTGGAAAGGCAAGGTCGCTGCGGACGCGACCTATGACCAGACCGTCTGCCAGGTCGACCTCTACGCCACCTGCGCCGACCTCCTCGGCACGAAGCTCCAGGACCACGAAGCCCCAGACTCCGTGAGCCTTCTTCCGGCCCTCCTGGGCAAGA
The DNA here is from genome assembly GCA_964498325.1 of uncultured Candidatus Kuenenia sp. Taxonomy (GTDB): domain Bacteria; phylum Planctomycetota; class Planctomycetia; order Pirellulales; family UBA1268; genus QWPN01. The sequence continues at coordinate 48,336 of CAZCHF010000006.1, forward strand.
CCGAGGCGCCGCTTCGCGAGGCGACGGTGCATCACTCGATCGACGGAGCCTTTGCCATCCGCAAGGGTCCGTGGAAGTTGCTCCTCTGCCCTGACTCAGGCGGATGGAGCGAGCCGACCAAGAAGAATGCTGCCAAGCAGAAGCGGACTGGGTTTCAACTCTATGACCTCTCCAGCGATCCGGATGAAACGGTCAACGTCGAGGCCGAGCACGCCGACATCGTCAAAGACCTGAAGGCCCTGCTGACGCGGTACGTCACCACGGGCCGCAGCACCCCTGGGGCACCCCAGAAAAACGACGGCCCGGAACGCTGGCCCCAGCTCGACTGGATGCGGTGACGAGCTGAATCGGCCTCCGCCGTATACTCGGGCCCGTGGAACAAAAGACCACAGGGCCAGGCGAGCGACTCGCCCGACTTGCCGACACGCTCGACCAGCATGCCGGGTTCGCCGAGGTCGTTTCGAGTCTCCGTCAAGGACACGGCGGCACGATCGGCGGAACCTGGGGAGCGGCATGCGCACTGGCCGTAGCAGCGATCGCCCGCGGCCGAGCTGGCGACACCAGCGGCACACTGGTCGTCATCCTGCCCCATGCCGCGGAAGCCGAAGCCTTCGTCGATGATTTTTCGCTGTTCGACGAATGTGTGCCGCTCTTGCTTCCTGCTTCAGAAGATTTGGGCGAAACCGAACCGACCGCCGACGATCCCGTCGAGGCCGAGCGTCTCGCGGTCGTCAAACGACTGACCCTGCCTGAAGAGTTGCGTCCGCAACTGGTGGTGACGAGCATCCAGGCGATTCTCGCCCCGCTCGTCGATCCGCGGGCGATCGAAGCGGGCACGCGCCGCCTCACGGTCGGCGGCACCGTGAACCCGGAGGAATTGGCAGAGTGGCTCGCCGCCCGTGGCTGGCAGGCGGCTGACGCGATCGACAAACCTGGATCATTCGCCCGCCGCGGTGGCATCGTCGATCTTTTTGCCGCCGACTGGGACCGGCCGGTGCGGATGGAGCTCTACGGCGACGAGATCGAATCGCTACGCACCTTCGACACCGTCTCGCAGCGGAGCGTGAAGACCCTCGAGTCGATCGACCTCACAGCCCTCGCAGCGGATGCCTCGGCGACCAGGCACACGCACCTCGCCGACCTCTTGCCAGCCGGATCGGTCGTCGCCTTCGTGGAACCGAGCGAGTGCGAGGAGGAGGCCAAGCGCTTCTGGCAGCGGCTCGGCGACGTGGCCAAGCTTTTTGAGCCCGATACAGTTTTTGAACGGCTCCATCGCTTTCCCTCGCTCGCCCTCGCGGCAATCCCGTCGTCGAGTCTCGATGCTGCCGCCACGCTTGCCATCGAGAGCGTGGAACGATTCACGGGAGCCCTTGATCGTGTGCGCGAAGAGCTCGAAACCGTCGGACGCGATCAGGAAGTGTGGGTCATTTGCCCATCGGAGGCCGAAGAGAAACGGCTTGGGGAACTGCTTGCCGAGTCAGCCCCGGCCCGCACTGGTCGGCTGCACTTTTCCCGCGGCAGGCTGTCGGGCGGCTTTCGGGTCGTGCCTGAGAAACTGGTGCTGGTCAGCAGTGCCGAGCTCTTCAATCGGGAAGAGGTGTCGACACGCCCTGCGCGGCAGCGACTCTCCCGAGCCATCGACACGTTTCTCGATCTCCACGAGGGCGATTACGTCGTCCACGTCGCCCACGGTATCGGCCGCTACCACGGCCTGAAGCTTCTCGAGAAGCATGGCCGCACGGAAGAGTTTTTGGAGATCGAGTTTGCCGAGAGCACGAAGATTTTCGTACCTGCCTCGGCCATCGAGCTGGTCCAAAAGTATGTCGGTGGAACCAAGCTCACCCCCAAGCTGGCCAAAGTCGGCGGGGCATCGTGGGCCAAGCAAAAAGCTGCGGTCGAGCAGGCGGTGGCCGACATGGCGGCCGACATGCTGCGGCTTCAGGCCACGCGAGCCAGCCGGCCCGGGTTCGCCTTTCCGGCCGACACGCCTTGGCAGAGGCAGTTCGAAGAGGCGTTTCCGTATGACGAAACGCCCGATCAACTCACCGCCATGGAAGCCATCCGCGAAGACATGCAAAAGCCGCGACCGATGGATCGGCTCCTCTGCGGCGACGTCGGATTCGGCAAGACGGAACTGGCGATGCGGGCGGCCTTCAAGGCGGCCGAAGCGGGGGTCCAGGTGGCGGTGCTCGTGCCCACAACGGTGCTCTGCGAGCAGCATCGCCGAACCTTCACGGCGCGGTTCGCCGAGTTTCCTTTCGTCATCCGCGGGCTTTCACGCCTCACGAGCACCGCCGAGGAGCGCGACACGCTCGAAGGCCTGGCTCGCAAGACAGTCGACATCGTGATCGGTACCCACCGGCTGGCTCAGGCCGACATCCACTTTGCCAATCTCGGCCTCGTGATCGTCGACGAGGAGCAGCGCTTCGGCGTGGACGTGAAAGAACGCCTGAAGGCCCTGCGGGCGAGCGTGGACGTGCTCACGATGACCGCCACGCCGATCCCGCGCACGCTCCACATGTCGATGCTCGGCATCCGCGACATCTCGAACCTCACCACCGCGCCGACCAATCGCATCCCGGTGGAGACCAAGCCCGCACGGTGGGACAAGACGCTCATTCGCGCCGCCATCGAGCGGGAGCTGGCCCGCGATGGCCAGGTCTTTTTCGTCCACAACCGGATCAACGACATCCACAAGGTGGCCACCCGGCTCCAGTCGATCGTGCCCGAGGCCTCGATTGGCATCGCCCATGGGCGACTCTCGGAGACCGAGCTCGAAGACGTGATGGTGGCTTTTGTACAGGGGCGCATCGACATCCTGCTGGCCACGACCATCATCGAAAGCGGTCTCGATATCCCGCGGGCCAACACGATCTTTATTGATGAGGCCGATCATTACGGCTTGGCCGACCTCCATCAGCTCCGTGGCCGCGTCGGCCGGTCGCATCACCGCGCCTGGTGTTATTTGTTGGTGGACGAAGCGGCACGGCTGACTCCGAATGCCGCCAAACGGCTCCGGGCGATCCAAGAGTTTTCGAGCATGGGAGCGGGCTTTTCGCTGGCCATGCGTGACCTCGAAATCCGTGGCGCCGGCAATCTGCTGGGCACGCAGCAAAGCGGCCACATCGCGGTCGTGGGGTATGAGCTGTATTGCCGACTGCTCGAAGGGGCCGTTCGTGGCCTCAAGAAAATGCCGCCGGCCGAGCCGCCACCGGTGAACATCGACCTGCCTGGCGATGCCTGGCTCCCACGCGAGTATGTGCCCGACTTCCGTGCAAAGATCGACATCTACCGTCGGCTCTCACGGGCCACGGCGGAGCGACAGGTGGACGATCTCGCAGCAGAACTCAACGATCGCTTTGGCCCGCCGCCAGACGAGGCCCGCCGTCTCCTCGACTTCGCGAAGCTCAGGTGTCGAGCGATCGATCTCGGCATCGATTCGATCACGCGGCATCCGGGCATGATCATGATCGGCCATCACGACCGCACGAAGATCGATCGCCTTCGCCAAGCGGCGGCGAAAAAAAACCGCGTCATCCGAATCGTGGATCAGAAGACGGCTGTCGCGCCGCTCCACGCCGACACACTCGGCGACCCAAACAAACTCCTGGCGAGCGTGCGTTCACTGCTGGCACTCGCATAGCTGACGAGAGTGTAAGTCGCGAGTTTTCCGTCTCGGGTTCCCTTACAGCCCCCTCCGTTTGGGAGTTTCCTTCGGAGTGGTCGTAGCGGCACCATAGTAATGCCTCGAGCTGATCCATTTTTCTCTGCTGTAAAGCTGATAGATTTTGATCGGAGGAGGTTCGTTCGATCCAGTCCTCCTTTGGTCGACACACGTGCACGGCCTGTTCTTCTTTTTTGTGCAGAAGTTTGCGGAGACGCGCGCTGAAGCGGCCCCGCCGGATGCAGCTCGACAGGTACGAGCACGCATCGAGCAAACGGCGACGTACTTGCCCGAGGGCGGCTGTCCCGACGCCGAGACGGTCGGGCTGCTCGAAACGGTGAGCAATGCTTTGGGAGAACCGGTCGAGAAGACGCATGCCATGTTCGGGGAGTACGTGGCCGGCCATCTCATCCGAATGGCCGGGCCTCGCATCGACCGGTCGTGGCGCACGCTGGAGTTGGTAGAGCATGCCGATCATCTCATTCGCGGCATGGTCCATGAGCAACCAAGCGCCGGCACTCCGCCCGTGCTCGAGACCGTCCGCATCAGCCCGACCGAGCTCCACCTCGTCTACACCTCGGCGCGAAGGATGTGCGGCATGGCAGCCGGGGTCATCCGCGGTGTGGCCGCGCACTTCGGCGAGGCCGTGTGTATCGAGGAGTCGGCGTGCATGCACCGCGGCAATCCGTTTTGTTCCTTCGTCATTCGGCATCCTGGCACCAACCGCTCTTCGGGGATCGACCTGGCAAGTGGAACCGCCACCGTACCGGGAGCCTCTGTCCATCGCGATGACGATCCGGGACTGGCCCACGGCCATGACCAGGACGATGACTTCCCCACCCGCATTGGCCCGTACTCGATCGTTCGTCCCATCGCCCACGGCTCGATGGGCCATGTCTACCTGGCCCACGACGAGCAGCTCGGTCGCTCGGTCGCCATCAAGGTGATGCGGCGTTCGTGGGCTTGCCGTCCGGAAGCGAGGAAGCGATTCATCCAAGAGGGCCGAGCACTGGCGTCGATTTCCCACCCCCATGTGGTGACGGTCTACGGTGTCGGTGAGCACGAAGGGCAACCGTATCTCGTCATGGAACACCTTGATGGTCTTCCACTCTCGGCGCTGCCTCGCCCCGTTCCGGCTGCCGTCGCCCTTCGCATCGGACGGGAGATCGCCTCCGGTCTCGCCGCGGCCCATGCCCGTGGCCTCATTCATCGCGACATCAAGCCTCAGAACGTCATTCTCGAAGGGCCGGACCAAACCGTTCGAATCATCGACTTCGGGCTGGCCCGTGAGGCTGATCGTCATTCTCCGTTGCTCACAACGGATGGGGTCATCGTGGGAACGCCTGCCTATTTGTCGCCGGAGAGCCTCGGCAAGAATCCTGTCGATGCCCGTACGGACGTCTTCGGTCTCGGTGTCGTGCTCTACGAACTGCTCTCCGGAAGATTGCCCTACCAGGGCGACTCGGCCCTCTCCATGTTGGCATCCATCGCCCGCGGCAACCCGGCCCCGTTGCCTGACGTGGCCCCGGAAGCGCCTCCCGAATTGTGCACCTGCGTCATGCGGATGATGGCCCACCTCCCCGACCACCGACAGACCGATGCGCGAACGGTCGAAGCCGAGCTAGGGGCTCTGGAGAAGCGGCTCATCGGCCAGTAGCCGCCGGCTTGCGCACGAGCCCACGGACAAAGTGGTCGCCGCCCGGATGGCTCACCTGTTCGACGTCCACCGGCGGCGGCTCTGGGAGGTGGGCGAGGGTTGTCAGTGACCCAATTCTGTCACGTGCCCTGGGTTCGCTGTCGCCAAAAACCTTGGCGGCTGTAAACGACCAGACTTCGTCGACAAGCCCTTCTTGGAAGAATGACTCCAGCACCGCAGCGCCTCCTTCGACGAGCAGGTTCGTGTGCTGACGCTTGCCGGATTCCTGTAGGAGGTCGCGGAGCCGACGTGCGGGGTTTTCCTCGGCCGATTTCCAGATCTCGGCCCCCGCCGCTTGGAGGGCCGCCACGCTGGCCTTGTCGGCAGCCGGCCCGATGGCCACCAGCAACGGCCACTCGCGGGCGGTCCGAACAAGCTGGCTGTCGAGAGGCAGCCGCGCCTTCGAATCGAGGACGATTCGAAGCGGCCGACGTGGCCCCTCGGGCCTCGCCGTCAACAGTGGGTCATCCGCGAGGGCCGTGCCGATGCCGATGAGGATTGCGTCGACTCGGCCGCGCAGTTCGTGAACGATGGCCCGCGACTCAGGCGATGAGATCCACCGATCGTGGCCAGGCGGCGCGGCGAGCCATCCGTCGAGGCTCGCCGCCCACTTTGCGATCACCCACGGCCGCCGCTCGGTGACGAGCGTGCGAAACGGAGCCGTAAGACGCACTGCCTCCGCTTCGCACACACCGGTTTCGACGACTACACCGGCGGCGCGCAGGGTCGCGATGCCTCCACCGTCAACTGCCGGAAACGGATCGCCCGCCGCGATCACGACGCGGCGAATCCCTGCGGCGAGGATGGCGTCTGTGCAAGGAGGCGTTTTCCCGTGGTGGCAGCAAGGTTCGAGTGTCACGTAGAGCGTGCTTCCACGCGCCGCTGCGCCCGCCGCTGCGAGAGCGACGACTTCGGCGTGCGGACCACCGAATCGTTCATGAAACCCCTCGCCGACGATCTCGCCCCTTTCTGAGACGATCACCGCCCCGACCATCGGGTTCGGCTCGACGCGACCTTCGCCTTGTCGTGCGAGTTCGATCGCCCGATGCATCGCCTTGATATCTGGGGACTTATCCATTGGGCCTTGGCTACGAGAAAAAAACGACTCGATCCAAGAGGCTACGGAGGTGGGGCAAATCGCACCACCCTTGGGGGGATCCGTGGTGCGATTCGCCCCATGGGACCAGTTCGGCCTGGAGCGATTCACCCCAGCACCAGTCCCCGGGCCCGAGCAATCAAAATCCACGGAAATGAATTATTGCCGAGCGCGGCGATAGATCACGGAAAAGTTCGGCGAGGAACGGCGTCTGGCACGCCAATTGCCCTACTGAAGTCCTCCAGGCTCTTGCCGCAGCGAACGGCTGCAGCCGGGGCCAGGGGGGGTTACCTGCGAGCGTCCATTTCATTTCCGTCACACATTGAGGATCGAAAACCATGAAGGCCACACCCATGGGTGGGGTTCGTCTCGCTGCAATCGGGCTTTGCCTCGCGATCATCGGCGGAAGCCATGCGCGTGGTCAGACCACGTATACGTGGACCGGCAATGGCACGGACAGCTTCTGGAACACTGCCGAGAATTGGTCCGGCGGTGTGCCGGCAAGCAGTGGCAACACGATCCTCGTGTTTGACGGTTCGACCCGCACGACGCCGGACAATAATCTCGGCAATTGGAACCTCAGCATAGGTCATCTTGAATTTGCCAGCGGGGCTGCGGCCTTCACCCTCCAGGGAGACAACTTCGGGTTTGTACCGTACCTGGGAGGCGGTGAGCAGCAGATTTTTCAGAACAGCGCGAACACGCAGACCATCAGCGTGAGCGAGTTCTCGATTCGGCCCGAATCCGACAGCCGGATCAACCTCAACGCCGGTGACCTCGAAGTCACGAACACGCTCTACCTCGATGCCCATGAGGCTGACCCGCGACAACTGACAATCACCGGGAACACGACGGATCGACATACGCTCGTTCTTTCAGGGGCCCTCACGGTCGCGGGGAACGCAACCTATCCCTCGCCATCGATCGTGATCACGCAGAACAAACGATTCCTGGTGGAGGGCACCCTCAACCTGCGTGACGACAGTTTTGTCGGTGTCTACGACGGCGTGCTCGAGCTCAGCGGATCGGGTTCCATCACATCGAATGCCTACCTCGAGCTCGGCACTCTCGATGGTTCATTCAATTCCGCTATCTGGTTGAGCACCGACGGCTTGGAACTCAACCAGGATATCGACGTCTACACGGCCCCAGACTCGAGGGCCACGATCGGCGGGCTCAACACGTCGGGAACGGTGACGTACGCGGCGCCCATCTATGTCAACGAGGTTTCAGGGGCAGTCGACTTGGCAGCGGCAACCGGTGGCACGGTGCACTTTTCCGGTGACCTTGAATTCAGCAGCGCGCCGGTGTCTGTCAACCGTCCGGATGGCGAAACCACCTACGGTGGCACCGTCGTGTTTTCCGGGAGCACCATTGGCAGCGGTGGCACGACGGTTGAAGCGGGCACGCTCCTTGTCGAGGGAAGCGTCGATGGTGGCATCTCGATCGGGAGCGCCGGCGCGCTCGGAGGCGACGGCTTCGTGACAGGTTCGGTCTCGTTCCTCGAAGGAGCCGACTTCGTCTTCGATCCGCTCACGACGCTCACGGTTGACAGCGGAAGCGTGACGTTCGGCGGATTCAGTATCGCCGACATCATCGGCCTCTCGTCCAGCACCCCTGAAAACACCTACACGCTCATCGGCGGCAACGCGACCTTCGATTTCGACAACGTGTCAAACGTCGGGTTCGTGAACCGAGCCAGCCTCGGCGACGGCAAGTTCGCCTATTTCCAGCCGGGAAGCCTGCAACTCGTGGTCGTACCCGAGCCGGGAACTCTGCTGCTCGGCGGCGTGGCAGTCGCGAGCTCGCTCCTCTACGCCAGGCGGGCACGACGCCGTCCCTGAAACACGGCTGGAAGATGCGAATTCTGAACGTGGCCTAGCTGCCCGGAGTCCAGATCGTTTTCTTCTCGCCGCTGGGCGAGGGCTGCTCGCCGCCAGGAGTCCAAAGTTTCCCTGCGGCGGACGCCGAAGCGGCCGGCACCGCGGCGGCACCGCCTGGTGCACCAGCACCGCTGCGAGCCGCAAGGGCCTGAAGATCGACTCCCGCCTCCATGAGAACTTCCGTGACACCCTGAATGACCTGCCGGTCGTTGCCATGCTCACGGCGCACATGGTCCATGATCCGAATCACGTCGGCCTCGTCGCCCCGCTGCATCCGCACGCGAAGCTCCGCCACATCGAGCGCGCCGTCATTGGCCTTGATCTCACGAGCGATTTCCCTGAGCTTCGCGATGAGTTCGAGCCTGCGCACACTCGTCTCGGCCGCTTCAAGCAAACCGCCCAGCGCCTCCCAGCGATCTTCGGGCATGGCGTCGGGCCGCCTGACGAGTTCCTCGGCCGCGTGATCCGCCGCAGCGGTGAACCCCGCGTTGAGCGCCATCACCAGCACGCCCCGTAATTGATCGATCGGGATCGCTGGAAAATCGAGCCGATGCCATCGCATCGGTGGCACCTCGTTCAAGGGAGACTGGCTTTCGATCCGACTCGGCTGGGGCAGGCCGAGGGCCGTGCGCAGCCTGGCCCAGGTGGCAGCGATGTCGCGTCGCTGCGACGTGGCCTCCCCTTGGCTCACGAGCGCTTCGACGCGACGCTTGCCCTCGGCGTCGGCGAGCGCCTGCCGCGGTGTCTTTCCGAGCAGTTCTGGAAGCGCGGTGTCTGGCCACAGCGAGACGAGTCGCTCGTCGACCAGTTTGCGCTGCGACGCCACTACCGTGTCAAAGAGCGCTGGCTCGCCCGGTGCCGGGGCCTTCGGCGGCGCCGTCGGCATCGCCACCTTGAACTGGCTCCCCAGCAGCCAGTTGGTCGGAGTGACACCGGGCATGCTGGCAAGATCGCTCGCCGGCCCGAAGACACAGCCGAGCACCGCCGTCACCACGGGCACCGCCGATTCCACATCGGGGGCCAGGCCTTGCAGCATCACCTCGGGCTCGCGGTCCGTCTGGCGGCCGAAGATCAAAAGCGACGCCAGCAAGCGAGGCGTTCCGTCACCTGCCGCGTCGTACACCCGCCAGGCCGACCGCGGCGGGGCGGCATTCCGCGACACCCACGCCGACCGATCGAAATTGGCAGGCTCGCACCGCGGCTCGTGGCGCAGCTTGTCTTCCATGAGTTCGATCGCCGTGATGCCCTCTTCCCCTGGCGGCACCGCAAGAGGCGCGATTCGATTGGCAAACCGAATGAGTGGCGACCGTGTGGGATTGGCCTCGGTCTCGAGCGCGATCGCGCGGCCTGTCGCCTCGATCGCATCGTCGGGCGACACTTCCGGCAGCTTGGCGTACGCCAGCCATGCCTCCGCGGCCTCCATCGGCTTGGCGAGCATCTCGCAGACGATCGCGATGTTTTTGTGGAGGGCAGGGCACGATCCGGCGACACCTCGCAGGCTTCGGAATCCAGTGAGGGCCTTGGACAGCCGCCAGTTCTCGGCGTGCAAGACGGCCGTGTGAAAATCGGGCAGCCAGGAGGCGTCTTCAGCGGTCGCCACGAGTTGCTCGCGCGTGCGAAGTGCCGGCGGCACCCCGGCGGACCCGACGAGGGCCGCCAGCATCCGTCGTTCATCGTCGGTGCCGAGCCCACGATCGGCGAGCCATTCGACGAGCGACTGAGCAAAACCTGAGTGCCCAAGCTGCGACGCCGCCTGCACGAGCGTGGCCGTGATGTGAGCCAGCTCTGGTGATACATCCTGGGTGCCTTCGTGCCGCGCCGCGGCCGCAGCCGCCTCGCGCGCTTTGTCGAAGAGCGACGCCGCCTCCTGAATGTTGCCTGCGATCGCCTCGCTCATCGCGGCCTGGCCGAGGGCCAGCGGGTTGTCGGGGAATGCCCCGAGGAACTCACGGCTCGCGGCGGCACCTTCGGCGTAGTGTTTCGTGGCCAACTCGAGCTTCACCCGCGAGGCCATGAGGCAGGCACGGCCGGGATGTTTTTCCTGGAGTCGCTTGACGAGATCGAGGGCCGCCGAAATCTGATCACCCTCGATGAGGCGATCGAGCTGTTCGATGTCACCCACGAGATCGGAGCAGCAGAACTTTATTTTTTTGCCGGTGCCACCCGGGCAGGGGGCGTAGGTGTCGATGGCCATGCGTGGAAAAAAAGTCTCGGGTCTGTGGGTCGGAAAGCCACTTAATGTACCAGCCGCATTCCCTCTTGCCCGCATCAACGCCCACATGCTTGCACGTGGGGTCGCCGACGACGGTTGCTTCGTGCAAGCGCAGGCCTGCATACTGCTGAAATTCACGGATCACCCTCCCGCCCCGTCGATCGTGCAGCAACCACGCATCATCGTCGTCGATCCCGCCGGGCCTCACGGCCTTCCCTACGACCGTCTCCTCGCCCGGCTTCAGCCGCTCGATGTGCGGGTCGAAGTATCGCTCGACAAGGCCGTCGAACTGATCGCTCGCGACTCATGGGATCTCGGCGTGATCGCGGCTCGCAAGGGACTGGTGGCCACCGAGGTGCTCCCTCTGGTTCGCAAGGCCGACCCGCAGTTGCCGCTGGTCATCCTCGATCCCGCGCCGAGCGTCACCACGGCCCGCGCCTGCCTGACGGCGGAGGCCACCGACTACCTCGACATCGCCCGCGCGGAGGCCGACCTCGAAGACGCGCTCGTGCGACTGCTCACCGGGTCACGACGCCAGGCGGCGGAAGCGGTGCTGCGCCGCGCGGTCGAGCGACCCTATTCATTCGCCGGCTTTCTCGGCGAGAGCCCGGCGATGCGGGAGGTCTATTCCATGATCGAGCGCGTCGCCCCCAGTTCGGTCGACGTGCTCGTCACTGGCGAGACTGGCACCGGCAAGGAGCTTGTGGCCCGTGCGATCCACACGCAGAGCCGGCGGGCAGCAGGACCGTTCGTGCCGGTGGACTGCGGTGCCATCCCCGATGCGCTCTTGGAAAGCGAACTGTTCGGCCACGAGAGGGGCGCGTTTACGGGTGCCGACGCCCGTCGCATCGGCTTGGTCGAATTCGCCGACGGCGGCACGCTCTTTCTCGACGAGGTGGGCGAACTGCCGCTGCCGCTCCAGGCCAAGCTCTTGCGGGTGCTGCAGGAGCGGAGAGTCAGACGCGTCGGGGCTCGTCAAGAAAACGCCGTCGACGTGCGGGTCGTGGCGGCCACGTCGCGACCGATAGACGCGATGGTTGCCGACGGCTCGTTCCGTCGCGATCTCTTCTACCGGATCAACGTCGTGCGGATCGACCTTCCGCCATTGCGGGCGCGGGGCGACGACATCGGCCTTCTCGCCGAGTACTTCGCCAACCGGGCCGCGCAAGAAATGGGGCGCCCGGTCGGCGGGCTTTCGACTGACGTGTACCAGGTGCTGAAGAGTTACCACTGGCCCGGCAACGTCCGCGAATTGCAAAACGTCGTCCGTCGTGCGGTGGCCCTGGCCCGCACTCCGACCGCCACGATCGACGACCTGCCGGATGAAATCGTCGCAGCCGCGGGGCGAGTATCGGCTTCCGAGCCCGGAGCCACCGGGTTCTTCGCGAAGCGCGCCGAGCATGTGGCGAAGTTTGAGAAACAGTTCCTTACCGAACTTCTGACACGCCACGGCGGCGACGTGGCTGCCGCTGCCCGCGAAGCCAAGCTCCCACGCGGCACGCTCTACCGACTCATGAAGGGGCACGCGCTGGACGCGGCCACCTTTCGCGCTGGATCGTAACCCACTATCCCCACGCGTGCGCGAGGGGCTTGGATGATGTGCCGCCCGGATCTGCCCGAGTGCCGTTTCCGGCTCGGGGCTGCCCCAGTTCTGTCGCCGGCGTAGAAAACCAGCGCAGCCCGGAGGGCGAAGCGCAGGTTTCTCCGAGTGAGCGAAGGGCATGGATGCCCGTAGCGAACGTCCGGAGACAGGACTGGGGCAGCCCCGAGCCACGCAGGGCGTTCTACACAAGGGGTCGGAACCGCCCGACGACGTCGTGCAACCGCGCGGTGATCTGGCCGAGGGAACAGACTTCGACCGTGTCGAGCAACTCGACGAAAACGTTGCCGCCCGACTCGACGACGCGGGCCAGCGAGTCGAGGGCGCGGATCGCCGCCACACGGTTGCGTTTCTTGAAAGCTTTTACACGAGCGACCTGCCGCTGCTTCTTCACCCGGGTCGTTCGCACCATTTCAACCTCCGGTAACCGCCCCGATTCGTCACGGTATCGGTTCACACCCACGATCGCCCGTTGTCCAGACCCGATTTGCCGCTCGTACTGAAGGGCCGATTCCTGAATCTGGCTTCGCTGATACCGGTGTTCGATCGCGGCCAACACGCCCCCAAGCTCGTCGAGCGTGTGAAACTCGGCGAGGATTGCCCGCATGACGGCATCTTGCACAGCGTGCATCCCGGGCGAGCCGGCGAGCGGGTTCATCATGTGCCGAAACAATCCTGATTCCTCGAGCAGAATCGCCTGGGCATTGGCCGCGAGTTTGACGTACTCCTCCCCAGGCGTCGTGAACGGCTCGTCGGCACTGTTGGAGTGGCAGGAGTTCGTGGCGTTGGCATAGGCGAGCATGAGCTCGATGGCGGTTCGCGTGAGATTGTTCTTGAACGCGGGGGCGACGAGCGAACGGCCAGACGTTTGGGTGTGGAGTCGCATCCGCTGGCCGCGTTCGTCACATTGAAAAACGTCACGCATGCCGATCGCCCAGATTTTTCGACAGGCACGGGCGAGCGCCAGATATTCGATGTCGAGGCCGCAGTCGAGGAAGAATGAAAGCCGCGGCGCGAAGGCGTTCACGTCAAGGCCCCGCGTCAAGAACGTCTCGACGTACTGAAAACCGTTCGAGAGCGTGTAGGCAGCTTGCTGCACAGGCGTGGCGCCGGCTTCGGCGATGTGGTAACCGCTGATCGAGATCGGATACCACCTGGGCATGGCCCGGACGCAGTGCTCCACCATGTCGCTCAGGAACCGGAGCGACGCATCGAGCGGAAAAATCACCTCGTTCTGGGCCTGCACCTCCTTGAACACGTCGGCCTGCACGGTGCCACGCAGTTGTGTCGTGCAGTGGGGCCCGAAACGCCGCCGGGCCGCGGCGACATACATCGCCAGCAGGATCGGCGCGGGGCCGTTGATCGTCATCGACACGGAGCAGGCCGGATCGGTCAGGTCAAAGCCGTCGTAGAGCCGCTGCATGTCTTCGACGGTGTCGATGGCCACGCCTCCCTCGCCGATCTTCCCGAAGACGGCCTCGGAATCGGAGTCGAGCCCGTAGAGCGTGGGGCCATCGAAAGCCGTCGAGAGACGCACGCTTGGTTGGTGCTGCGTGAGGTAGCGGAACCGGGCATTCGTGTCTTCGGCGAGGCCGAGGCCGGCGAAGAGACGCGTCGGTTCTTCAGGGGGTTGGGTTTCGTCGGCCTCGTCAGGCTTCACATACATCACCGGATAGATGCCGTTGACGAACGGAAATTGCCCAGGGAGGCCTTCGCCCAGAAGAAAGCGGGCGATCGCGCCGGGCTCGTCGATAACAGGCAGTGCCAGCCGCGGAAGGTCGAGGCCTGTCGGTGTGTGCGTTCGTGGGATGGCATCGAGCACCACCTGCCATCGCGAGCGCCAGTTCCGACCGGCCTCTGGATCCGATCGTGCCTTGCGAACCGCAGCCTCAAGAGCGGTGTCGTACGCCCCGCATGCTCTTGCAATGTTTCCGAGGGTGCTCATGGACTGGCTCCTCGTGCCTGCGTCTGGGCGTGATCACCAGTGACCACGCCCAAGAGGTCATCGACGCCCGCGTCCCGGTGGGCCTTGGCGACCGTCGCGATCACACGGCGGGCGCCCCCGGCCCCACGAAGCCGATGGCTCACTTCGCTCACGGCCGTCTTCGCGCCGGCGAGATCACCCTTGTTGACCACCACGACGTCCGCCACGTCGAGCATGACGATTTTTTGGAGTTGGAGCCGCGCCCCATAGTCGGGGCTCATAACGAGTACCGACAGGTCGACCATGCCCTTGCCTGCCCCGAAAGGAACTGACTCTTGGCCGATGCCGACCGTTTCGACGATCACGAGATCAAAGGGCAGGCTTCGGAGTGTTTCGAGGCACCGGCCGGTCGATTCGGCCACGCCGCCGGCCGTACCATGCGTCGCGAGCGATCGCATGAAGACACGATCGTCTTGTGACCAGATCATCGTGGCCCGGTCGCCGAGCAATGCCCCAGCACCCAGCAGACTGGGGTCGTGGGCCAGGATCGCGACACGATTGGTTGGATGGGCCGCCAGGAAACGCCGGACCAACTCGTCAATGAGCGTGGTTTTCCCGGCACCACCAGGCCCCGCGATGCCTACCGTCCGCGGACGTTGTTTGCTGGCCTTCGGTGGCGGCATGGTCCCTGAGAGCAACTGTGCGATGGCACGGTCGGATGGAAAGCCAGCGGCAGGTTTCCGTGCCCGCGCCCGCTTGGCCGAGCGCTTCCGCATGGCGTATCGGTGGACGAACGCGACAATCTCGGAGAGCGGCGTCCCCGCGAAGAAGATGCGGTCGACGCCGAGTTTCATCATCGCCTTGGCGTCTGCTTCGGTGATCGTGCCGCCACCGCCACCGAAAAGACCGATGTCAGCAGCGCCGTGCGCCTCGAGCAGCTCGAGCACCTCGCTGAAAAACTCGACGTGGCCGCCGTTGTAGCTGGAGATGCCGATCGCCGCGACATCCTCTTGGATCGCGGCGCGGACGATGTCGCGAGCCGTGCGATGGTAGCCGAGGTAGATCACCTCGATGCCGGCTTTCACCAGCTCGATGTTGATCGTGTTGATGGCACTGTCATGGCCATCGCAGACCGGCACGGCCGTCAGGATGCGGAGCGGTGATGGTGACATTCGTATGCCTCGCTCCGAGTCGGTGAACGGCACTGCCCGATGTACTTTCTCACGCACCTCGCCAGATCATCGCCACGTTCGTCGTGAGAGAACCGCCCATGTTGAACGTCATGACGGTGCGTGCACCGTCGACCTGCCGCGTGCCGGCTTCGCCGCAGACTTGCCGAAACATTTCGACCACCTGCCGCACGCCGGTGGCCCCCACCGGATGGCCATCGCCGATGAGGCCACCTCCCGTATTCACCGGCAGCGAAAACGCAGGCGTGGTGCCGACCCCCGTCTGCTCGCGAAGCTGTGGCAGCGTCGTCGCGCCAGACTCCAAGAGCATCGCGGCCTCGCCGGGGTCGGCCCAACCGAGAGCCTCGTAGGTGACCAACTCCGTGATCGAAAAGCAGTCGTGAATCTCGGCCGCATCGAGATCCTGTGGCGCGACGCCCGCCATCGCGTAGGCCTGCTTGGCTGCCCGTTGCACGACGGGAAACGTCGGCACGTCCTTGCCGCGCAGCGGAAGCACGTCGGTCGTGTGCCCGAAGCCGACAAGTCGCATCGACCGGCCCACCTTCACGAACCGATCCGAGGCGAGGAGAACGGCCGCAGCCCCGTCGGTGATCTGCGAACAGTCGCTGATCTTGAGTGGTGGAGCAAATCGGGGATTGGAGTCACAGGCTGTCAGTGCCCGGTCGAGCGTCATGCCGGCGTCACGCATCTGGGCCTGGGGATTGAGACTCGCATGGGCGTAGTTCTTGAGCACGACCCCGGCGAGGGACCGCTCGCCGAGGCCGTATCGCGCCGCGTACGCCTCGGCAACGCTCGCAAACATCTTCGGCATCATGTGCTCGCCGTAGATAGGCTTTTCGGTGTTCCAGTCGGCGGCCGCAGCCAGCACGTCGGCCCCTTCGGCAGGCGCCATCGTTTTTTGCTGCTCGGCGCCGACCACGAGCACGGCGTCATACGCGCCGCCGCGAATCAAGTGGGCCGCCGTGAGGACGGCGACACTGCCCGAGGCACAAGCAGCTTCCGTATGCAGCGTGGGGATGCCGACGAGCGCGGGATCGATCCCCACGAGCAGCGCCCCCAGGTGAAGCTGGCGGGTGTAGAGCCCGGCGGCAAAGTTTCCGACGACGCCGGCTTCGATCGCGGCGGGTTCGAGACCTGCGTCTGCAATCGCCGCCCGGCCGGCCTCCGCGATCACATCCTTGAGGCAGAGCCCTTCCTTCCGCAGATTTCGCTTGAAATCGGTCCGCCCCGCGCCGATGACGTGAACATGCCGGTTCATCGATGCACCGAAACCATTGTACGATCGAAGTGCGAGCCAATTCCATGAACTTTACCGACAAAGTTGTTTTCGTCACCGGCAGTTCCCGCGGGATTGGCGCGGGGCTCATCCGGGCATTCGCCGCTCGCGGCGGACGGTGCGTCGTGAACTATGTCGCAGACGCGTCGGGACAGAATCGTGCCGACGCCGAGGCGCTGGCGGCCGACATCGGCGCAGCCATGACAATTGAGTGTGACGTGGCTGACCACGAGGCGGTGGGACGGGCCATGGCCGCGATCGTCGACCAGCTCGGCGGCATCGACATTCTCGTCAATAACGCCGGGATCCTGCGGGACCGCACGCTCAAGAACATGACACCCGCTGATTTTGACGACGTGGTGAGAGTGAACCTCGGCGGCGCCTTCAACACGCTGAAGCATGCCGCCACCATGCTGCGGCCGAACGCCCGCGTCGTGAACATCGCTTCGGTCGCGGCGTTCACTGGGTTCTTCGGCCAGGCCAATTACGCGGCGAGCAAGTCGGGAGTCGTTGCCCTCACGAAAGTCGCCGCCCGTGAGTTTGCGCGGCACGGCACGACGGTGAACTGTGTCGCCCCAGGGTTCGTGGCGACCGACATCATCAAGGACATGCCCGACGAGGTCACACAGAAATTCATCGCCCAGATCCCGGCCGGCCGGCTCGGCACCATCGACGACGTGGTACACGCCGTCTTGTTTCTCTGCACGCCCGAAGCGTCGTACATCACGGGGCAGACGCTCCACGTCAACGGTGGGTTTTATCTGTAGCGTTCGTTGCCGTTCTCGGGCATGTGGTTCAACCTCAACCGGGGGCTCGGGGTGGCCCGTGTCATGTCGCCGGACGTTTGCGGTGGCCATCGTGGCCACCGCTGCACTCGGAGAAATCCTAGCTTCGCCCTCCAGGCTTCGCTCGGCTTTCTACGCCGTCGACCATGACACGGGCCACCCCGAGCCGTGACGTCGTCACTGGTTCATGGCATACGTGGCCAGGCCGCCGCGGAACGCAGGGAACCCCATGCCCAGGACGCTGGCGAGATCGAGGGCGTCGGCCGTTTCCACGACTTCCTCAGCAAGAAAGAGACCGGCTTCTTCGGCCATCGGCTGAATGAGTCGCTCTTCGACCAGGCGCTCATCGATGGAGACGCCTCGCGCGGCTCCGAGCCTCGGCCACTCTGGATTTACCTCCGGGCGCGCTTCCCCCGAATGCACGTACAGGCCACAACCTGACTTCCTTCCGAGCCAGCCACGCTCGACAGCCGACTCGATCGCGGCAGAGACTCTGTATCGCTCGCCGAGCGCCGCGGTGAGCGACTGAAAAATGGAAAGCGACACATCGAGGCCGATCTCATCGAGGAGGGCGCATGGCCCTGTCGGCATGCCCCAGCGACGGACGGCGGTGTCGAGGCCAGCGATGTCGGCGCCTGCGTCGACCAGCGCGAGGGCAGCCCGCAGGTATGGAAACAGCACACGGTTCACGATGAAGCCCGGTGCATCGCGGCAAAGCACCGGTGTTTTGCCGAGCATCGTGGCCACCGCCACGCCCGTAGCCACGGCATCCACTGCTGATTCCACTCCCCGCACGACTTCGACGAGCGGCATTCGCGCGACGGGATTGAAAAAGTGCAGGCCGATCACCCGGGACGGATGTCTCGTGAATTCGGCGAGCGGCGCGATCCCGAGCGAGCTTGTGTTCGTCGCGAGAACGGCATCGGGTCGTGCCAACTCGCCAAGACGTCGAAAGATCCGCTGTTTCACATCGAGGTCTTCGCTCGCCGCTTCGACCACAAGATCCGCGGTGGCGACATGGTTCCAGTCGGCGGTTACGTCGACGGTCGAGCCGCCAGGCATGTCGCGGAGTCGGGCTCGTGCTGCCTGGGCCGAGGCCTCGCTCGCCTCGATCACACAAGTGCAGATCCCGGCCGTCGCACATGCCGCCGCAATGCCTGCTCCCATCGTGCCTCCCCCGAGAACCACGACAGACTGCACGGGCCGTGCCGTCCCCGCAGCCTCGGCCATCGCCTTCTTCTTGGCGGCGGTCCGGAGGAAGAACATTCGGAGCAACTGTTTGCCGGCCGCCGAGCGGCGGAGTTCGACGAGCCCGGCGCGCTCAGCTTCCATCGCGGCGTCGTGGCCGTCGCGTATCCCAGTCTCGACGATGTCGATCACCCGCAGCGGCGCCGGGAGATGATCGCCCGATCGCTCGCGGGTGGCCTGGCGAAAGCGACCGCACACGTCGAGCACGTGCGACGCGTTCTCGCTCGCAAGGAGCCGAGGCAGAAAATCAGATCGCATGCACTCACCTGCCGCACGCAAAAGATCATCGCGCTCGACGACCCGATCAACGAGGCCGATTTCTGCGGCCTCGCGTGGCCCGAGCGATTTTCCTGAAACCAAAAGCGCGAGTGCCCGCTCGATGCCGACAAGCCTTGGCAGCCGAAACGTTCCTCCCCATCCCGGCACGAGCCCAAGCGTCGTCTCAGGGAGACCGAGCTTGATCCGCGCTTCATCGATCACGATGCGATACCGACACGCAAGAGCCACCTCGAGGCCACCGCCGAGCGCATCGCCCTGGATCGCGGCGACGGTCGGCATCGGAAGCGCGGCTACGCGATCGAGGATCGCTTGACCGCGTGCCAGCCAGGCGGCGAGGACCGCATCGGTCATGGCATCGAGCTCGAAGAGATCGGCACCAGCAATAAAACTTCGTGGCTTTGCCGAGACGATCACCACGCCACGAGGTTTGCGCGCTTCGATCTGCCCCACCGCCGCGTCGAGGCCGTCCCAGGTCGCCGTCGACAGCGTATTGACCGAAGTCCCCGGCGAGTCGATCCAGATCGTAGCGATACGATCACCGTCGATACCCACACGAACGGCACCGCTGCTGTCAGGCTCGTCCATCGCGTGCCTCCTGAAATCTCGATTCCTCTCGATTCCTATTGTGGCTACGCGGCCAGATGATTGCGTCTCCAGCACGCCAACGCCTTATTCGGCCTGGGATAGCTCGAGTGGTAGCCACACCGAGTCTTGCGGGAGATCACTCCAATCCACGACGCCACGCGCGACCGCCAGCGAGCAAAGGCCCAGGGCCGGCACCGCGATGTAATACCAGCGTTGAACGTGATTCATGGGCTGTGAAAAGAACGTCTTTTGCCAACGGAGGTATTCGCCGAGCGCGTAGCAGAACGCATCTCGATTCGGCTTGATCATCGCTCGAATCATGGCCGCTTCTGCCAGCGTGGCCCGTTTTCTGCGCCGGGGATGCATGCCTCGCATCGACTCCATCGCAGCCTCAGGATTCCCGGCGAGCATGTCGCGCAAGCCATACGCCACCTTCTGACGGCACAATGGCGTGTACTCCGCGTCGGGCGAGATGTACTTCGCGTCCGGAGGATCCCACGCAAGGGCCGCCACTTCCCGACCGGCCTCATGGTCACCGACGGCAAACGCCAGGCAGGCCATTTCGAAAGTGTCGATAGAGTTTCCGTATCCGTAGTCCTTCGCTCCTGGCGGGTGCAATGGCGCCCGCGTGGCATATCGAGGATCGTCCTTCGGGTACGCTGGATTGAGTTTCACGATCTCAACGTACATGGGCTCCATCGTTCCCCGGAGCGCGACGACATGTCGATAGGCTTCGACCGTTTGAGCGGCGGTGGCACGGAGCGCTGTCCACGGATAACCAAGCACATATTCGGCCTCGAAGGCGCCGACGTACGCACTATGGATGTCTACGTAAATCTGCTGAAGACGGTTTGGGGGGGTGATGTCGAGGAGCGCCCGCGCTGCAGGAACAGTTGAATGTTTTCTCTCTGCAAGCAGCGTTCGCTTCCATTCGACGCCAGCGCCAATCTGGGCTTCCGGAAACCGAAGCGGGTAGGTGTCTGCCGATCCCATGATCAGTAATTCCATGTCCCAATCACGCTGGTCTGCCCAACGTCGCCTCGGCTGTATTCGGTATGGATAGCCACGCCTTTGAGCTTGCCCTCGCTGCGGGCGGTCTGAAGTCTGGCAGCCCAGGTTTTGAATGGTTCGCCCTGACCGACCAATTCTTCGATCTTTCTTTCGAGCCAAGGCACCTGCATCTGATCACCTTTCAGCCCCGACTGCCCGCCCTTGTACTCGACAACCCAAAGGTTCCCTTCCGCATCAATCCGGACGTCGTCGATGCCCGTACTCGCGTCAGCCGTCCGCCCACGATTTCCGAACGGATTCACAAAATCGGTGTCGGAGAGCCCAAGCTCCTCTTTTGCGTACCTCCGGCCTTCTTGCTCGCCAACTTCATAGGCCGTTCGTTCGTGAGGCGTTTCAGAGCTTCCTCGTGGCAGCCCGCCGCTCGACATCACGACAACGACACGGGTCGTCCCGACATACGCCGAAGCCATGGCCAGGCCGGTGTGCGAAACCTCAACTCCCGCGGCGCTCCAGGTGATTGCTGGAGCGACGGTCACGGCCCCCCCGGCGGTCACTCCGAAATTGTCTGCGAACGAAGGCTTCGGCAGCGAGATACGAGTCGTCGGCCCGGGCAGGCCGTTGGCAAGGGGCATCGACACGAGCATCACGAGGCTTGCCGTGCCGGTCACCAGGTTGAATCCGGCCTCTTCCGGAGAGACGACAACCTCGTCGCCGGTGACCGGATCAACCTTGGCGAGTGCGACCGACATCGCCGTCACGCCAACGGTGTCGGCGGCCGATCCTACCACGACTTCAAAGGCAGACTGGCCGGCGCTCAATCGGGTTCCCACAGAGAGGCCAAGCCCTGTGCCAAACAAGGTGGCACCGGCGTAGGCTGTGGCGACCGGCGCCCAAGCCGCAGACGTTGCAATAATCGCCCCCGATCCCAACACCAAAAGGCCGCCTTTCAGCCCGCCGGCGAGGCGGCCAAGGTTCTCGTCGAGGCGATTCAGGCTGTCAGAAACGTCGTCGAAAGACTTGCTCAAGCCGGCCCACTGCTCGTTCGTGAGATCGAATCCGAGACTTCCGACGAGCGTCGGCAAGCCGTTGACGCGCCCCACCAGATCTTGATCCGCTTGCGAAATCCAAGTCTGGTCGGCCAGAAAATTCGATTGAACCTGCCGGGCTGTCTGCACCGCGTAGATGTACCGATCATGAACAAAGAGCGATTGCTCGAGCGTCGAAAGATACTCTTCCTTTGAGTATGACTCCGGCGCCTCACGCATTTGATCGAGCCGCGACGCTGCCGATTGGGCACTCGCAAGCATGACCTCGGCATTGGCGACCGCGTTCTCCAGTTCACCGAAGGATTTCACCGCCGGATCTACCGTCGGAACCCCATCCAGCGCGAGCCTGGCCGCTCGACGGCTTTCGATGGCGGCCAAATCCTCCGGCGTCACGCCGAATGGCGCTGAAGGCAACTCCGGCGGAAGAACTGCGTCGCCTGCGTCGTCGATTTCAGAGAGGGTATCGACGTGGTAGACGAACATCACTTCGGCCAACGCCGTGGCGAGCACCGAGTCAGAGACAAGAATTGGCGCCGAGTCGTTGCCGAACCGACGCGAGAGCGTGAAACGGATGTCGGCATTCGAATTGCTCGGAAGGAGAGCGCCCACCCAGATAGATCCAGGTTGCTCGGCTGCCGGCCAGGAGATACTTCCATTCTGGTCGAGCACGTATTCGTTACCGCCAGTTTCCGCATCCCATACCCGCAATCGAGGGGCCCTGGTGTTGACTTGGAACTTCGTCAAACCATCCAGGCCCGTCGGGCCTGGTGCAAGACGCAGTTCGATGCGTCGCCCAAGTGCCGGCAACTCGAGCCTTCTTTCCCCCGGCACGTCTTCGAGCGGGTCATCCGTTCCGGATGGACCGTTCTCTGGATCGATGGTTCCATCGTTGTTCGTGTCGCCGTCGAGGTCAGCCGCAACCGCCGTGGCTCTCACGGTGTCTGCAACCTCCGTGGCTGAAGACTCACCGTGACTCGTAAGCGTGAACGTGATGTCGGCGATGCTGGCACTCGGCGCGATCGCCTCGATCCAGAAGGTCCACGTGGTGGCCAATGCATCAGTCGGCGCCGTCAAGTCGATGGCCGACGCGCCTTCGGGAAATACCCGTGCGCCCTGAGATTCGTGGTCCCAGAGCGTGACCTTGTCGGCCCCTTCGGCAAGTTCGAGCCGCGCGGTCTTGCCGGCGGAAAGCTCGACGACCAGTTTGGCCCTCGAGCCTCCCACGGCCACGATGACGCCCGGGAGATTTTCGTCCGCCTCGATGACGTCTTCATCGGCCGTTCGATCGACGGCGCCCGTGTTCTCGCTGTCGACATCGAGGTCGACAACCGTCGGGACCGGCACGACGACGACGTTGTCGAGAAACATACCGTAGGTGTCGTTCAACGGATCGGTTGCGGGATCATAATTGGCGTCTCTAAAGGGATCGCCCTGCCCGAGGCCTCGAAACTCGAGGACCACGTTGCCGTCCGCCGGCGCCACGAAAGTGATCGTGCCCATGCGCCATTTCGGCTTGGCGCTCTTGGCGACGACCTGGCTCGAAAGCGCGGTGACCCGCTCCGAAACGATCGCGGCCTCGGGCGCGTCCGTGAGCGAGTCGAGCACGCTGACACGCATCGCGTTTTGGCTCTCTGTCGTTCCCGGGCGGGCCGCGAAGTCGAACATGAGCGTGTACGTGAGGCCGGCTGTGACGGAGACGGTCTGGTGAATTGAGTAGAGCCCCCGTTCGGGACGGCCCATTGCCGTCGCGTCCCACTTCTTGCCCGGCCCGTTTTCGTCGCCGTCGAGCTCGAGCCACTGCGAGCCCTTGGAGGAGTTCCAGCCGCCCAAACCGTTTCGTTGAATCTCCGCCTTCACACCGACGGTCGCCGGCACGATGTTCCAAGCCGCCATGGTGCCCGGCGCGAACACATTCCACTTCTGGGAATGGGTGACGACATCCTCCTCAAAACTGCCGTTCTTGACCAAGTTGCCCGCGGGGATGTCGGCTAACGGATCGGTGATCGTCACCGCCAAAAGGGCCCGAGCCTCGAGCACTTCAACGCCCAACCGCGAACGGCGGGGGGGGCAGCACGTCGACGAGCAAGTTTCGAGCGAGTGGCAGCGCGACGACGAATCCAGGAAACGACCATGGTGGCCTCGGAAATCAGAGGTGGGAGAGGATAGGCGGGAGAGCACGCAGCCGCGGCAGCGTATGGTCGGCCGCCGCGATCGTCAAGCCGCCGAAACTGGGCTTTCGATGCCGTAACTGGATGAAATTGGAGACGCGCGAGCGATAAGCGATTTGTTTGTCGTGATGCCAACGGCATCTCCTTCCGCGCGAACGGCGCCGAAGTTGCGAGGCTCGTCCATAGATCGCCTCCCGAAAGCCCCCGCCCAGATACAATGCTAGCGGGGACCGAGGCCGTCGGCCCACGAGGGCGAACTCTGCCATGCTGCGTGACGCTGAACCGACATCGCCCGCGTCGCCGTCTGGCGGGTCCGACGCTATCGCCCTCATTCTCGCCCAGGCAGGGCGCAAGCCTGAAGAGATCGCGGCGCTCGCCACGCTCGACGATGCCGACCGCGCCGCCGAAGGCCAGTTCACCGGCGAGGCCCCGACCCTCGCGTCCCTTTTTGGGACCGCACGTGTCACCGACTTCGATCCTGGACAGTTCAACCCCGCGCCCGACGTCGCCGCCACGATGGCGGCCTGCCTCGACTTCGTGATGGCGAAGGCCCGCGACGGCACCCTCGTCGATCGCGACCGAATGCTTTTTTCTGCAGACACCATTAGCGGCCTCGCATCCCGCGGGTTCTTCGGCCTCGCGATCCCGAAGGCGTATGGCGGCAGCGGCGCCAAACTCGGCGACCTCGGGCCACTCTTGCGGGCGCTGACGCTCGTTCACCCCGACCTGGCGGTGATGTTCGAGGTTCACAATTTTCTCGGTCCCGTCACGCCGCTGTTGGATTTCGGCACCGAGGAACAAAAACAAAGGTTCCTGCCGCGGATGGCCCGAGGTGAGCTCCTCGGATCGTTCGCACTCACGGAACCTGGTGCCGGCGCCGACCCGAGCCGGCTCACGCTTGCCGCCCGGCGTGATGGCGATCGCTGGCTGGTCAGCGGCGTGAAGTGGCCGATCACGAACGTCGTGTACGGCGGCCTATGCGTCCTTGTTCTCAAGCTCCAAGGCGAGGGACTCCCGGCCGGGCGTGACTCGGCGATGCTCCTCTTCGAGGTGCCTCCGCATGACACCGATCACTTCCGGATGATCCGCAATCGGCTCCACGCCTTTGACGCGCTTTGGAACGCCCGGTTTCGCCTGACCGATTGCCCCGTGCCGCTCGACAACCTGCTCGGACCGCCTGGCAAAGGCCTTGCCCAAGCTTTCAGTTCGCTTGCCAAGGGGCGTGGGGGCATCTGCGTGAATAGCGCCGTGAAAATATTTCGGTTGCTGGCGCAGCTCATTCAGGATCCGGCGGCGCAAGCCAGTGCTGAGGCGGAGAAAGGCAAGCCCGGTGCAGGCGCGGGCGGCTGGTTCTCGTTTCGCACGACATTTGGCCGGCCCGTCGGTGCGTCCCCCAGAATACGCACGTGGGCCGGCAAGGCCGTGGCCCACGCGCTCGCCAGCCGTGCCCTCGGCGACATCTGCTTTCGACTCGCCGCGCGGGGCGTGCGCGACGAAACGATGGGCATGATCGCCAAGGTGTATGCGACGAAGTCACTGCTGGAAGCGGCGCTTCGTGCCTACCAGGCCCAAGGGGGCCGATCAGTGCACGTCGACGAGCGGCGTGAGGCGGCCAGGCATCGTGACATGGCACCGTCGGGATACACGCCGATCGAAAACTACATCGGCGAGAACCTCCACGAGTTTGCAATTGCGACCGTCTACGAGGGGCCGAATCCGGTGCTCGCGGACGTGGGCGGCCCCAACGCCATGACCCGCGACATCCGCACTCGCTACCTCGAACCGATCGGCCTGGCCGAAGCCACCGGTTCCTTCGGCCTCCTCGCCAAGGCACGGTTTGGAGCGTTCGTCGCCGGAACCGTCCTCGGCTCCTGCCTGCCGTGGCTCGGCTCCATCGATGGCATCGGGGAGCTCTCTTCGGCGCGGCACCGTTGGATACGCCGAGCGCTGCGCCGCAACCGCATCCTTGGCCGACGAATATTGCTGGTCATCGCCCGCTACCAAAAGGCCTTCATTGAAGAGAGTTTTTTGCTGGGGGATGAGGGGGGCGTGTTTGATCAGCTCTGCGCGTCTACCGCGGCCCTCGTGCATGCCGTCGCGCTGCGGAATGAGTCACCTGATGAGACCCTCGTAGCCGATGCGCTCGACCTCGAAGCCGAGTTGCTTTTGCGTGGCCGCCAGGCGTCGCCGCGGCTCCAGCGGATGTGGGCCGAGATCGGCCGCCGTGTGATGGATCCGTCCACCTCGCTCCACCGCAACCTGATCGCAGACATCCATGTGAGCCAGATCCCGCTCGATCCCCGCTCGATCGACGACTTTGTCTGATGCCATCCACCGTACTCGTCCGCCCCGGAGCCCATGCCATGACCGATCTTGTAGGCGTTGAAACGCGTCCCGGCCTTGCGATCCTCACGCTCAATCGGGCCGAGCGACGAAACGCCCTGTCGATCGGCCTGCTCGACGCGCTCCTCGAACGGATCGCCGTGCTCGAGGCCGATGCATCGACACGCGTGGTCATTCTCCGCGGTTCGGGGCCCGTGTTTTCGGCAGGACTCGACCTCACCGAGGCCGCTGACTCGACGCTCGCGGAATCGGCGGCCCAGCATGTCGCCAAAACCCTGCACACGATCCGTCACTCGAGGCTCGTGTTCATCGCTGCCATTCATGGCGGCGCGTATGCCGGTGGCGCCGGGCTCGCCGCGGCCTGCGACATGACGGTGATGACCTCGGATGCGAAAATCGGGTTTCCCGAGGCCCGCCGCGGCCTGCTGCCAGCACTCGTCTGCGAAGTGCTTCGCGAAAAGGTCGGCGCCGGCGACCTTGCCGATGTGTTCCTGGTCGGTGAGCCTATCGGTGCGGCACGGGCTCAGGCGATCGGACTCGCCCAGCGCGTGGTGCCCGGAGAGCGATTGCTCGACGAAGCCCTCGCGATGGCAAGTGGCATCCTCGTCGGTGGCCCACGCACGATCACGCTGACGAAGGCACTCCTTCGCCGCACGTTCGCCTCAACACCGGAAAAGGATGCACCGAGCCCGCTTGCCGAGCATCTGGCGGCCCGGCATTCGCCGGAAGCAACCGAAGGCTTGCAGGCGTTTCTCGACAAACGCCCTCCTCGCTGGTGCACCTGAACCGGCTCGGGGTGGCCGATGCGTCAGCCCGTCCACAGCCGCGGCCGCACGACTTCCGAGACGAGGCCGACCTTTTCCAGCAGGCGAATCGTGATCCAGGTCACGTCGAGTTCCCACCAGCGGTGCCCATGCGCGGCCGCCCGCTGATCGGCGTGGTGGTTGTTGTGCCATCCTTCGCCGTTGCTCAAGAGGCCCACGAGCACGTTGTTGCGACTGTTGTCGTCGGTCGCGTAGTTGCGGTAGCCGAAGACATGCCCGAGCGAATTCACGCTCCAGGTGATGTGCCAGGTCACGACGGTCCGTACGAAGACGCCCCAGACGAGCAAACTCGCCCCGCACTGGAGGGCCGCCATTCCAGTGCCTGCCGTGAGCCATCCGATCAGAGCCCCGACTCCAAAAAACACGATCCCGCTGGCCATGTAGATCCAGAGCCAGTTCGAGTTGCGTTCCAGATGCAAATAGAAGGGGTCGCGGAGTACGTCGCGGGCATACCGCTGGTAGTGGTTGAGATTCGAGAACTGCCGGTTCTGGATCACCAGCCACCCGCAGTGCCCCCACAGAAAATTCACGAGCGGGCTGTGGGGGTCGGGGCGTTCATCGGAATGTTTGTGATGAAGCCGGTGCATTGCGACCCAGCACGCGGGCGTGTCTTGAAGGGCACAGACTCCGAGCAGCGCAAGACCATGCTCGAGCCACTTGGGAGCCACGAGCCCCTGATGGGTCAGGAGGCGGTGGTAGCAAAGGTTGATCCCGAGCGTGCCAAACACATACAGGCCTACGACCACCGAGATGACACCGGCCCAACTGAAAAGCCACGGGATGAAGGCGAGGCAGGCAAGGGCATGCACAAGTGGAATGCCGATCGCATACCGCCAGCGGATGCGCACCGGTTCGAGCGCGGTCACGGGCCAAGCCAGGCTGCCATAGGAGCCGCCCCGCGGCGCTTCGGAAGGCACCGGTGGAAGGACCTCGACGCCTTGCTGCGTGGCACTCTGCGTCGACAAGGGAAACCTGCCTTTTTGAGAAACTTTCAACGGCTCCAGGTTTCGTTGTAGAGAAGGAAGCTCACGGACGCCAGCGGACTTCGAGCGAGAGCCCATGAGGGCGCTCGGAATCACGCCGTTTCGATGCGGGCCACATCTTCGAGGCCGAGCTCCACGATGCTGATCTCGCGCATCCTGAACTTCTGAATCTTGCCCGTGACCGTCGTCGGAAAGGAATCGGTGAACTTCCAGTAGTGCGGCACCTTGAAATAGGCCAGCCGCGACCGGCAGAAGTCCTTGAGTTCCTCGGCTGTCGTCTCCCGGCCGTCGCGGAGGCACACCCAGGCCATGACCTGTTCCCCGAACTTCCGATCGGGCACGCCGATCACCTGCACGTCACGGACAGCGGGATGCTCGTAGAGCACCTCCTCGATCTCCCGCGGAAAAATGTTCTCGCCCCCTCGAATGACGAGGTCCTTGAGCCGCCCGGTGATCCGAAAATAGCCGTTCGGCTCGCGCATCGCGAGGTCGCCCGTGTGGAGCCAGCCCTCGGCGTCGATCGCCTGCGCCGTCATCTCAGGCTGCCGGTAGTAGCCGAGCATGAGGCCATGCCCTCGCGCACAAAACTCGCCCGACTGTCCGTCCGGAAGCTCACGGCCCGTCTGCGGATCGACGATTCTCGCCTCGCACCCCGGCAGCACACGGCCCACCGTGCCGACCCGGAGATCGAGCGAGTCGTCAAATCGCGTCTGCGTGACCAGCGGCGACGCCTCGGTCTGGCCGTAGCCGATCGTCATTTCCGTCGCATGCATCTCGGTGGTGACACGGCGCATGAGCTCGATCGGACAAGGGCTGCCAGCCATGATGCCGGTGCGCAGTGACGACACGTCTCGTTTTGGAAAATCGCCATGTTCGAGCATCGCGATGAACATCGTCGGCACGCCATACACCGCCGTGCACCGCTCCGCTTCGATCGCAGCGAGCGTCGCATCGGCGTGAAACACCTCGCCTGGAAAGACGAGCGCCGCCCCATGCACGAGGCCGCAGAGCGACCCGAGCACACATCCGAAACAGTGGTAGAGCGGCACCGGCACGCAGATCGAATCCCGCGCCGATATCCGCTGGCTGGTTCCGGCATAGAAGCCGTTCATGAGGATGTTGCGGTGCGAGAGCGTGGCCCCTTTCGGTGCACCGGTCGTTCCGGAGGTGAACTGGATGTTCACCGCGTCCCGGCAATCGACGGCAAGCTCCGCACGGGCCAAGTCGATCGGGCTCACGCTTTCGGCGGCGGCAAGGAGTGACTCCCAAGAAATGGCCCACGGTTGCGTCTCCCCACGCAGTTGCACGACCGTCGTGAGGCGTGGGTAGCGTGCGCTCGTGATGCGGGGCTTCGTCGCTGTCGCGAGTTCGGGAACGGCTTCCACGAGCGAGGCGAGGTAGTCGGTCGACTTGAAACGGTCGATCAAGGCGAGCGCCTTGATGTCGGCCTGCTCGAGCACGTAGGCCAATTCACTCGGTCGGTACGACGGATTGACCGTCACGAGCACCACGCCAATGCGAGCGGTCGCGAACTGGAGGAGAAGCCACTCGGGGACGTTCGTGGCCCACACCCCGAAATGGTCACCGCGCAGGAGCCCCAGCCCGAGAAGTCCGCGGGCGACACGGTCGACCTCGCGGTCGAGTTCGGCCCATGTCATCCGCCACGGTCGCGCGGCAAACACGGCGGCCTGCCGGTCTGGAAAACGCACGGCTGTCTCACGCAAGACCTGGCCGATCGTGAAACCGTCCACCCAGGGCTGGACGCCTTCGGTTGCCGGCTCGATGGCGGCCAGATCTCGCAGCGGCATCGCGAGCGCGATCTGGGCGATGGCCTTGCCCTGAGCGTCGGTCCGCAGGCTTTGGCGAAGCGCGCCGTGCAAGACAAAATTGATTGCCGCCAATCCAGGGATCGGATAGCGATCGACCTTCGTCACGCCGAAGGGCTCGAAACATCGAGCCATGCGATCTGCCGTGAGCCATTCCACGAGCCACGGGTAGTCTTCGGCGGAGCGGGCAATGATGCCCACGTTGGCCGACGTGCCCTTGTCGCCGCTGCGGCCGTGGGCGAGGTCCCCAAGCGTACGGGCGTGTTCGCGTGAGACCAGATGACGAGCGCGGCCCTCCGGTCCCCTGGCTGGCGTGGGAGGCTTGGACGCGACCACGTGCCCTGCGCCTGGCCAGTCAGCAGGCTCGGCCCGCGATGCGGACGTGTCCGACGTGCGGACGATGTCAACACGAGGCGCGACGCTCGCCGCATCGATCAGGCACGGCCAGTACCGAAACACGGGATGCACCCGCGGCCGCCCTTCGGCATAGCCGGTCGTGCCGGGTGGACCAGCCGTCACCAGCGGCATCACCTCTCGCGAGAACGCCTCGACTGCTGATCGCGATTCTGCCTCGACGGCGATCCTCAGAACCGTTTCGCCATGTCCGCCGCCCAGACATTCGACGATTCGATCGCGGTACACATGCCCCGCATCGCCCAGGCGCTCGAGCACGATCGCGCCACACCGCTCGGCTTTCGCGCGAGCATCGGTGCCGATGATCGTGAGCATGGACGCCGCGCGATAGCCGTCGCGATAGGTGGCACTCACCTTGAGGGTCGTCGGCCGTGGATTGCCACGGGCCCCACGGACGGCCACGCGATCGTCGCCGCACGGTTCGAGTTCCAGCTCGAGCAGCGACACGCATACGTCCGGACTCACATACCGCCCAGGATCGCCGATCTCGTAGACGAGTTGTTCCTTCACCGTCGCGACATTGACAACGCCCCCGGTGCCCGGCGGCTTGGTGACGACACACGTGCCCTCGCGATCTACCTCCACGATCGGAAACCCGATGTGCGCCGGATCGGGGATGGCGAGCCAGTCGGTGGAGATCCCGCCGGTCACCTGCGTGCCACACTCGATCAAGTGGCCTGCCACCGTCGCCCCGGCCATTCGATGCCAGTCATCGAGCTTCCAGCCGAAGGCATGCACGCACGCGCCGACCACCAGCGACGGATCGGCCACGCGACCAGTGATCACGATGTCGGCCCCGGCATCCAGTGCCTCGACGATGCCGGCACAGCCGAGATAGGCATTCGCGGTGACAAGCCGATTACGCACGGCTTCGAGCGGGTCACCTGAATCGAGATTCGCATACGCGTCGCCGCCATTCGCTGCGCGGAGAATGGCGAGGCAGTCGTCGCCGGAAACAACCCCGATCGTGAGTGGCCGGCACCCAGCTTCCTCGATCGCTCGCCGGCACGCTGCGGCACACGCCATCGGATCAAGCCCACCGGCGTTGGCAATCAATCGGCAACGCCCGCCGGCCGCCCAGTAGTTGGCAAGCTGCCGCACGACATCGACAAAATCACGCGGGTAGCCGAGCGACGGATCCCGCTCGCGCTGAAGGGCGAGGATCGACATCGATACCTCCGCGAGATAATCCATCGTGAGGAAATCGAGGTCGGGCACCTGCGACAGGAGGTCGCGGGCGGCCGATGGGCGGTCGCCCCAAAAGGCCTGGGCGTTGCCGATGCGGATGATTTCGCTCATACGTCTCGCTCCACGCACCGCTGCCGCACGAGGTCGGAAGGCCGAATGACCGAAAGCGCCGCCGCCAGCCACGTCCGCGTTTCGTGCGGTCGAATGATGGCATCCACCCATCCGCGCGCAGCGGCATAGCGAATGTCGGTTTGGTCCTGATAGGTCTCGCGGATGGATTCGCTTAGCGACGCGATCTCGGCCTGCGAAAGTTTCTTTCCGGCTCGCTCGGCATCGCGAAGCCGAAGCGACAGCAGCGTTTCAGCCGCCTGGCTTCCCCCCATGACGGCATACCGGGCATTGGGCCAGGCGAGGATCAGCGCCGGGTCGTAGGCCCGGCCACACATGGCGTAGTGCCCTGCCCCGTAGGAGCTCCCGATGATGACGGTAAACTTTGGCACGGTCGCTGTGCTCATCGACCGCACGAGCTTGGCGCCCGAGCGAATGATCCCCGACTGCTCCGCCTGCTTGCCGACCATGAAGCCTTGCACGTCTTGGAGAAAGACGAGCGGCACCCTCGTCTGCTCGCAGTCGTCCACAAATCGCGCCGCCTTTTCAGCGGCGTCGCCATAGAGCACGCCGCCGATCTGGACCTCACCTTTCGAGTCGGTCGATCGCCGACGAGCGTTCGCCACGATGCCTGCGGGACACCCACCGATGCGGGCATACCCCGTGACCAGCGTCTTGCCATACTCGGGACGAAACTCGACAAAACTCTCGGCATCGATGATGCAGTCGAGCACGTCACGAATCTCATACTCACCCCGGCCGTCGGCCGGCACGAGACCGTAGAGATCGTCCGGGTCGCGCCGCGGCGGGCGGACTTCGCGAGCCACGGTGGTGCTGCGGGGTGGAAGAAGACCGACGAGCGTTCGTAGCCGCGCGAGGCACGCTGCATCGTCTTTCTCATGAAAGTCGACGGTGCCGCTCACGGCGGCATGCATCGCGGCACCGCCGAGCTCTGCGGGATCGACGACCTGCCCTACGGCCGCCTTCACGAGTGCTGCCCCCGCTAGGCAAAGCTGACTCCCGTCGGTCATCAGGAGTTTGTCGCAGAGCACCGGAAGGTACGCGCCACCGGCGATGCAGTTGCCCATCACGGCTGCGAACTGCGGGATGCCCTCGGCCGAGAGCACGGAGTTGTTGCGAAAGATGCGTCCGAAATCGTCTTCGTCCGGAAAGATCTCATCTTGAAGCGGAAGGAAGACACCCGCGGAATCGACGAGATAGATGAGAGGGAGCCGGAGACGATGCGCCAGCTTCTGAACGCGAATGAGTTTCTTGACCGACTGCGGAAACATCGCCCCCGCCTTCACGGTGGCGTCATTGGCCGCGACCACGCAGGACTGGCCGCTGATCGTGCCGATGCCCGCGATGAGTCCCGCGGCAGGAACTTCACCCCATTCGGCATACATCTGCCACGCGGCCCACAGGCCGATTTCGAAAAACGCCGTCCCCGGATCGAGCAGGAGGTCGAGCCGCTCACGGACCGGAAGCCTGCCGAGTTTTCGTTGGCGTGCTTGTCCATCGGGGCCACCGCCTGCTCGGAAGCCTGCCTCCTCAGCCTCGATCGCAGCCGCCATCGCCCGCAGTTCCGCCATGCTCTCGAGTCCTCCCCAGCAAGCGGCCGGAGATCTCGCGGCCACCATCACTCGGCATTGTCTGCCCGGGGGTCATGCCCCGGCAAGTCGCGAGTGGCCTACGACAGGCCATTCGACCGGGCCGTATACTCTTCGCTCGAGCCCTGCACTCGAGCAAATCTGTCGATCCCCACGGAGCCCCTCCCTTGAACATCTTCCGCCAGTTCTTCGTCCGTTCGCTTCCTGTCGCGATCCTTTGCCTCACAACCGTGAGCATGGTGGCCATGTCGACAGTCTTTGCCGACGACACCGAGGTCCGGCCGCCGGCCAAGGGGGAGCGGATCGTGTTTCTCGGCGACTCGATCACCCAGGCAGGTGACAAGGGCCAAGGCTACGTCGTGCTTGTCCGGCAGGCGATCGCGGAGACGATGCCTGATGCCGGTGTCGAGGTGCTCGGGGCCGGTATCAGCGGTCACAAGGTTCCTGACCTCGAGAAGCGGCTCGACCGAGATGTCATCGAGAAGAAACCTTCGACCGTCGTGATCTACATCGGCATCAATGACGTATGGCACTCGAAGCGCGGCCAGGGAACTCCCAAGGACGTGTTCGAGAAGGGGCTGCGGAACCTCGTGGACCGCATCCGCACCGCCGGCAGCCGCGTGATCCTCTGCACGCCGAGCGTGATTGGCGAGAAGGCGGTCGGCGAGAATCAGTTCGACGCCATGCTCGACGAATACTCGGCGATCACCCGCACAGTGGCCGCCGACATGAAGACGGGCCTCATCGACCTTCGGAAGGCGTTCGTCGACCACCTGGCGAAGGCGAACAGCGACAACAAGGAGAAGGGAATCCTCACAGGCGATGGCGTTCACTTGAATGCGGAGGGCAACCGGTTCGTGGCCGACCGGATGCTCGAGGGTCTCGGCGTCGCGCAGGCCAAGGAGTGAACCCACCGTCACGGAGCCACACGATGCACATCGTCCATGTCTTCGTTCATGTGAAGCCGGGCTGCGAGGCGGACTTTGAGGAAGCGACACGTGCCAACGCCCGTGCGAGCCTCACCGAGCCAGGTGTTGCCCGGTTCGACGTCGTCCGCCAACAGGACGATCCGTCGCGGTTCGTCCTCGTCGAGGTCTACCGCTCGCCGGAGGCGGCGCTCGCCCACAAGGAGACGGCCCACTACGCGACATGGCGCGACACCGTCGCCGACATGATGGCCGAGCCCAGGTCGAGCGTGAAGTATGTGAACATCCATCCAGACGACGCTGGCTGGTGACGTGCATGCCATTCGAGCTCGCTACGGCCGGCCGCATCGTCTTTGGCTCCGGCACGCGCCGCGACCTTGGCACGGTCCTCGCAGGCCTCGGTCGCAAGGTTTTCATTGTCGGTGGCCAGAGCCGTCGGCATGAGGCTTGGCTTACGCCGCTGCTCGGCGACGTGCAGATGGAGCACGTCACCCTGTCGGTCAGCGACGAGCCAGTGCTCGACACGGTGCGAGCAGGCGCGATGGTCGCCCGGGACAACGGGTGTGACGTCGTGCTTGGTCTCGGCGGCGGCAGCGCGATCGACATGGCCAAGGCAGTCGCGGCGATGGCGACGCAGCCGAGTGACGTGCTCGAGTATCTCGAAGTCATCGGCCGTGGACGCCCGCTTGTCGCCCCGCCCCTGCCCTGCGTGGCTGTTCCCACGACCGCAGGCACCGGCAGCGAGGTCACGAAGAACGCCGTGATCGGCAGCCCCGAGCACCGCGTGAAGGCGAGCCTGCGAAGCCCGGCGATGCTGCCACGAGCGGCGATCGTCGATCCCGAACTGACGCTCTCGCTGCCACGCGACGTGACCGCCGCGACCGGTTTAGACGCGCTCGCGCAGCTTGTCGAGCCCTTCGTCTCGACCAAGCGGCAGCCGCTGACCGACGCATTGTGTCGGGCAGCCCTTGCGAGTATCGGCCCGGCGATCCGCACAGCCTGTGACCGTCCCGATGACCTGAAAGCCCGTGAAGCGATGAGCTTTGCGAGTCTGTGCAGCGGCATGGCCCTGGCGAACGCGGGGCTCGGTGCGGTCCACGGCTTTGCCGGCCCGATCGGCGGGATGTTTCCAGCACCGCACGGGGCCGTCTGTGCAGTACTGCTCCCGGGCGTGATGGAGGCCAATATCGCGGCGGCGCGGTCGCTCGGAGACGACGACGTCCTCGGTCGTTACACCGAAATCGCCCGCGTCCTCACCAACGCCCCGTCAGCGGCCCCGGAGGACGGAGCCGCCTGGGTGCGGGCCCTCGTGCAAGACCTCGCCATTCCACCGCTGTCGTCATTCGGCGTTACGCCCGCCGTCATCCAAGAGCTCGTCGGCACAGCAAAAACCACGTCAAGCATGAAGGGCAATCCTCTGCCCCTCTCGGACGACACGCTCACCGCGATCCTGCGCCAGGCAACAGATCGCTAGCGCATCACCGCCGCACCCGCAGGCGCTGCAAGCCTGAAGGCTGGGCCGCCGAAGGAAACAGTTGGTTCGTCGGGATGACCTGCCGCGGCACCCCAGCGGCTTGCCATTCGAGACGGGCGATGGCACCCCCGCTATGCTCGAAATACTCCATTCTGATGTCGTATCGTTGCCCGGCCACCAGATCGATTCGGCCGCTGTTCACCGTCGGCGCGTGCCGCGTCCAGTTGTTGATGACCAATTGGCCGTTGACCCAAAGCCGAACACCGTCGTCGCTCGTCGTGAAGAACGTGTGCGAGCCGGTGACGAGCGGCTCGATGCTGCCGGTCCAGCGGACCGAGAACGTGTCGGACGCGATCGTCGGATGAGGCGAACGCGAGCCCCAATTGAAGTTCACGAACGCATCGACACGAGAGAATGTCGTGCCGGTAAAGTCGCTGTTGTTGAAGTACGTTGCCGTGAGGCCGTTGCTTGGGGGCGGAGGAGGGGGTGGTGGCGGCGGGGGTTGGTATGTCGGCCCGAGTTGGCTCTCCGGCACCACCTGCCGTGGCTGACTCGCCGACTGCCACTCGAGCCGTGCGATCGAGCCACCCGAATGCTCGAAGTAGTCCATGCGAATGGAGTATGCGCGGCCGGCTTCGAGAATGATCCTTCCGACGTTCACCGTCGGGGCGTGTCGTGTCCAGTTGTTGATGATGAGCTTGTCATTCACCCAGAGCCGCACGCCGTCGTCACTGGTCGTACGGAACGTGTATTGCTGGGTGAAAAGCGGAACGATCGCCCCTGTCCACCGCACGCTGAACGTGTCGGCACCGATTCCCGGGGCTGGGCTCCCGGCCCCGAGGTTCATGTTCACCGTCGGGTCGATCCGCGTGATCGAAGGTCCCGTGAAGTTGGCATTGTCGAAATACGTCGCGGTGAGGCCGTTCGGAATGGGCGACGCAGTGAACGCAACCGCGAGGGTGGCCGGATCGCTCGTGGCGTTGCCGGCAGCATTCGTCACGACCGCACGGTACTGCCCGGCATCACTGCCCTGGAGATTCGAGATCGTCAGAGAGGCGGTGGTCGCTCCGTCGATGCGGCCGCCATCGGCCAGGTTTGCCCACGCACCTCCTACGAACTTCTGCCACTGGTACGAGAGCGGTGCCGTGCCGCTCGCCACGACGTCGAAACGCGCTGTTTCACCGACAGCGCCGGTGAAACTCTCGGGATCCTGCGTGATCGTCGGACCCTGGGCGGCCGTCGACGAAATCCGCATGATTCGGCCGGTGCCACGGGCGAGGTAGTAGAGGGCGCCATCCGTGCTCACCTTGAGATCGACCGGGTTCGACGCGCCGGTGGCGAACTGCGTGACGGCACCGGTGACACCGTCGCGCACGTTGATCCAACTGTTTCCAAAGTCGGCGAAGAAATAGTCGCCCACGTACTGTGACGGGAAGGGAGCGAACGACGGGTTGTAAAAGGCTCCACCGGTGATGGCATACCCCTGGAAGCTGCCGCCACCATGGCTGTAGGCGTAGATCGGTCGCGTGAAGTTCGGGTAGGTGGCCTGGTTGAAATCTCCTTCCGTCGTCGCCCACCCGAAATTCCGTCCGGCGCCCCCTTCGTTGATCTCTTCCCAGGTTTGCTGGCCGACGTCGTTGATGAACATCCGGCCGGTGCCGGGCTGGAAGCTGAAGGTAAAGGGATTGCGGAGCCCGAGCGCCCAGATGTAATCGCGATCCGTGACAGTCGCGTCGTCGACGAAAAACGGATTGCTCGACGGGGCCGTGCCGTCGGGATTCATGCGGAGCATCTTCCCGTGAAGGTTCGCGAGCGACTGAGCGTTGGCGCCGTTGGCGTTGTCACCCACGGCGACGTAGAGGAGACCATCCGGCCCAAAGTGGATGGCACCGCCGTTGTGATTCGTGGCAGCGCTCAGACCGTCGAGATCGAGAATCGTCACCGGGTTCACGAGCGTCGGAGTCGTCGTGCCGGCGTTCATGACCTCGTAGCGGGTAATGCGGTTGTTCGAGCCTCCGGGAAGCGTGTGGTAGAGGTAGACGGAGTCGGTGTTCGACCCGACTCCGTCGTACGATGGCGCGAAAGCGATGCCGAGAAGGCCTCGCTCGCCACGGGAATCGACGCTCATCGTGAGGGCGGTGTGCGTCGTCGCGTCGTTGCGGACGAGTTTGACCCGTCCGGCCTGCTCGAGCACCCAGAGTTCGCCGGTGGGGGAAAACTCCATCGCCGTGGCGCTCGCCAACGACGAAGCCACGGCCACCTCCGTGAACCCGGGCAGGAGCGTCGCAAAAACGTCCCGCCGCTCGAGTGGCTCGAGGCCGAGGCGGAAAGATTGATTCCGACGATGGCGCCTTGTGCCCCGGCCGTACGGATTCCGGCGTGTCATGGACCACCTCCTTGACCTCCGAAGCGACAACCGGGCGAAAACGTTACTTGGCGAACAGAAGCCCCCCGGCGCACCCCCGTGGTACTCCCTTCAGCATAGGCCGATCGGAACCGATCAACCATCTATTCGAGCCGCGGCTGGGCCGCAGTTCCCGACCCCGCCGTTCTACCGGCGCACGAACCAGACGTTGCGAAACTTGACCGGGCTGCCGTGGTCCTGCAGAAAGAGCGGCCCCTCGCCTGTTTCGTCGATCCGCTTCTTGATCGCTCGCAAATGGTCGGTCACACCGTGACGATACGGGATGTAGGGCGACCGCGGTTCCGTGAACTCAACACCATCCTGCACGAGTTTGCCATTGAGCCACGCGGTGATCCGGCCGGGCGTCGTCACCTTGCCATCCTCGCCGCGCCGTGGGGCGGTGTAGCGAATGTCGTAGACCTGCCATTCCCCGACAGGTCGGGCTGCGTTCACCAGCGGTTTCGCGAAGCGATACAGGGCCCCCTCATCCTCGATGGTCGGTGGCTCGACGCCGAACGAATTGAGAATTTGCATCTCGTAGAGGCCGTGAATGTAGAGCCCGCTGTTTCCCCGGGCCTTCTTTACGGTCATGAACTCGGCATGGATATCGGCGTCGCGAAACATTTCCTTGGAAAGAATGTGATTCGCGTGCCCCTTGGACTGATTCATGAAAAGCGTCCCGTCTTCGACGTTCCAATCGATCGGGCCACCGTCCATCGCCGTAAACTTTGGAGCTCCTTCGGACCCGTCGCCGAAGAGCACGATCGCCCCCTCTGGCGGCTTGACCGGGAGCGGCTCCTGAACGGGATGAAAGTCAGGGTCGGCGGTCGATCGGACCTCCGTTGCTGCGACCGTCTTCGCTGGCACTGCCTCTTCGCATCGGGCCGTGCCGGCCTGGCCAAGCACCGCCGCACCAAGGGCGAGCACCAGCATGCTCGAAGAAACGATCCGTGACATCACATACTCCTCATAGTCGGTTCGACGCACCCGCATCGGCACAGAGAATACCACGGCCATCTGTCGATCCCCGCTACAATGACGACTCGAGCAGGAGCATGCCATGAAATCCCGGTCGTACCGCGTTGTCACAGCCTTCGCCTGCCTGTTTGCCCCGGCCGGATGCAGCGAGCCGGATGCGAAACCGGCGGCCAAGCCGCGCATCGAAACCCGGAAGACGCTTGGAAAGACCACGCAAACCGTCCTCGAACTCGAGGCCGCGAAGGCCGATGGTGGCGTCGTCATCGACCCGACAGCGGAGCGGCAAGGCCTTGATGTCGTCACCGGCGCCTACGGTTCGGCCTCGGCGCAGATCGGCACGTTGGCCGTCGAGCAGGCTCTGCGGCTTCATGCCGCCGAGCATGGTTCGCGCCCGGCGACCCATGCCGAGTTCATGGCCGCCATCATGAAACCCGGCCAGCCCGACGGCATTCAGCTTCCAACGCTGCCTTACTATCTGGAATACGCCTACGATCCGAAGCTGGGTGGGCTCGTCGTGGTTGAGTTCCCGGCCCGACGAGAGCAGCGGGAACAGGAAACGACCGGAGCGGCCGGCCTTTGAGGTTCACACCGACGTGACCTACGAAGCGCAAGCGCTCCACCGGCGCGACAACGGCTCGCCTTCGGTTTGCAGTGTTTTCGAGCAGGAAACGCCTGCCGCTGGCCCGCCGGCGCCCCATCACCGAGACCGGGGGCTTCGCGGAATCGCGATTTCCTGGCCGTTTCGCGCCTAGCGACCAACGGCACGAGAATTGCTTATTCTTTTGGCGACAGAAGGCCGGTCAACGCGACCGGCGAAATGACGTGAGGGCCCATTCGGGCCAAACCAACGAGAAGAGGAAAAGCGATGAAGAAGATCGAAGCGATCGTCCGGCACTTCAAGCTCGAGGAGGTCAAGGACGCCCTCAACGCGCTGGGTGTCAAGGGCATGACGGTGACGGAGGTCCGTGGCTTCGGGCGTCAGAAGGGTCACACCGAGACGTACCGTGGCGCCGAATACTCCGTCGACTTTCTCCCGAAGGTGAAGATTGAGGTTGTTGTCAGCGACGACGAGGCCCAGAACGTGATCAGCAAGATCATGGCCACGGCTCGCACCGGCCAGGTCGGCGACGGCAAGATTTTCGTGACGAACCTCGCCGAGGTCGTCCGAATCCGCACCGGCGAAACGGCCGCTGCCGCGATCTGACTTGTACGGCTTCGCGGCCATCCATGGCCCGCGAAGCCTTGGCGAGGCGGGGGGCAGCTAAAGTGCCCCGCGCCTCGCAGCGGCCGCCCTCCTGGCGGCCTGATGCCAACTCAGAAGTTGCGGTTGTCCATGCTCGTTACAGTAGCCCCGTGTCTCCGACACGGGGTACACGCGGTCACGGAGTGACCGGGCTACGGTAAGGGTGACCGACGGGGTATGTAAGGGCTACCTTGCGTCGACGGGCGCCGAGCGGCCGGTGCGCTTGGCATCCTGCAAAAGCCTCTGCAGCCGTGAGACGACGTCGGGGTGCTGGAAGTAGAGGTTGCGCGTCTCGCCTGGGTCGGCGACGAGATCGTAGAGTTGGCCCGGGGCATCTGGGGCCGTGTCCGGCAGGCGATACGGTCGCAAGCAGGGTTGTGCCTGGTAGTCGTTGCCTCCCGAACCGGGGTGATCAAGAAGCTTCCACCGACCACTCCTGATGGCGAGCTTGTTGGTCATCGTCTGGTGCAAGACGAACGGACGAATGGGCGCGTCTTGTCGCTCACCAGTCAGCGCCGGCAGCAGATTGAAGCTGTCTTCGGCAGCATCGGCGGGCAGTTGTGCGCCGACGATCGCGGCGCAGGTTGCCATGATGTCCGTGAGGCAAATCGTCTCGTCGCTCGTCGTTCCGGCCGGGATCTTCCCTGGCCATCGCGCGATGAACGGAACGCGGTGCCCCCCTTCCCAGTTGTCGCGTTTCAGCCCTCGCCAGGGGCGGGCGCTTTCGTGCCCGTAGTCCTCCCGCACGCGCGTGGCGACGATCTCGGGACCGTTGTCGCTCGAGAGAATGACAAGCGTGTTGTCAGCGAGGTTCAGCCGGTCAAGCGTCGCCATGAGCTCGCCGACCACATGATCGAACTCGATGATGAAGTCACCCAGCGGCCCCGCTTGCGACCGGCCGACAAACTGCTTCGCGGGAAGCGCCGGCAGGTGGACAGCCTGGGTGGCGTGATAGAGAAAGAACGGCCGGTCTGTTCGCTCACGGACGTGCCGCTCGAGAAAGGCCACGCTTTTCTCGAGGAACACCAGATCCACCTCCCGGAAGTCGAAACCGGGGGCGCCAAGCCCCGTTCGGAAAGAGTCGTAAGCGAGCCAATGCTTCGCCTCGGACCGCAGGACGGTCTTCGGTGTCTCCACGAACCGGTCATTCTCGAGGTAGGCGTAGAGCCAGTCGGTCGTCGGGCAACAGGCTGTGCCGAAGAATGAGCCGAACCCAGCCTCCAACGGACCATCCCTGAAGCTCCGCGCAAAGTCGACCCGTCGCACCTTGTCGAGATCTCCGCCGCTGGCGGGTACGGGCGTGCCGTCCGCCTGGAGAAAGGTCATTCCGACATGCCACTTGCCGACGCATGCGGTGTCGTAGCCCTGCTTGGCAAGAAGCGCCGGAAGCGTCAGCCGCCCCTTTTCGATGAGCGGCCCATCGACACCCGTCAGCACGCCCTGAGTTCCGGTGCGAAAGCACATGCGGCCCGTGAGGAGCGCATACCGAGAAGGCGTGCAGACCGTGGCCGGGCTGTGGGCGTCGGTGAAGCGCATCCCCTCGGAGGCAAGCCGATCGAGATGAGGCGTGGGCACTTTCGAGGCGCTGTTGTAACAGCCCACGTCGCCATAGCCGAGATCATCCGCGAGGATCACTAGTATGTTCGGAAGATCAGACGAGATCGCCCTTGATGACGAGACGAACAGGACAAGGGTGATCATGAAACTCAGACGCATGGCTCTTCTGCTTCAAGGAGGTCACGAGACGTGGAAAGTCAACATCCGGGGCACTCCCTTCGGATGAAGCCCCCTGTGGGATCACCACAATCAACCAACGTCACCACTCGCTGTCGAAAGAACGTCACGTCGCCAATGGTCGCGTCATCTCGACCGGCACGACCCACGCGTCGTATTGCTCGGGCGTGACGTAGCCGAGGGCGACGGCCGCGGCCTTGAGGCTCGTGCCCTCGACATGGGCCTTCTTGGCGATCTTGGCAGCTTTCTCATAGCCGATGTGGGTGTTGAGCGCCGTCACGAGCATGAGCGAGTCGTCGAGGTGATGCTTGATCCGAGCCAAGTTCGGCTCGATCCCCTCGGCACAGTGGGTCCGCATCGAGTCGCAGGCGTCGGCCATGAGCTCGGCACTTTCGAGCACATTGTGGAGCATGACCGGCTTGTAGACGTTCAACTGAAAATTGCCCTGACTGCCCGCGAAGGCGACGGCCGCGTCGTTGCCGAAGACCTGGGCGCAGACCATCGTCATGGCCTCGCACTGCGTCGGGTTCACCTTCCCCGGCATGATCGAACTGCCCGGCTCATTCTCGGGGATCGAGATCTCGCCGATCCCGCACCGGGGGCCGCTCGCGAGCCAGCGGATATCGTTGGCGATCTTGAAGAGCGCCATCGCCAACCCACGCTCGGCGGCACTTACTTCCACCAAGGCATCGTGGGCCGAGAGGGCCGCGAACTTGTTCGGAGCCGACACGAACGGGTGGCCGGTTTCCTTGGTGATCCAGGCCGCGGCCGTATCCCCAAATTTTGGATGGGCGTTCAATCCGGTGCCGACAGCGGTGCCGCCGATCGCCAGTTCGTAGAGGCCTGGGAGCGCCCGCGCAATTCCGGCGATGCGGTCATCAAGCTGGGCCCGCCACGCTGAAATCTCTTGGCCGAGGGTGATCGGCGTGGCGTCCTGAAGGTGCGTGCGCCCGATCTTCACGATGTCGCCGTATTGCTTCTCGAGCATGGCGAAGGTTTCGCGCAAGGCACGCACGGCCGGGAGGAGCCGACCGTGAATCACTTCCACCGCGGCAATGTGCATGGCCGTCGGAAATGTGTCGTTGGATGACTGGCCACGGTTGACGTCGTCGTTGGGATGGACCGGCTTCTTCGACCCCATGACGCCACCGGCCATTTCGATGGCCCGGTTCGAGATCACTTCGTTGGCGTTCATGTTTGACTGCGTGCCGCTGCCGGTCTGAAACACGACCAGCGGAAAATGATCGTCGAGAGTGCCCTCGATCACCTCGTCGGCCGCACGCACGATGAGCTGCACCTTGTCGCTCGGCAGTTGGCCCAGCTCACCGTTGGCAAGCGCCGCGGCTTTTTTGAGAATCCCGAGGGCCCGAATGACAGGCCGCGTCCAGCGAAAGCGATCCACACCAATCTTGAAGTTGTCGCGGGAGCGTTCGGTCTGGGCGCCCCAGTAGCGGTCAGAGGCGACCTGGAGCTCGCCCATGCTGTCAGATTCGGTGCGAAACGCGGCGGCTGCGGACATCGGTACTCCTGTTTCCTGGGGCGGCAAAGCGACCAGTGTACCGAGACCGCTTGCGCGAAGGCGCATCCAAGCCGTGGGGTTGCCGTCAGGCCACGTCAAAACGGTCGAGGTTCATGACCTTGACCCAGGCGGCCACGAAGTCGTGAACGAATTTCTTCTGGCCATCGGCCGAGGCGTAGACCTCGGAGATCGCCCGGAGTTCGGAATCTGAGCCGAACACGAGATCGACGCGAGTACCCGTCCAACGAACCTTGCCCGTCCCGCGTTCTCTTCCCTCGAAGACGTCGGCATCCTTCGAGACAGGCTTCCACTCGACGCCCATGTCGAGCAGGTTCACGAAGAAGTCGTTGGAGAGGGTTTCTGGACGGTCGGTGAACACGCCGTGCGCCGACTGGCCGACATTCGTCTTCAGCACTCGCATGCCGCCGATGAGAACGGTGAGCTCCGGTGGCGTGAGTGTGAGCAACTGCGCCTTGTCCACGAGCAGGTGCTCGGCTGCCACAGGACATTTCGACTTCTGATAGTTGCGAAACCCGTCGGCAAAGGGCTCGAGTGCGGCAAACGACTCGATGTCGGTATGAGCCTGCGACGCGTCCATGCGACCTGGCGTGAACGGCACGGTGACGGCATGGCCCGCACGCTTGGCTGCCTCCTGGACACCGACACCACCAGCAAGCACGACCAAGTCGGCAAGGGACACTTTCTTGCCACCCGACTGTTTCGCGTTGAAGTCTTTCTGGATTTTTTCGAGTACACCGAGCACCTTCGCAAGGCGACGCGGATCGTTGACGGCCCAGTCCTTCTGGGGCGCGAGCCTGATCCGCCCGCCGTTCGCCCCGCCGCGTCT
This sequence comes from uncultured Candidatus Kuenenia sp., assembly GCA_964498325.1. Lineage (GTDB taxonomy): Bacteria > Planctomycetota > Planctomycetia > Pirellulales > UBA1268 > QWPN01. The sequence goes on from CAZCHF010000006.1 coordinate 92,420, forward strand.
GTCCGACCCGCGGTAGCTCGACGCCGCAGCCCAGGCCGTGGTGACCATTTCCGAAATCGTGAGCCCGGAGGCACCGATCGCCCCCTCGAGAACCGCGCGATCGGCGTCATCGACAAGCGCGTGGTCGACAGCGGGAATCGGATCCTGCCAGAGCAACGCCTCGGCAGGCACCTCTGGCCCGAGGTAGCGAGCCCGAGGCCCGAGATCACGGTGGGTGAGCTTGAACCAGGCGCGTGCAAACGCGTCTGCGAACTCCTGCGGGTTCTCCAGGAATCGTCGCGAGATTTTTTCATACGCGGGATCGAACCGCAGCGAGAGATCGGTCGTCATCATCGTCGGTCGGTGTTTTTGAGCGGCGTCAAAAGCGTCGGGCACGGTGGCAGGAGCGTCCTTCGCCACCCACTGCCAGGCACCGGCCGGGCTCTTGGTGAGTTCCCACTCGTACCCAAAGAGATTCTTGAAGTAGCCGTTGCTCCACTGCGTTGGCACGGATGTCCACGTGACTTCGATGCCGCTGGTGATCGCGTCTTTGCCCTTGCCGGTGCCAAACGTGCTCTTCCAGCCGAGGCCCTGCTCCTCGATGGGAGCCCCTTCGGGATCGGGGCCGACATGCGACGCGGGCCCGGCACCGTGGGTTTTTCCGAAGGTGTGCCCACCGGCGATGAGGGCCACGGTCTCTTCGTCGTTCATTGCCATGCGGGCGAATGTCGTGCGGATGTCATGGGCCGCTGCCACCGGATCGGGTTTGCCCTCGGGGCCTTCCGGGTTCACATAGATGAGCCCCATCTGCACGGCGGCCAGCGGGTTGTCAAGTTGCTCGTGCTTCCCGGCATAGCGCTCGTCACCGAGCCACGTTCGCTCCATGCCCCAGGAGATATCTTTCTCAGGCTCCCAAATGTCCTCGCGGCCACCGGCAAACCCGAAGGTCTCAAAGCCCATCGATTCAAGCGCGACGTTGCCGGTGAGGATCAACAGGTCTGCCCACGAGATCGCCCGGCCATACTTCTGCTTGATCGGCCAGAGGAGACGCCGGGCCTTGTCGAGATTGGCGTTGTCGGGCCAGCTATTGAGCGGGGCAAATCGCTGATTGCCGCGGCTTGCGCCTCCGCGGCCGTCGGCGATGCGGTAAGTGCCGGCCGAGTGCCAGGCCATGCGGATGAAGAGTGGGCCATAGTGGCCAAAGTCAGCCGGCCACCAGTCTTGCGACTCGGTCATGAGCGCTCGCAGGTCGGCTTTTAGCCCCTGGTAATCGAGGCCCTTGAAGGCCTCGGCGTAATCGAAGTCTGCCCCGTACGGATCCGACTTCGGCGAATGCTGGCGCAGGATGTCGAGGTTCAGCCGGTTTGGCCACCAGTCACGATTCGTCGGGCCGCTCCCGGCGGCGACGTGAAACGGACAGGCAGATTCGTTGGCCATGATGAGATCCTCCTCGTTCGAGAAGTTCCGGTTTTTCAGCCCGGACTTTGCCACTTCAAATCGATACGGCGTAAGCCTACACGACCGCGACGCAGCAGTCTCTCATCGAACGCACATGCTGACGGCCAGCCGTTGGCAATCGGCCCTCGAGCGACCTATCCTTGTTCGGGGGGCTCTCCCATGGAAACGGGGGTGGACTGTGGAGAACGATGCGTCTTCTCACGAACCAGCAGCCCCGGCAGATGTCCCCCGCGCAGCGCTGCGTTCCGTCGCGTCAGCTACAAACCCTTTCGCCGAACTCGGCCGCTATCTCTACACCAATAACCCGTTTTATCTGGTCAGTGCGGGGCTGGTGCTGACCGGATTGGGCCAGGGCTTTCGTGCCGAGAGCGATGCCTATGACCCTTGGCTGCTCGGCGGCGCGTTGCTCGCCTACACCCTGCTGATGACGCTCGCCTCCCTCGCCGTGATTCGCGGCGGAAAGGTGTGGGACGACGGTCGGACGATGGTCCTTATCGTGGTGTTTCTCCTGTGCATCCAGCCGATCGCCCTGGATCGGATCCTGTTGAATGAGTCTTTCCGTGGGGGCGACACCGGCGGGTGGCTGATGGTGGCGTGCCTGATGGTTGCCGTCGCTCTTTCGGAAACGCTTCTCATCGGCTTGCAACTCGGCTTGGGAGCGGTCTTCCGCGTTCCCTATTACCTCCTCATGAGTTTGTTCTTCCTCTATCCGATCGCCTTGCAAAAGACGCTGGAAGAGTGGGGCCCCCTGCCGGCTCGTTGGGCGATCTTTGCGTTCCCGAGCCTCGCCGCGGTGGTGACACTGACGTTGTTGCCGTTGGCTTGGCAAGCCCAGCGTTCGATCAGTCGCAGCCGAAGTCCTTGGCCCTGGCCTTATTTCCCGTGGTCAGTCTTCGTGTTTCTTGGCGTCGGCGTGATCATTCGCACGTTCATGCTGGCGATCTCGTTTGATCCAGCCAAGGAGGAGGGCACCGCGTTCGCGTTGTATTGGCTGGTGCCGTTCGCGTTCGCAGTTCTCGTGGTGGTGTTTGAAGCGGGGCGGGCGGCGCGCTCCGAATGGGCCGTGCACTTCGCCACCGTCACGGCCTGTGTCGTGCCAGTGATGGCCTGTGAATTCGGCCCCTGGATCAGTTCCGTCTCTGCAAGTTTCTCGCGCGCCTCCACGGAGGTCCTTGGGCCCCCGCCGCTCCTGGCGCTAGCAGGCCTGACGCTCTTCCTTTTCATGGCATGGCGCAGGGGCGTGCAGTGGGCGGAAGGGGCCATGATGGTGGCGCTCTTGGTCCTCACGGTGGCGGGGCGCTGGACCACGGCTGAGATCACATGGGCTCCGCCTCGAGCCTGGCCGCTTGCCACCTTGGCTCTCATGCAACTGGTAGCCGGCCGCTGGACGTCATGGCGGGTCTTGATGGCGGGTCTGGCAGGCAGTGCGGCCTTGCTCCTGACCTGGCCGGTCGATCTCCCAGGGTCGGGGGCGATGCGCGCAGCCGCGTGCGTGAACGCCTGCCTGATCTTCGTGGTGATCGTGAGCGTCGTCTTCAAAGACGATCTGGTTTGGTATCTCCGCTGGTTGGTCAGTATCGCGGCGAGCGCTGCCGGCGCCCTCGCGATGACGGCCTCGTTGAGTGGAGCGGGGCTGGGCCAATGGCTGCCACCGATTCCCGTCGCATGGGCCGCGGGGTACGTGCTCTGCTGGCTTGCCGCATTCACCCTGCTTGGATACTGGTCACGATCGTGGTCGTTCTGGTGCGGGGCAGCGGGACAAGGGCTGGTGCTCGTCACATCGGGCGGGATCGGTCTCTTTCGACTCACCCGCGGTACTGCGCTCGAGGCGGGAGCCGATGCGATCGCTGCCGGGCTCGTGATCTTTGTAGTCGCCGCGGGGATCAGCCTCATGAAGGCGCGGCGGCTCAGCTCATCGAGCGGGTGACTGCACGAGGCGCACCGATGCTGATGACCTGAACGGTGCCCGTCATTGCCGCGGCGGAAGGGGCTTCAAAGCCTCGCTTCGGGGCCACGAACGTCGCCGTCATGTCGGCCCGGATACATGCACCGAGCGGTACGCCGGTGTCGCAATCCATGCCAGACGGTAAATCGACCGCGAGCACCTTCACGCCGCCTCGGGCCCTCACGGCGTTGATCGCCGCTATTGCCATGGCCACGGCGCCGCTCGGCGGCCCACTCGCCCCCGTGCCGAGCAACGCATCGACGATCCACGAGGCCCCGGCGAGCCGCGCTTCCCACTCACCTTGATCGGCCGTGGCCAAGCATGTGATCTCGAGCCCTGACCGCTCGGCAATCTCGAGATTCACCCTGGCATCGCCGCTGATCGCATCACGATCACACGCCAACAAGAACCGCACTGCATATCCCGCGGCATCGAGGTGCCGGCCGATCACGAAACCGTCGCCACCGTTGTTGCCCTTGCCGCAAACAATGACGACAGGGCCGTCGATGCCCGCTGCTTCGAGCAACCTCGCCGCTCCCGCGCCAGCATTCTCCATGAGGACAACGCCTGGCACGCCGTACTGTTGGATGGCCAACCGATCGACCTCGCGCACTTCCGCCCGCGTCAATGACCGCATTGCTCTTGCCATGATCGCGTTGGACCTCGTGGGGCATCAATACTCTATGATCACGCCATGATGAAAACGACGCATGTGGGTTTCGGTCTCGTTGCAGCCACGATGTGGGCAGGCGCAGCCATCGCAGCGGAGACGGTCACCGACCCCCGGGTGGCGAGCGTGCTGGCCGCCGATGACGCCCGGATCGCAGCCATGACCGCGGCCGATCCGGCGGCACTCGCGCCGCTCCTCGCGCCTGATTTGCGGTATTCGCATTCCGACGGATCGGTCGATACCAAAGACTCATTTCTGAAGCTCATTGGCGGGAAGGCGACGCGCTACGTGGCCTATAAGCCGGTCGAGCGCGGCGTCCGATTCGCCAGTCCTGAGATCGCTCTCGTACACGGCCGCGCCGAAGTCGTGCTCGAGAAGAACGGCAAGAGAATCGAAACGACTTTCGTGTTTCTCGCCGTGTGGCGGCTCGAGGAAGGTCAGTGGCGGTTCCTGGAATGGCAATCGTCGCGGCCAGGGGCGACGGCCAAGTGACCGAACTGGCTCGGGCGTTTTCGCGACGGCCCTTCGGCTGCATGGCACCGGCGTTTATCATGCCTCACCCGCTCACGCCCAGGAGACTGCCGCGATCATGACTGCTGCGATTACTGCAAAGCCTCTCGAAAACGTCGTCATCATTGGAAGCGGACCTGCCGGCTGGTCGGCTGCGACCTATGCCGCCCGTGCCCAACTCGAACCGCTCGTCTTCGAAGGGGCGATCTCCGAGAAGAATCGACTCTCGGGCACGCTTCCGCTCGGCCAGCTCGCGCTCACCACGGAAGTCGAAAACTACGCCGGCTTTCCCGCGGGCAATCTTGGCGGCTTTCTCGACTCGGCGATCGACAAGGACCGCCGCATGATGATGGCTCCCCACGAGGGGCATGGCGTGACCGGCCCCGAGCTCATGGAGCTCATGCGGCAGCAAGCCGCGAACTTCGGCACCCGCATCATCACCGACGACATCGTGAAGGTCGATTTTTCCAAGCGGCCGTTCACGCTGTTTCCCGCGGAAGGGGGCGAGATCAAGGCCAAGTGCGTGATCGTGGCGACGGGAGCCAAGGCCAATTGGCTTGGGCTGCCGAGCGAGGAGCATTTCAAAAACCGCGGTGTGAGCGCGTGCGCCGTGTGCGACGGGGCACTGCCTCGCTTTCGCAACAAGCCGCTCGTGGTGGTCGGCGGTGGCGACTCGGCGGTCGAAGAGGCGACCTATCTCACGAAGTTTGCGAGCACCGTACACCTCGTGCATCGCCGTGACGAACTGCGTGCATCAAAGATCATGGCCCAGCGGGCTTTTGATGACCCGAAGATCAAGATCCACTTCAACACGGGACTGGCCGAGGTTCTCGGCGAAGACAAGGCGGGTGTGACAGGCGTGCGGCTGGCGAGCACGACCGGCGGCGCCGACACGACGCTCGACGTCTCCGGCGTGTTCCTCGCGATCGGCCACACGCCCAACACCGCGTTCTTGGATGGCCAGCTCGAACTCAACGACAAGAAGTACATCGTCTGGAAGAAGCACTTCCGGACGAATACGAGCGTCGACGGCGTCTTCGCTGCGGGCGACGTGGCTGACGACTACTACCGTCAGGCAATTTCGGCGGCGGGCACCGGCTGCATGGCCGCGCTCGACGCCGAACGCTGGCTGGCGGCCAACGGCCATCATTGATGTCGGCTGGCACCTTGGCACCTGCCGGTGGCGACTTGCACTCGGCAAGCGAGTGGCCGGCCGGGCGTGTGCTCGTGATCGCCGCGACTTTCAATGAGCGCGAGAATCTCGCGCGGCTCATCGAAGGGGTGTTCGCGACGGATGCCGAACTCCAGCTTTTGATCGTTGACGACGATTCCCCGGACGGCACCGGGCATGCAGCTCTTGCCGCTGCCGCCGAGAACCCACGTGTTCACGCCCTGGTGCGCAAGGGCCGCCGAGGCCTCGGCACCGCGATCGTGGAAGGCCTCCGGATCGCGCGCGAGCACGGCTTCGCGATTGCCATCAACATCGATGCCGACGGCAGCCACGATCCCGACGACATCCCGAGGCTCCTCGCTGCGATGGAGCCAGTCGCTGGCCCGCCGGCCGATGTCGTGGTGGGGTCGCGCCGTGTGCCCGGCGGACGTACGGTGGGCTGGCCCCTCTCGCGACACGTCACGAGCCGACTTGTGGGAGTATTCACCCGTCGCCTCCTCGGCGTGCCCGTGCGCGACCCGTCGAGTGGCTACCGCGCGATACGCCTTTCCCTCCTCGATTCTCTCGGCAGCCCCGTGACGAGTGGCTACGCGTTTCATGAAGAGCTGCTTTGGCTCGTGCACCGTGCCGGCGGCCGCATCGTGGAGATCCCGATGACATTCCGCGATCGCACCCACGGTGCGAGCAAGGCTGGGTTTCGAGAGATCCTGCGCGCCACGAGGGATCTTCTCCATCTCGCAAAGAAGACCTGGACTGGCTCGTAGCAGAACACACCCAACGCTCCCAGGCTCGGGGTGGCCCGTGTCACGCTCGGCGGCGTAGAAAGCCAGCGCAGCCCGGAGGGCGAAGCGCAGATTTCTCCGAGAGAGCGAAGGCCATGGATGGCCGTAGCGAACGTCCGCAGACGTGACACGGGCCACCCCGAGCCCACGCGCGGCGTTACAATCCCTCGCATGTCGCACCGCAAACCCACGATTGGCATCCTCACCGGCGGTGGCGATTGCCCTGGTCTCAACGCCGTCATCCGCGCCGCCACCAAGTCGGCCCTCCGCATCGGCTACGACTGCATCGGCTTTCTCAAGGGCTACGAAGGGCTCGTCGACCCCGTCAGCTACATGCCGCTCAACGCACGCGTGACCGCCGACATCCTTCTGAAGGGAGGCACGATTCTCGGGTCGAGCAACCAGGGGAGGTTCACGGCACTCGTCGGCGAGAACCAGCGTGTGCAGATCGACCCGGCTCTCGTTGCACAGGTTGCCACGACGGTTCGCCAACTCGGCATTGTGGGCCTAATCTGCGTCGGAGGTGACGGCTCGCTTTCCATTGCCCAGCAGCTTCACGAGGCGGGCATCCCTGTCGTTGGCGTACCGAAGACGATCGACAATGATCTCGGTGCCACAGCGTTTACGTTCGGCTTTGATTCGGCCGTGGCTGCCGCCACTGATGCGCTCGATCGATTGCACACGACCGCATCGAGCCATGAGCGGGTGATGGTGCTCGAAGTGATGGGGCGTCATGCCGGGTGGATCGCGCTTCATGCAGGGATTGCCGGCGGCGGCGACGTGATCCTCATCCCGGAGATTCCTTGGACTTTCGAGAACGTCTGCCGGAAGGTGCTCGAGCGGGATGCCGAAGGAAAGCGATTCACCCTCGTCGTTGCAGCGGAAGGGGCGAAGCTGCCAGACGGCGGGCTCGTCCACGCGGTGGGGGCGGCCGGCGAACGGCGGCAGGTTCGGCTTGGCGGCATCGGCGACATCGTGGCGCGTGAGGTTTCGGCGCGGCTCGGTCGCGAGGCCCGAGCGGTGGTGCTCGGCCATCTGCAGCGAGGCGGAACACCCACGGCGTTTGACCGAATGCTCGCCACCGAGTTCGGTGCCCACGCCGTGCGCCTCATTCACCAGGGCCGGTTCGGGGAGATGGCCTGCTACCGTCCGCCCAAGATCACGAGCGTGCCGATCCTCGAGGCCGTTCAGCGGCTCTCGACCGTGGACCCGCAGGGCTCGGCGGTTCAGGCCGCGCGGGCCCTCGGTGTCGGTTTCGGTGACGATCCCGATGCCACACGCCCCTTCTAACTTCCTGTGGGAGAAGCCATCCATGGCCTTTTCCCACTTGGGCGACCGCGGCAAAGCCGAGGTTTGCCACGGTCGAAAGATCGCCGCTTCGTGCGGCGAGGCGTAGCCAGGCGTTGCTTGAGAGCGGCTCGGATGGTCTGATTGTGGCCCGCCGAATTGGCGGCGGCACGCTTGCGTGGGGAACGGACAACTGACGACACCGGGAGAAGATGCATCCATGGCGGAGGTGCAAGGACAAGCGGCAGGGCAGAAGGCAGAGGGCCGAGTTGCCAGCGTGATGAATGAGGTGCGGGTGTTTCCGCCCCCGGCCGAGTTTTCGGCGAAGGCGAGGATTGGATCGCTCGACGAATACCGCCGGCTCTACGACGCCGCGAAGAACGACCCCGAAGGATTCTGGGACGAGCGGGCCAAGGCGATGCCCTGGATCACGCCGTACACCAAGGTGCTCGACTGGTCTCCACCAAATGCGCACTGGTTCGTCGGAGGAAAGATCAATGCCTCGGCCGTGTGCCTCGATGCCCACATCGCTGCGGGCCGCGGTGACGAACGGGCGATGGTGTGGGTGGGCGAGCCGACCGGAGAGCGGCGCGAACTGACTTACCGCGAGCTCCATGCCGAAGTGTGTCGGTGTGCCGCCGGTCTCAAGAAACTCGGCATCAAGCCGGGGGAGGTCGTCTCCATCTACATGCCGATGACACCCGAGCTCGTGATCGCGATGCTCGCCTGTGCCCGGATCGGTGCGGTGCACTCGGTGATCTTCGGCGGGTTCTCGAGTGAAGCGATCGCCGATCGGAATCAGGATGCCTCGGCCGTGGCGGTCATCACGGCCGACGGTGGCTGGCGGCGTGGCGCGAAACTCCCGCTCAAGCAGAACGTCGACGAGGCGCTCTCGTCACCGAGTCATCCCCCCACGACGGTCAAGCACGTGATCGTGCTCAAGCGGACCGGCCAAGACGTGGCCATGAAGCCGGGGCGCGACATCTGGTGGCACGACCTCGTCGCAGGCATGCCGACCGACACGCCCCCTGAGCCGATGGACTCCGAGGCGCCGCTCTTCATCCTGTATACGAGCGGCTCCACTGGAAAACCCAAGGGCATCAAACACACCACCGCTGGGTATTGCCTCTGGGCCAAGACCACGGCCGAGTGGGTGTTTGATTTGCGTCCCGACGATCTCTTCTGGTGCACCGCCGACTGCGGATGGATCACGGGGCACAGCTACGTGACCTACGGTCCGCTCGCCGCCGGCACCGCGATCTTGATCTATGAAGGGGCCCCGAACGCGCCCCATGAAGGCCGTTTCTGGGAAATCATCGAGCAAGAAAAGCCGACGATCTTCTACACGGCGCCGACGGCGATTCGGTCCTTCATGAAGTGGGGCATGCAGCACGTCGAGGGGCGTGACCTTTCGAGCCTGCGGCTGTTGGGAAGTGTGGGCGAAGGGATCAATCCCGAAGCCTGGATGTGGTACCACGAGGTAATCGGCGGCAAGCGTTGCCCGATCGTCGACACCTGGTGGCAGACCGAAACGGGCGGGATCATGATGAGCCCGCTGCCCGGCTGCACGCCGACGAAGCCCGGAAGCTGCACCTGGCCGCTGCCGGGCGTGGTTCCCGAGATCGTCGACGCGGCCGGTCACCCCGTGGAGCAAGGGCATGGCGGCTGGCTCGTGATGAAGCAGCCGTGGCCCGGGATGCTCCGCGGCATTTGGGGCAACGACGATCGTTTCCGGGAGGCCTACTGGGCCAAGGTGCCTGGCAAGTATCTCGCCGGTGACAACGCCCGCCAGGATGCCGACGGCTACTACTGGATCATGGGGCGCATCGACGACGTGCTCAACGTCGCCGGCCATCGGCTCTCCACGATCGAGGTGGAAAGCGCCCTCGTGAGCCATCCAGCAGTGGCCGAGGCCGCGGCGGTGGGGCGTCCGCACGAGGTGAAAGGCGAGGCGATCGCGGTATTCGTGACGCTCCGAGGTGGCGAGCCGAATGACGCCATGAAGGACGACCTTCGCAAGCACGTGCGGCATCAGATCGGTGCCCTCGCGGTACCCGACGACATTCACTTTGCCGCCACGCTGCCAAAAACGCGCAGTGGCAAGATCATGCGCCGGCTGCTCCGCGACGTGGCGGCGGGCCGCGAGTCGGTCGGCGACACGTCGACGCTCGAGGACTACACGGTCCTCGCGAAACTGCGCGGGAATGAAGAGTGATGGGCTGATTCCGCCGAGGCATCCATGCCCTCGGCATAATCACGCTCGGCGGGGGCAAGCCAAGGTTGCCCGCGCCGAGCAGGCCGACTTCCTGTCGGCCGTGCGTGTTCATGGCCTCGGGTGCTACCAGGCTCGGGGTCGCCCGTGTCATGGAGCCGGCGTAGAAAGCTAGCGCAGCCCGGAGGGCGAAGCGCAGATTTCTCCGAGTGAGCGAAGGCCATGGATGGCCGAAGCGAACGTCCGGCGACATGACACGGGCGGCCCCGAGCCACGCAGGACGTCACTTCCGCTTGCGCGACGATGGGCCGAGGGTCACTTCGCGGCAGGCGCCGCATGCGTTGCCGGTACGACGCCCGGGGTCGTGATGCGGCTGCCTGCACGCGGCTGCGTGAGCTCGTCCGCCGTCATCTTCGAGACCGTGGTACCCGGCATCATCCCAGGCTTCCCCTTCGCGGCCTGTGCCACCGGCGACTGGCTCGTGCCGGCAAGGAAATTGTCGATCGCGGCCGACTCACGCAGATGCGTGAAGTGACGGGCCATCTCGATCCGCTGCTTCTTCTCGAAGATGTCGTCATAGAGCTCGTCGCGAACCTCGTCGAACGACACGGCCGCCGGCTCGGTGAAGCCTTCGCAAAGGATCACCATGAAACGATCGGCGATCTGGACGACGCCGGAAAGCTCGCCAGGCTTGAGGGCAAAGACTTCCCGTTCGAGTGTGGGCTGACCACCGAAGCGCTGCAGTGGTGGCACCTCACCCCGCAGGGCCCGTGTGGTGGGATCGACGGAGTAGGTTTCGGCGAGCGCCCCGAAGGCCTCGGGGGTCGGGTTCTGCCGAGCGAGCTGCCAGACTTCCTGGGCACGCCGCTGGGTGTCGAGCACGACGATCCGGCATTTCGCCCGAGGCCCGAACGTCGCTTGGAACGCCTTGTCGAGGTCTTCTTGGAGCACGGGCACGCCGCCGGTGAGCTTCTTGAGCGCGACCGTCGGCCAGACGATGTCTTCCATGTAGTGCTTGAGCGGCACCTTTTCTTCACGGGTCATACGATCGAGCCAAGCATCGATGTCTGGCGAGCCGTCGGCCTTCTTGAAGCCGAGCGAGAGAGCAGCCCGCGCCACCTCCGCATCGAGGTCGGCCTGGGCGATGATGATTCGCTGCTTCTCGAGCGCCTGCTTGACGAGCGTGCGCGTGATGAGGATCTCGAGCACGTCGCGTCCGTATCGATCAAGGGCCGTTCGGCGAATCTCGTCGACCATGATCGGCTGGCCGTTCACGAGTGCCGCGACGCCGGGCTGGGCGGCGGATCGAGCAGGATCGTTCATGATGTTCTCGACACGACTCTTTTGCTGAAGCCCGCGAAAGACGTCGTTGGCCGCCTCGCGGCTCTTCCGTTCACGGATCTCCTCGGCGAGGCGCGGGCGCGCCGCATCGATGCTCACATCAGCCGCCGGCATCCGCCCCTCGCACTTGATCACGATGAACTGGTCGGCAACCTGTACCACCTCGGAAATCTCACCCGGCTCGAGTGCGAAAGCGGCTCGATCGAAGGCCGGCTCGCCGGAGTGGAGACGGATTGGTTGAACCCAGCCGTTGGCACTGGCGCTGCCGACATCGACCGAGTGCTGACGGGCAAGCCCACCGAACTCTTCCGGTGCCGCGAGTGCTCGTGCCCGCAGGCTCTCCGCTTCGGCGCGGGTGCGCGAGGCGATCACGCGTGCCTTCACCGCCGGGCCGAACTGTTTCTCGAAGGCTTCGCGAACCTCGGCATCGGTCGGTTCACATGCGCCTTGGGCAAGGGCCCGGAGGGCGAGCATCGGCCAGAGGATGTCGTCGGCGTATTGCTTGGGGGAAATGTTTCGCTCTTTCTCGATGAGTTCGAGCCATTTGTCGCGCGGCACGCTGAAGCGCTTGGCGAGGGCGTCGATCTCGGCGTCGACATGCTGCTTGGTGATCGTGATCCCTGCGGCCTGGCAGGCCTGCTCGATGATCTTTCGGTTCACCGTCGCTTCGAGCACGGCGACACCGTGGCGGGCGAGACATTCGGCTGACAGCTCTTCGCCCGAGATTTCGGCGCCGTTCACGAGGGCCATCGGCTTGGGGGCGGCCGGAGCTGCGACCGGCGCTGGCGGGTCCGCAACGGCCCCCGGGCCACCCGACCACGCTCGGAAAACAATCGCAAAGCCGATGACGAGTCCTGCGGCGACGAGTTCCCGCCCATACCGACCCAGCCAGCCAGATTGACCGCCCATGAATGCCCTCCTGGAAAGTGAGAGGGGATGGATAGGGGATTCACCGACATCGGGCAACCCCGGCACACGGCATGGAGTTGCCTGGTACGATCGTGGCCCCCTCGCGAATTCCGCCGCCAGCCCAGGTCTCGCAAACCACCATGACCCAGCCTTCGCCGGCAGCCCAGACCATCAATCAACGCCCCGAGTGCCTCGAAGTGCTCGGCCTGATGCCGCCGGTCACCCTCGAAGACGTGAAGCAGGCCTACCTCGTGAAGGCCCGTGATGCCCACCCAGACCGTGGCGGAAGCCAAGAGCTTTTCGTGCGGGTGCAGCGGGCGTTCGAAGAGGCCAACGAATTCGTGAAGTTCAAGGCCAACAAGCTCGAATGGCTCGCCTCGAAGATCGATGCGTATGCGGAACAGCAGGAGGTCGTGACGGAAACGATCGAGCGTGGCGGCAGCGCCGAAATGGAAGAGACCGACTGGCTGCGAAAATCATTCGGTGACGATTTTGGGCATGTCGCCGACAAGCTCGTTTCGGTTCGGCTCAACGGCGAGCGTGCCGACGACGTCTTTTGTATTCTGCTCGGCTTCCGCGCCGCCTCACTCAAGGACTTGGCGATCCTCGATCTCGCGGGCGGCAGCCTCACCGACGAAGGCCTGCTTCAGCTCAAAGGCCTGACGTCGCTCAAACACCTCGACCTCCGCGGCACCCAGGTCGGAAAGCTTGCCAGTGAGATCCCGAGTTGGTTCGAGCACCTCGAGTTTCTGGGATTGCCCAAAGGCGCCCTCGGGTTGTTCGCCCGCATGGGAATGCCGCGCCGGATCAAGCTCGAGCTAGGGGACGCACCGTCGTCGTAACGACGTTCCATCAAGCACCACGCGCAAGCGTCGGGTTCGGAACCACGGCGTGTTCAAACCCGCCAGCTCGCGTCGGTCGGCTTGGATCGGCCTCTGCAAACGCCCCGACGCTTGGCGCGCTTACTCCGGAAACAACCGCGTCGAGAGGTAGCGTTCACCAAGGTCGGGCAGCACCACGACGACGAGCTTGCCAGCGTGCTCCGGGCGCCGGGCCACCTGGATGGCAGCGGCAGCCGCGGCACCGCAACTGATGCCGCACATGAGGCCTTCGAGCTTGGCGAGGTTTCGCGCCGTTTCCATGGCATCTTCGTCGTCGACCTTCACCACCTCGTCGATGACGTCGAGGTTCAGGATGTCAGGGATGAAGCCGGCGCCAATGCCTTGGATCGTGTGACGACCAGGCTTGATCGGCTCACCCGCAAGCTTCTGGGAGATCACCGGGCTGTTGGTCGGCTCGACGGCCACGACCCGCACGGATGGTTTCTTGGCCTTCAGTGCCTCACCGACGCCGGTGATCGTGCCCCCGGTGCCCACACTGCAGACGACGATGTCGACCTGGCCTTCGGTGTCCTGCCAGATCTCTTGGGCGGTGGTGCGACGATGGACCTCGGGGTTGGCCGGGTTCTTGAACTGCTGCGGCATGAAGTACTGGGAGCCGGAGGCCACGATCTCCTCGGCGTGCCGGACCGCACCCGGCATGCCTTCGGCGGCCGGTGTCAGGACGAGCTCGGCGCCGAGGGCCTTGAGCATCCGGCGGCGTTCGAGGCTCATGCTCTCGGGCATGGTGACGCGGAGCTTGTAACCACGGGCGGCGCAGACATACGCCAGGCCGATGCCGGTATTCCCGCTGGTCGGCTCGATGACGATCGTATCGGGGCCGAGCAGTCCATCCCGTTCGGCGGCATCGATCATCGCGCAGGCGATGCGGTCTTTGACGCTCCACAGTGGGTTCATGTTTTCGATCTTGCCCGCGACCGTCGCCACGCAGCCCTCGGTCACTCGCCGTAGGCGGACGAGGGGGGTTCGGCCGATGCACTGGGTGATGTCATCGCGAATCCCGGCCGGAAGTTTCTGAGTGGTCGCAGTCGTCATGTCGCCTCTCCTGGTGGACGGTGGGCACGCGGTGGAGAACCGAGGCCACCGGCACAATCGGCATTATCGGCACATTTTGCCAGAATGTTGAATCCGAACGGGCCTTCGGCCATGGCGTTTTCACGCAAAAACGCCCATTTCGGCCCCACTCTGTCGCCATGCTCGGTCGATCCGCCTAAACTGCCGAGTCGTCATTCGGCCAAGAAGAAAGGAATTTCGCGATGTACGCGTACCGCTGGCTCGCCGCCGGCCTCTTGTCCCTCGTTGCCTCGATTTCATTCCCCCTCTCCGCACAGGAAAAGTCCATGCTGCCACGTTGTTTTCTGGATATCGCCGCCGATGGGAAGCCGCTGGGTCGCATCGTCGTGGAGCTTCGCTCCGACGTCGTACCCAAGACCGCCGAAAACTTCCGCGCCCTCTGCACCGGTGAAAAAGGTTTTGGCTACAAGGGCAGCACGTTCCACCGGGTGATCCCGCAGTTCATGTGCCAAGGTGGTGACTTCACGAACCACAACGGCACCGGTGGCAAGTCGATTTATGGTGCGAAGTTCGCCGACGAGAACTTCACGCTCAAGCACACCGGCCCAGGCGTCCTCAGCATGGCGAATGCCGGCCCCAACACCAACGGCTCGCAGTTCTTCCTCTGCACCGCCAAGACCGCTTGGCTCGACGGCAAGCATGTCGTCTTCGGCCAGGTCGTCGAGGGCATGGACGTCGTCCAGAAAATCGAAGCCCTGGGATCAGACTCAGGCCGAACCAAGGCCAAGATCGAGATCACCGACTGTGGCGAACTGTAGTTGTTCGTGGAAAAGCCATCCATGGCCCTGCCCGAGAGGGCGACTTCAGTGCACTGGGGCCGACCGATGGCAAAGCCAAGGTTTGCCATGGTCGGCAATCGCCGCATCGTGCGGCGTCACACGATCGCCAGCGGATCGCGCTTGGTTTCCAGCGTGCCACGGGTGACGCCGACGCGGTTCATGGCGCCGAGTTGCTTCCAGACATCATGCCCCCGTGCCTTGCCGGCAAGCAGGTCACGATAAGCCCGGATGACGCGGGCGATGTCCGAAGCGTTCTCATCCAAAAACTCGATCCGAAACTGACGCACGCCGGCAGCAATCAGACCTGGCACGACCTCCGCTCCGCTTTGCGGCGTGGCGTTCCAGAGCGTGTTGCGGCACCCGACGTCGGCGGTGAGCGGGTGCGCGCCACCGACACGGTCACGGAGCTGCACGACATGCTCGTCGCACGGCCGACCGCAGTTCGTCTTGTCCGTTCCCGGCGAGAGCACGCTACAGAACACGCAGTGCTCCATGTGAAAAAGCGGCATGTGCTGGTGAATGACCACTTCGAGCCACTGGGGCGGCACCGCCTCCACGAGCGCCATGAGTTGTTCGCGATTGAGGTCGTACGACGCCGTGACCCGCTCGCACCCGGCATCCATGAAGAACCCGGCCGTGAGGTGGTTGGCCACGTTCAGTGAAAAATCACCGACGGCCGGAATGCCACGCTCGCGAAAGAAGGCGAGGCCAGACCAATTGCGCACGAGCACGCCATCCGGCTGATGTTTCTCGAGGGCCGTAAAGATCCCGAGCTCGCCCTGCTTCTGGATGCGCGGCGTGGCCAGGAAAATTGTGGCCCGTGCCGCGCGGCAGCGAGCAACCGAGTCGCGGTACTGACGGATGTCGGCGAAGTCGGCATAGACCGACCGCTCTCCGAGATCGAGCACGGCGTCGAGCTGGGCAAGTGATCGGACGAGAACATGAAGCGACGGGAACGCGGAGCCCCTGTCACGGAGTGCCGGGGCTACGGTTTGCGACGGTGCTACGGTTCGAGTCGCATGGTCGGGCCGCAGGAGCAGGTCTTCGAGCGCGCCCACGAGATCCTTGCGTAGGCGCCCAAGCAGGCTCAGCGGAAGCATCGGATTGCCGGCGACCGTGGCGGTCAGACCGCGAAGTTCAAAAGGCGTGGCCCCGAGCCGACCGAGTTGCTCGCGAAGCACGGTCTCGTCGAGGGCGTGGCGCGTGGCGACCTGAGTCGGCTCCGCAGAATGAACGATGACCGTGCGGCCGCACGCCAGCGTCGCCACGACGCGCATCGGCTCTCCGGCGCGGGCGACCACCTCCAGATCGACGGGCTGACGACGACGAAGCTCCCCGCTGAACGATTTGCGAAGGCGCGCGGTAACGACCGGGTCGTCGGTTTTCCAAACGGCCTGCCCCGGCGCGAGCTTCGTGGCATCGAGGCCGTCGTGGGCGAAGGCGAGGTCGACGCGGCCTCGTGTGACGGCATCCGTCCGTGAGACCCCGTCAGCGAAGACCTCGTACACCCGCCCTCCGATTGCATCGTCGCTCGTCCTCCCGCAGTCGAAGGCAACTCCGTCGCCACGTTTCACACCGCCGGCCAGGTTCGAAGCCAGCTCGACCGTCACCCGTCCCCGCCCCGTCGCCACGACGGTGCCGAGCCGCACGCCGCGTTTGGCACTGCTCGTGGCCGGCACGAGCATCTTGTGATCAATCCCTGCGAGCCAGCCTGGCGAGAAGCCGCGGGAGAACGTCAGCTCCATCTCTTCGACGTCGCGTGGGGCGAAGGCCACGGGCTGCCCGGTCAGTGCGGTGTCGATCGCGCGGCGGTAGTGGCTGGTGATCGCAGCGACATACTCGGGGGTCTTGAGCCGGCCTTCGATCTTGAACGCATTCACGCCCGCGTCGATGAGCTCCGGGGAGAGGGCGTAGGCCGCGAGGTCTTGGGGCGATAGCAAATACCGCTGGTCGCCAAGGTCGACATCCTTGCCATCGCAGACAAGTTCGTAGGGTAGCCGACATGCCTGGGCACACTGGCCGCGGTTGGCACTGCGCCCGCCGAACGACTCACTCGTGAGACACTGCCCCGAGTAGGCGACACACAGGGCCCCGTGAACAAAGACTTCGAGCGGCATCGCCGTCTGCTTGCGGATGGCGACGATCTCGTCGATCGTGGCCTCGCGGGCGAGCACGACCCGCTCCATGCCGAGCCGCTCGGCTAGTTGAATCGTCTCGGCGCTCGTGAGCGTCATCTGCGTCGAGGCGTGGAGGGCGAGCCCCGGAGCTGTTTCGCGGACGAGCATCGCCGCGCCGACATCCTGCACGAGGACGGCATCCACTCCAGCGCCCGCCACCGCTCGAACCACCTCGCCGAAGGCCGCCAACTCGTCATCGAAGACAAGCGTGTTGAGTGTGACGTAGCCCTTGAGACCGTGGCGATGCAGAAGCCGCATCACCCCGGGAAGATCCTCGACTCCGAAATTCTTCGCCCTGGCCCTGGCGTTAAATCCGGTGTCGAGCCCGAAGTAGACAGCATCCGCCCCATTGGCGATGGCCGCGGCAAGGCACTCGCGATCCCCGGCGGGAGCCAAGAGTTCGGGGACGTTTCGAGGCGGTGACACCATCCCGCGAGTATAGATGCCGAACCCGTCCGATACTTCGGCACACGCCGCATCGTGCGGCTGCAGGCATGTTCCACAGCCTACTAGGGTGCCGGCATCTCCCAGACTGTCTCGTAGAGAAGGCCGTCGTCGGTCATGCGAATGAGCGTGGTGCCGATGCCAAACATCCCCTCCATCTCGCGGGCCGAGGGGAGCAGTTCTTTGAGCCCGACAAAAACGCCTCGCAACGACTCGTCTTCGATGTCGTCGGGCTCCGTCGCCTCGGCGAGGTCGCGAAGCATGCCGAGCGAGCCCCCCGTCCGCGTCGCATCGCTCACGCCGTAGCCGCGAGCTGGTCGCGCCGGAAGCAGTTCCGCCGCACGGCGCGGAACGTCGCTCTCCCGAAGCGAGGTCTCACCCTGTGGCGGCGTTCGAATCGCTGCGAGGGTCTTTTCCAGCACGCCTTCACCAACGGCCATCACGAGGTGCCCTCGCCCGACGAAAAAGGCGGCCCCACCGGGGATTCGCACGCCCTTGAAGCCCTGCTCCTCCACGAGCTGACCACCACCGGCAAGCTGGGCGAGCCGCCCCAACAACTTTCCATATGGCCCCTCGTCAGCGATCTGCCACACGGCCGCCAGCCGATCGAGCACCGGCGAGCTCTCCCCGCCGTTCTCATCGGCTGCCCGCGCCTTGGCCACCACGTCGGCCACCTGAGGTGGAAACGACAGAAACCAATGGCGGCTTCCGAGGCCCGACAGGACTGTCGCCACGTCGACGCCGAGCCAGGCCTGCGACTGCATGTCTGCGACGGAAAACATGTTGGCCACTTGCTCTCCTTCCGCCTGGGCGAGCAGCAACTGACGAACCGACGTATAGGCCGCCCCGAGATCGAGTGAAAGCTGAGCGAACTCGGCCACGTCACGGGTCACGAAGGCCGGAACCTCGGCTGCATCGCAGGGTTGATCCAACATCTCGAGAAGCCCATGGCGAGGCGTCGGGAGCGTCATGGCCAGGTTCGCCTTCCATCGACCCTCGTCGAAGCTTTGGCGCATGACGATACTTCCGATGTCGTCGATGCCCACGGTCGCAAGCTGGGCGCGAAAACCGGGATAGATGGTGTCGGCCGCATCAAAGAGCACCTTGGGCATGAAAACCATCTCGATGAGCGGAAGCCCAGGAAGCGAGGCCCCCGCAATGGCCGGCTCGCGGAGCGCCGCCGCAATCGCGGGCTCGCCACCGCCGGCATGGGCGTCGAGAAATGCGGCAAAGACCCCACGAGCATCCTCGGCGTCGGGCGGTGCATCTGCCTCGCGGTCTTCCTTGGCAATCGGCAATTGAGCCGAACCAAAGAGCAACCGACTTCCGACCACAGCGGCGAACGTGTGCTGTTCGCCGACCTTTACCCGGTCGGCCTTCGCAATCCGCTCGATCTTCGCCTCGATGCCTTCGTCATCGGGATCCTCGCTGAAATCCAATTCCTCGAGATCGACTTCACGCACGGAAGTGATGATCGAAGTGACGGCTTGGCCGGCCAGTTCGAGATCAACTCGCCGGGGCCCGTGCTCGTCGTCCGCCTGTTCTTCGAGGCCCTTGTGAATCGCAGCCAGGAGTTTGCCGGCCACCTCGGCGCCGGGCTCGATCCAGCCCAGCACGGTCACGAATTTCCTTTTGCCGTCCTTGTCGGGGCTGACGATTCCGAGGCCACACTCGCCCTCCCAGACGTGAGCGATGTCGTCCGGGGAAAGCCCGTATTTTTTCAGCTCCTCCTCCACGGACTCCAAGGGGCCAAGCCCCGCCTCATCCTTGATCGCGCCCAGGGTCTCCCAAAGACCACCGAGGCGCTTCGGGCTGAGGACCACGGCCCCGAACTTCGTCCGCTCCTGGATCGCCTTGCCGAATGTCGAGAGGCCGGGGAGCCGGACCATGAACGACGTCTCAGGCGGCAGGCACTCCCACGACGGCCTGAGATCAGATGCCGCTGCGCCGGGCATGACCAGCCCGAGCGTGAAGACAACGATCCATGTTTGCCGCCGCATCATCTCACTCCTTTGTAGGTTGCTGCCCGGCCCGGTAGGGAGGCGGCAGGTACGTCACGCCATTTTGTGGCTGCGACTCATCGAAAAGCCAGGTGTCACGATTGAGGAGAAAGTCGACAAGATCGGACGACGGAATCCCGAACGCCAGCCCGTCGAAGATCGCGGCACCGGCACAGGCCACGGCGACCACTTCCCCACGAGCGTTGAAAATCGGACCGCCGCTGTTGCCAGGATTGATCGCCGCATCGGTCTGGATGAGGCGGACCGTGTCGATCGTCCGCGTCGTGCTCGACACGATCCCCTGCGTCACCGTTCGCTCCATGCCGAGCGGGTTCCCGATCGCAAACACCATGTCGCCCACGCGGAGGTCGTTGCGATCGTTGATGACAACCGGCTCAGGAAGTTTGCCACCCACTTCTTCGCCATCGATCTGAAGAAGGGCCAGGTCACGCAGTGGCTGAAGGGCGACGATCTTGACTTTTCGAAACTCGATCTTCTCGAAGCCGGAGCCGTGGCCGATCGCGGGCGACGGCGAGCCTGCAGGACTCTTGGCCGCGACCTGACGAAACATCGTGACGCGAAGCTGGGTTTGCTTCTCGACCACGTGGTAGTTCGTGATGAGATGCCCCTCCCGGCTCACCAGAAACCCGGTGCCGAGCCCCCCCGGAGTCTTCACCATCACGACCGCCTCACCGAACCGCTTCACGAGCGCCGGCACTTCGCGGGCCTCGAGCCGACCGGTCCGGAAAATACCGCGGTCGACGGACGACCGCGCCGTGGCATCAGCGGCGTCGTCTTCCCGCCGGACATCGAGCAGGCGCTTGGCCGGAATCTGGAGCACGTCATGCCCGAGATCGAGCACGACCCCTTCGTCCGACTGCCGAAGAAGAGGCGCCGTCACGCGGCCGCCACCGACAAGCGTGACGGTCACGACATCCGATGCCGAGGTGATCGCTGCCATGAGCAACGCAGGAGCGATCGCCAGGCCTGAAATCTTCGTGGTCATGGAATCTCCTTGGGAGCGGCCGGCGATGCGGCAGCGGTTTTGTCGACCGGGGGCGAGTCGGCCATGGCGTCGCGGCCCATGTAGAGCAGCAACCGATCCTGGCTCACGAGCACGAGATCACGGACACCGTCACCGTCGGCATCCAGGCCGATGGCCCGGCGGGGTTCCGACTCCATGTCCGATGAATCACCGCCGTCATAGGGATACTTCCGGTCGTCAAAAACCCGCCAGGTGACCGACCGGTCGAGGGCAGCCGCCTTGCCATCCTCGGCGGGCTTGCGGAGCATCGCCGTGAGCTGATGACGGCGGTCGTCGCACAACAAGAGATCGTCACCACCGTCACCGTCAATGTCGGTTGCAAGGACGCGATGGATCGTCGACTCGCGCACGCCGCTGCGACGCCCTTCGCGGCCGTCCACGCTCTCGACAAGTTCCAGTGACCACGGAACGCCTTGCGACAGCCGTACGATCCTTTCCTGGTCCACAAGGATCACCCCGAGCACGGGATCACCTTCGAGCGACGTTCCCGTCGGCGGTTTGATCGTCTCCACGGTTCGCATCACCCCCGCTTCATCGGCCGCGATCCGATGGAGAAAGGCGCCCCCTTTTTCGAGCGCCCACGCGTGGCCCCGGGCCCCGTCGCCCGTGCCGCGCACCGGAAGGAACGAAACGAGTTTCTGCCCTTCGCCGAGCATGACTTGATCCACGGGATGAAGGTCGTCGCCGAGCCATTGCAGCACGCCATCGGTGATCCTCGCCTTTCGAAAGGAACCGCCTCCGTCGATGAGGCGGTATTCATCCAGCGACGCCTTCGCGAGGAGGGCCGGCGACGTGACGACGGTCTTGCCGTCAACGATTTTCACCAGCTTGGCAGACGGAGCGTAGGCGTCCTGCACGAGGAGCACGTCGTCTCCGAGCCAGACGACTTTGTCAACTTTCGCGCCGAGACCTGTGAACCGTGTCTTCTTCGGCTCCTTGGCGTCAGGAGGCCAGACGAAAAGATCGACGTCGTCGCCCACTCGCTGCGCCCACCAGGCCGTGGACCCGACCATGTCGAGGGCCAGAATTTTTCGGTCCTTGCCCTCCTGCACCCACGGCTGCGGATACGTGAGCCGGCCGTTCTCCCACTGGCTGCGATGAAGGTCGGCGGCATCTTTCGCCCAGAGCAGCAAGAGCCCTTTCTCAGCCGCCGCCGGCGGTGCGACCAAGGCCTTGATCCCGCTCACGGCCGGAAACGTTTGCTCGCTTCCCCACCCCTGGGGCGTGAGCATGTGAACGCGGAGCCGGGGTTGCGTCGAGTCGGCCGCGACGATGGCCGGCGCGCCGTCGAGTTTCATGCCAGACCAGCCTCGGCGGGCTACCGACCCCATCGGAAGCGCGTCTTGCCGACCGACATCCGATGCCGTGCCTTGAACGAGTCGATACTGCCGCAGCACGCCCTTGTCGCTTCCGCCGAGGAGGAAGATTTCCGCGGCCCCCTTCGGTCCGGCGGCCGTGACGAACGCGTCGACCGGCCGATCATGGAGCGTCTGGGCTGGCAGCAGCGTTCCATCCGCGGCACACGGATGCCAGCGGATCACCTGCCTGGCCACGCTCGACCATTCGACGAGGTCCTTGCGGCCATCACCGTCGATGTCGGCAAGGGCCCAGTCGAGCCTTCCTCGCACTTCGCGGGGTGCGAGCCACTCGGCCCGCGCTCCCTTCTCCAGCGGCAGCCGCTGGATGCCTTCATCGAAGCTCGCGAGCAGTTCGTGCTTGCCGTTCGGAAGATCGCGGACCAGCAAGAGGCCGCCACGACTCGATGGCGAGCCTGCGAGCAGATTCCATTCGCCGGTCTTCTTCCAGGCCCCGCGGCCATCGATCGGCACCGCTTTGTTGCGTGTGTAGATCGCGATCCGATTCGAAGGACTCGTGAGAACGAGCACTTCGGGCCGGTTGTCGCCATCGGTGTCATGGGCCACGGCGTCGAGTGGCATCTCGTCGATGACGATCTCCCCCCGTGTCCACTCCGGGGCCAAAGGCAACTCGTTGGGCCGATCGGGGTCAGCCTTGTCTTCACGTGTTCGCGCGGCAGGATCGAGCCAACGGTAGAGGTCGATTCTGGCTTGGCGCGGGTTCACGACGATCACGTCATCGCGACCGTCGCCGCCGAGGTCGGCGACAGAGAGCCGATCGGCCCGGCCATCGAGCGAGATCACGCGCATCCCCTGCCAGCCGTCGAAGGACTGAGCGAACCTGGCCGAGAGAAGGAGGATGAAAATCACCCAGGCGACGAAGCCGGGGCGGCCGTAAAAAATCGAGTGCTTCATTCCCCGAGGATACTCCGGCGTTGACGTGGCCCAAAACGGGTCCGGCAAGTGCCCCACACCGAGAAAAGCAACGGTGCACGCCTGGGCGCCTCGGGGTCGCCAAACCCATTGGAAACGCGGAAGCTGGGCAAACCCTGGCGCCTGTTCTCGAAGTTCGGGACCGACTTCACGGGTGTTGCCGATTCCTCTCGCTGTGCGGATCGTGGCGATGGGCCCGACCGTAGGGGTGGGAAAGACCGTTTACGAGGACTTCCGATGCGTTGCAGCATGTTGGCCGTGGGCCTTGCGGTTTTGGGAATCGCCACGATCGCTCAGGCCGACGAGCCTGTCATTGAATTCGTGAATAATCACCAGACGAAGCAATACGATGACCGGTTCTACCTCGCCGGCATCGTGGGCAGTTCGGCTGCCACGCTCACGGTACCCGATGCCCCGGCATCTTCTGATTCGATATTCACGGCCGGCGGTGCGCTCGGTCGTTCATGGGAGCTCGATAGCGGCTTCCTTCGTCTCGAAATCGAGGCACGGCAACGCGATCCGGTTGCCGAGCTTTCGAGCATCAACGACATCGCCGTCTCGCATCCCTCCGCGACCGGGGGCTGGTCCACCACCGTCAATATCTGGCGTGACTACGCGATTCATGACTACCTCACGTGCTACGTCGGTGGCGGCATCGGTGGTGGTGGGTATCAGTTCGGTATCAACCAGTGGTATCCGATCGACGACGTCTCGGTGACCGGCCTTGGCACCGTGACCGGGTTTGCCTGGCAGGCGGGTGGCGGCGTGGCTTTCGCAATCACCGACGGCATGACCCTCGACCTTGGCTACCGGTTTTTCGAACTTGGCGCCGGCGGGGTGAACGCCCAGGTGTCCTCCGGCGGGGTGCCAGTCGACACCACCCGCATCACGTCTGCCTTCAGCGCCAGCGAACTGTTTTTCGCGGTTCGGATTTACGACCCGTTCCAAGGCTGGTGGTGACCGCCCGGCGGCGCAGACTGCGAACCACGTCTGCGCCGCACGGCCAGTCAGCGGCTCACAGCTCCGGCACGAGGGCGTCGGCGGCCGCGGCTTCGCGGAGCTTCTCGAGGGCCTTGGCCTCGATCTGGCGCACCCGCTCCTTGGTCACGCCGAGGGCCGAGCCAACCTCCTTCAAGGTCTGCGGCTCCTGCTCGGGGTTGAGACCGTAGCGACGGATGATGATCGTCTGCTCCCGCGAGTCGAGCTGGTCGAGGAACTTCCCAACCTGCTCGAGCCGATCCCGCACCGCGATCCGCTGCTGCGCTTCGTCTTCGCCGCTGTCGGGGGCGGCCTGGAGCAACTCCATGTCGGCCGCGCGAAAGCGGTCGCGTCGCTTGTGCTCGTCGGGGATCGTGCGGGCGTAGTTCTTCATGATCGCCCAGGAGGCGTACGTGCTGAACTTGTTGCCCCGGGCGTAGTCGAACTTCTCGACCGCGCGGATGAGCGACATGTTGCCGTCACTCACGAGGTCGAAGAAGCTGTCGCCGGCCGACACCCGTCGCTTCGCAATCGACACCACGAGGCGGAGGTTGGCACGCACGATCCGGTTCTTGAGCTCCACGATCTCCTCGTAGAGCCGCTCGATCTGATCCATGAGCCTGGCACTCGGCCGCTCAGGGTCGAGCTGATCGCGCAGTTTGCTCGCCTTGTACTTCAGGTAGTTGAACTTCCGGAAGAGCCAGACCTCTTGCTCACGCGTGAGGAGTTGCACTTCATAGAGGCTCGCCAGGTACGCCGGCAGACCTGCCGGACGACGCACCCGCTTGGCCGGCTCATCGACGCCTGGATAGGGCTCGTTGACCACTTTCTCGGCACTAGCACGCGCGAAGAGGGCGTTCGGCATGAAATCAAGCGGCAACTGCTTGATGTGCTCCGCCCGCTGCGCGAGGATCACGCGATAGATGCTCGCCTTCGACCGGTGATAGCGCCGCGCGATCGACTCCACCGGCTCACCACGGAGGTGGAGCTGATAAATACGCCCGCAGGTTTCAGGCCGGAGCTTTCCATCGATCACGCCGAAGACGGCGTGGTCGGGATGCTCCTGGTCGAAACGCTTCAGGGTGTAGCGGATAGTTTCGACACTCCGGTCGAGCCGCTTGGCGATCCGGCGGTGCACGTCGGCCGGGCTCGCCCCGGCGGCGGCGAGGCGCCGAGCCCAGGCCACGATCTTGTCGTGTTCCTCGGCCGAGAGCTGACTGAAGCGACGACCCCGCTCGACCCGCGAGGCGTTGGTCCGCAGGAACCTCTCCACGGTGCTCGCGAGGAAGCCCACGCGACGACGGCCGTCGACAGAGTACCGCTGGGCGACGAGCCCGTGCTCCCTCCACCGGGAGATCGTCTTAGTGGAGACGTTGAACCGCCTCGCAAGATCTTCGAGCGAAAGAACCTGTTCGGTGGTGGCGACGCTGCTGGCAAAGGACTCGCCAGCGGGGGTCCGGGTCTCTTCGTGACCAGACTCCTGCTTGCTGACCCCATCCATGTAAAGCCGCAAGAAGCCGTTGGTATCGGAACGCATAGATTCCTCCTAGCCAGCAATCCATGCCGGCGGTTGGCGGGAAGCCCTCGAACCACTTCTCGATCGACCCTGCCCCGATCGATCACACCCGTCCACGCGTCCGAGGCCGTCCTGACCTCTTCGTTCCGGTGCCGTGGACGCCAGAGTTATACGGCCGAGTCACGAAAAGGGTTCGCGACACTTTGGCAAACTTGAGATTTTTTCTTGGAGGCGGCACAAAGCGATGCGGTTTTTCCCGAGAAATCTTCAAGAAACGAGGGTTCACGGACGGCCCAAGGCGAGTTGCAAGGGCGATGGGCCAGAGTCTCAGCCCAGGCGATACAAATCCCCGTGCTTGCCGCAAATCGAGCGTTTTTGTTCAAGCAGACACTTAGTACATAAGAGCCACTTATGAAGACACTTGGGTGGACTCTTGGGAGTCGGCCTCCGTCGCTGAAAAAATCCGTTCCCGGGGGATCGCTCGCGCCGAAACACCTGAAAAGTCCCGTCGCCCCTCGAGCGCTGCCTACGCCATGCGATCAATCGTTGCCATGACCGTTCTGGCCCTTGCCTTGCCCGTCACGGCGGCCGACGAACCTGCCCCGTCTCGAATCGAGTTCGGGCTGGCTGTGCGCGGCGAACTCTTCGCGCCATCGACCGAGGACACGCCCGGCACCCGCGAGCCAATTGAGTTGAAGGCTGTGTTCGAATTCCTGGAAACGCCTTCGGATCAAGACGACACAACGACTCGCCGTTACCGGCGCGCGACCGCAGCAGTGCAGACGGGCGAGCGGGCGACCCGCACGACGCTTGCAGCCGATGCCCGCGACGTCATCGTGGAACTGGTCGGCACCACCCCCACGCCGAGCCTTGCCGAAGGCTTTCTCTCGCGGCAGGAAGCGGAGCTCCTCGACACACCGTTCGACCCGGTGCTGCTTGGGCAACTCGTACCAGGGGCCGCGGTCGCGAAGCGTGAGGCGTGGAAAGTTCCGGCCGACGTGGTTGCCGGGCTCCTGGCGATCGACACGGTCGCCAAGGGTGACCTGGATGTGGAATTGGCTGAGGTTCAAGACAGCGGTGCCACCCTGAAGATCACCGGCACGGTGACCGGCGCGGTCGATGGCGTGACCACCAGCATCACGGTGTCGGGCACCGCCAAGGCATCCTGTGTCGCCGCGGGGGACAACGACGCCTGGCTTGTCGCGGCACCGATCCGCGAGTTGGACATCACGCTCACCGAAAAGCGCGCAGCAGGCTGGGTCGCCCCTGGGCTCGACGTGGAGGCGACCATCACCATGCGCCGCAGCGACGCGCCGACAGATCCGGAGTGGAACGAAAAGCATCGGCTCGATCCGCCTGCGGCCGGCCGGCCTTCGGGCCAGGGCAAGGCCGGCACCGTTTGGCATCGCCATCCGCATGGCCGATACACGCTGGTTCTCGACCGTCGCTGGCGGGTCGTGGAAGACGGCCCGGAAGGGCTCGTTTTGCGACTGGCAGATCGCGGTGCCCTCCTGGCCCAGTGCTCGATCCTGCCGCTTCCGCGATCGGCCCCGGAAACGCCGCCGACGGTCGAACAAGTGAGCCGGGATGTGGAGAATTCCCTGGGTGACCAGTTTGGCCACATCGCCACAGCCGACGCATCCACTAGAGACGACGGAACGAAGGTCGTTCGCGTGATGGCTGAGGGCACGGCCGAAGGGCGCCCTTTTCGCTGGATTCACCAGGTTTTGACCAGCCCCGCGGGTCACCACCTGGCCGTCACCTGCATGCTCGAGCCGTCGATGGCCGAGCGCTTCGGCGGGGCCGACCTGGAACTGGCGGCGGGGCTTGTCCTCCTTGACTCAAAACCGAATTCCAGCGACACTCCGGGGCTGCGAACGGGCCGTTTTCCAGCGGAAGGGCGGAAGCTCTCCCGGTGATTCGGCGTCCCGTGTCGCTCACATTCAGGAGGTCCGCTGGCCAGAGGTGCGAAGCATGCCCCTTCCCCCGGCGAGCGGATCAAGTTTCCGCGGCCGGGAGGCGTGAGCCATAGAGAAGCAGCATCGCATCAACGAGCAGATTCGGATCACACCGATCCGTGTCATTGGAGCCGACGGCAGTCAGCTTGGGATCGTGCCCACAGACGACGCCCTGTCGCTCGCGCGAAACTCCGGTCTCGATCTGGTCGAGGTGGCACCGAATGAGAAGCCACCTGTGTGCCGAATCATGGACTTCGGCAAGTTCAAGTATCAGCAGAAGAAAAAGCACCACAAAACCCACGTTCATCACACCAAGATCAAGGAAATCCGCCTCCGTCCGAAGACGGGGGATCACGACATCGAATTCAAGGTCGCCCAGGCCCGCGGCTTCCTCCTTCACAAAGACAAGGTCATCGTGTCGGTCGTGTTCCGCGGCCGCGAGATGGCTCACATCGAAGAGGGGCAGCGCGTCATGAAGCAGATCGTCGAAAAGCTCGAAGACATCAGCAAAATGGAAGCCCCGCCGCAGCAAGCGGGTCGCCGACTCACCTGTACCTTGACGCCCAAGTAAAGCCACACGAAAAGGAGCCCGTCACCATGCCGAAGCAGAAAACCCACAAGGGCACGAAGAAGCGTTTCCGCCTTACGGCCACCGGCAAGGTGAAGCACCGCCGCGCGGGCACGAGCCATCTTCAGGTTCGCCTTTCGAGCAAGCGCAAGCGCAACCTCCGGGGCACCGGCGTTCTCGCCAAGGCTGACACCGCCCGGATCGCCGAAGCCCTCGGCAAGTATTCGTACTAATCTGACCGTGGGAAGAGCCGAGGTTCCCCATGGTCTGCATCCGCCGCTTCGTGCGGCGGCGGCTTTCTTCCGCTCGCTTGAAAAGCCGAAGGGCCGTCGCTGGCAATGCCAGCGACGGCCCTCTTTTCATGGACGAGCGGGCACTCGCGCTGCCTGGATCATTCCGGCAGGATGACCGCGTCGATCACGTGAATCACGCCGTTGCCGCACGCGATGTCGGTCTTCACGACCTTCGCACCGTCGATCATCACGGTGCCATCCTCGACCTTCACCTTGGCGGCCTTGCCCTGTACGGTCTTGGCCTCGGTGAGCTTCACCACATCGGCGGCCATCACCTTCCCCGGCACCACGTGGTACGTCAGGATGGCGACGAGCTTGTCCTTGTTCTCGGGCTTCAGGAGTGACTCGACCGTACCGGCGGGCAGTTTCGCAAACGCCGCATCGGTCGGGGCGAACACGGTGAAAGGGCCTTCTCCCTTGAGCGTTTCGACGAGGCCCGCCGCCTGGACTGCGGCCACGAGCGTCTTGAAGTCACCGGCGCCGACAGCGGTGTCGACGATGTCTTTCGAAGCCGCCGCATAGGCCACTGGCTGCACGTGACCTGCAGACTGCCTTGCCATCCGCTGCTTCTTGGCAATCGGGCACTCACCGGCATACGCAGAACCGATCGTTGCCACGGCCAGCGCCGCGACCATCGACATGCTGAAAAAACGCATCAGAAACCTCACTTAGCAGAGGCCGCAGGTGCGGCCAGGTCTGGGTTCATCCCGCGTCGAAGGCCTGTCCAACGACACGTCCTCAATAGGCTCTGTCGTTGTAGGCAGCTCGACGGAGGCGACCACCCGTGTACCAGTGTTCGATTTCCATGAGTGACGCTGCCGCCAGTGGTTCCCGGAAAATACGGTGGGCCATGTAACACCGCGGCACGGAAGGCGCCTTGTGTCCTTGGGGGCAGATACAAGCACGATCGCACAAGAACCTTGCAGCCAGGAGATATCACCATGTTTCGACACCATTCTCGAAGCCGGCGTGCCCGGACCGTGCCACTCAGCCTTCAATCTCTGGAATCGCGCCTCCCGATGGCCGGGGACATGGCGCTTCCGTTCAAACTCGATGCCTCGGCCGTGCCCGAACTCGCCAAGGATGCTCCGCAAGCGTCCGAAGAGCGCATGGTCATGAAGGTGATCACGCCACTGATCAAGTCGGTGGCGGCTGATCCTGCCGTTGCTGCCGTGGCAAGACTCGCCGGCGTTCAAGAGCGTGCTGAAGTTGCCGCCGCCATGAAAGAGGCCGAACAGGCGGGTGTCGGTCGCGACATCGCGAAAGAGAGCCAGCTCACCGATCCTGCCACGGGCGAGCCAATCTCCTTCGGGAGGGAACGGGCGTCTGCCTTCGATCCAGCGATGGGAGGCCGCGGAAACGGTGACCCACTCGCCAGCGGAAAGGCACGCACGGCGACGGACCCCATCACGGGCAAGCCCCTCGTCGGAGGAAGCGGTGGGGAGGCGGGAAGTGCGGGGCCCTCACGCGGCGATGCCATGGCCGCTGGGCGAGCTGGAAAGGGCCGCGCGATGAGCGACGGCGACGACGACGTCGTGACCGACGACACCAGCGTGAAGGGGTCTTTCACATTTGGCGAGGCCCTCATCGTGTTTCTCGGTGAGTCCAGCCCGGTGACCGTGACGGAGAGCGACGGGAGTCGGTGGACGTTTGCGTCGGAGCTCGGCCAGATCGATGGTGAGAACGTCGGGTTTGTCTGGGTCACCCACGAGCGGCCCGGGGAAGATCCGGTGACGGCCCTGTATGTGGAAGGCGAGAAGGGGCCGACGATTCTCGACAAGCCTCGGCCCGACGATGACGGCGGTACCCCTCCGCGTCAGTTCACCGAGGCGGAGAAGCAGGCGATCATGCAGGCGCTCCGTGGCTCGTTCGGGCCAGCCGGCAGGCCTCGTGATGACCATGATCCAGTTCCACGAACGGGAGCAACCGGTGACGTGCTCACTGATCTCGAACTTGCCGGACAGCCCCGACCTGACGACGGCATGGGCGGCGGAGGCGCCACCCCAGGCGGCCCGGTCCTCACCGATCTCGGTCTTGCCGGCCAGCCGGTCGGCGACGACCCTGGTTTCGGCGTCTTGAACCCGCGATTCGGCGGCCCCGTGGCACCAGCGCGAGGATTTGACACGAACTTTGAGGAGCACGGAGTGCCTGATCGCGAACACTGAGCAACTGCGAACCGCACGGTCGCCACGAGCGACGGATCCCACCCGAGAACGGGGGCCTGGTATCCTTCTGTCCGCTCGCGAAAGGAGTTTGCGCTCGTGCCCAAGACCAGCCAAGAAAGCAGCATGGAGGCCCCGCGCGAAGTCCACGAATTGGTCCGTCGTTTTGCCGAGCATGCCGAAACCTACGGGGCCGGCGGGAGTGGCAGCTACAACGAAACGCAAATTCGTCGGGAGTTCATCGATCCGCTCTTCAAGGCACTCGGCTGGGATATCGACAACACCGCCGGCTATGCGGAGGCCTACAAGGACGTCATTCACGAGGATGCCATCAAGATCGGTGGCGCGACCAAGGCGCCCGACTATTGCTTCCGCATCGGTGGGGTCCGAAAGTTCTTCGTCGAAGCCAAGAAGCCTGCCGTCGACATCAAGGACGATTCGCTCCCAGCGTTTCAGCTTCGCCGGTATGCGTGGTCCGCCAAGCTGCCGCTGTCGATCCTGACCGACTTTGAAGAGATCGCCGTCTACGACTGCCGGATCAAGCCGGCGAAGACCGACAAGGCCAGCACGGCCCGAACGCTGTTTCTCCGTTATGACGAGCTTCCCGATCGGTGGCACGAACTGGCCGCCATTTTCTCACGCGAAGCGGTCCTCAAGGGCTCGTTTGACAAGTATGCCGAATCGGCGAAGAAGAAGCGGGGCACCGCCGAGGTCGACGATGCCTTCCTTGCGGAGATCGAAGACTGGCGCGACATGCTCGCCCGCAACATCGCGCTCCGCAACGAGAACCTCTCGCAGCGCGACCTCAACTTCGCCGTCCAGCGAACGATCGATCGCATTGTTTTTCTCCGCATCTGCGAAGACCGTGGCATCGAACCGTATGGCACCCTCCAGGCACTCACCAACGGCGAGCGAGTGTATGACCGGCTGTTCGAGCGATTTCGCCGGGCTGACGAGCGCTACAACTCCGGTCTTTTTCATTTCTCGGAAGAGAAGGGGCGATCGGATGCTCCGGACGACCTGACGCCCGGCATCACGATTGACGACAAGCCGCTCAAGGAGATCCTCACGCGGCTTTATTACCCGGAGTGCCCGTACGAGTTCTCGGTGTTGCCGGCCGACATTCTCGGCCATGTCTACGAGCAGTTCCTCGGCAAGGTGATCCGGCTGACGCCTGGCCATCGGGCCGTCGTCGAAGAGAAGCCGGAAGTCCGCAAAGCGGGTGGCGTCTACTACACCCCGACCTACATCGTCGACTACATCGTTCAGAACACGGTGGGCAAGCTCGTCGAGGACAAGACCCCACAGGAAGTCGGCGCGCTGACCGCCACCTACCAGCCGTCAAAGGCGAAGGACACGAGGCCTCTGTCGGTTCTTGATCCTGCGTGTGGCTCCGGCTCGTTCTTGCTCGGTGCGTATCAGTTCCTTCTCGACTGGTACCGCGACCAGTATGTGAACGAAGGCCCTGGCAAACATACGACTGGAAAAACGCCGCGGCTTTACCAGCACGGATCAGGTGAGTATCGCCTCACCACCAACGAACGAAAGCGCATTCTTCTTTCGCACATCCACGGGGTCGACATCGACTCGCAGGCCGTCGAGGTGACGAAGCTTTCCCTTTTGCTCAAGGTGCTCGAAGGCGAGAGTGCGGAGCGGCTCGACGCCGGTCTCCGGCTCTTTCACGAGCGGGCATTGCCTGATCTTGGCAACAACATCAAGTGCGGCAACTCCCTCATCGGCCCCGATTTTTATGACAACAGGCAGATGAACATGTTTGACGAAGAGGAACGCCTCCGCATCAACGTGTTCGACTGGCAGGCGGAGTTTCGCGACATCATGCGCGCCGGCGGCTTTGACGCGGTGGTCGGAAACCCGCCGTATGTGCTGCTGCAAGACGCATTTCGCGACGACGATCAGTTGGAGTATTTCCGAGGGAACTTCGAGTGCGCCTCGTTCAAGCTCGACACCTACCACCTATTCATAGAGAAGGCGATTCGTCTCGCGGGTGAGGGCGGGCGAGCGTCCATGATCACTCCGGCAAACTTTGTCACAAATAACCATCTCGACACGCTTCGGCGTTTTCTGCTGACCAAGGCGAGCATCGATCATATAGTGGTCATTGATCACGGTGTTTTCCTTGGCATCAGCGTCGACACCGCGATATGGGTGCTTCAATCCGGACGGCTGCCTTCGGAGTCGTTCTCGCTTGTACATGCGTACCCAAGCGGTAAAGGACTCGAGGTCTCCGGCCGCACTGAACTGAATCGAGATCGAGTCCTATCTGACCAGTTCGCACTTTTCACAGGACACGATGTTCCTGGCCGAGACTCCTTATGGGAAAAGTGCGGCGCCCAAAGTCGCTCGCTTGGTTCTTTGGCGACTGTGAGTTTCGGCAAACAGCTACGAAATCGTGCAAAGTTCACCAAAGACGTAATTGAGGTGGCGTCGCTCAGTCGTGTTCCGAAGGGCTACCGTCCCTGCTACACGGGTCGAGATGTGACCCGCTACGACTTACGATGGGACGGACTTGCCTGTCTTGACGATAGGGTCGCACAGTCGGGCGGATGCTGGGACGACGAGAAACAGAATGCGAAGAACAAGTTGGTGACCCGGCAGATTGGTAGGGTGCCCGTCTTTGGCCTCGATGCCAAGGGCTTCCAATGTCTCAATACCGTATTCATGGTTCTCGTCACGGATCCGCGTATCGACCCGCTTTACGTGCTTGGCGTGTTGAATTCCCGGTTACTCGCGAGCCTTTGGCTCGAAAGGTTTTTTGATCGGCGAAGAACGTTTCCCAAAATCAAGGGTACGTATCTAAAGGAGCTTCCAATCCGGGTCTTCGACCAAGCCGAGCGAGCCGGCCAGGACGGCATCGTCAGGTTGGTTCGGACCATGCTCGATCTTCGTGAGCAGTTACCGTCAGCCAAAACGCCGCATTCCAAGACGGCGATTCAGCGGCAGATTGATGCGACGGATCGGCAGATCGACAAGCTCGTCTATGAGTTGTATGGGCTGACGGACGAGGAGATTCGGATTGTCGAGGAAGCGACGCATTGAGGTCTCAGGTGGCGGGGTGACCGGCTCGGGGCTGCCCGTGTCATGGAGCGGGCGTAGAAAGCCGAGCGAAGCCTGGAGGGCGAAGCGAGGATTTCTCCGAGTGCAGCTGACCGGGTTGGATTTCCTGTACCAGGCGATATGAGGGTTTAGGAACAGGGTGCC